>NZ_JBSFVD010000011.1:0-216856 GCF_053592135.1 Streptomyces sp. NPDC002784 | reverse complement strand
CTGTCGAAGCAGATGGTCCTGGTCCGCCGGCTCGTGGAGCTGGGCCGTGCCACGCGCGCGGAGTCGGGGGTCAAGACGCGTCAGCCGCTGCGGCGCGCGCTGATCGCGGCGACCGGCTTCGGTGCCCTCAACCCCGAGCTGCACACGCAGATCACCGAGGAGCTGAACGTCGAGGCGCTGGCGTCCCTCTCCGAGGTCGGCGGCAGCCTGGTGGACACGACCGCGAAGGCCAACTTCCGGGCCCTGGGCAAGCGGTTCGGCAAGCGCGTCCAGGACGTGGCGAAGGCCGTCGCGAACGCCGACGCGGCCGCGCTCTCCCTGGCCCTGCGCGAGGGCACGGCGTCGGTCGAGGTCGACGGTGAGACGATCACCCTCGCCCCGGACGAGGTGATCATCACCGAGACCCCGCGCGAGGGCTGGTCGGTGGCGTCCGACTCGGGCGCGACGGTCGCCCTGGACCTGGAGATCACCGAGGAGCTGCGCCGCGCGGGCCTGGCCCGTGACGCGATCCGCCTGATCCAGGAGGCCCGCAAGAACAGCGGCCTCGACGTGGCCGACCGGATCGCCCTGCGCTGGACGGCGACGGACCCGGCGACGGTCGCGGCCCTGTCGGAGCACGCGGACCTCATCGCCGACGAGGTCCTGTCGACGGACTTCGCCCAGGGCGAGGCGGACGCCGGCTACGGCTCCCCCTTCACCGACGAGGGGCTGTCCCTGACGTTCCGCCTGCGCAAGGCGTAACCGGCACGCAAGGGCCCGGTCTCCCGAGCGGAGGCCGGGCCCTTGGTCGTGCGCCTCGGCCGGCCGTCAACGCGAGTAAAAGGGGCGAGCCCCGGACCGGAGTCCGGGGCTCGCCCCTTTGAACGCTGCCGACGCCTGAGGCGTACTACTGGCCGTCAGTTGTCGTCCTCGTCGATCAGGAACCCGCGCATCGGCGAGGGAGCCTGACCCATCGGGGACGGACCCTGCGGACGGACCGGAGCCATCGGCTGGGTCATCGCGGGGGACATCTGCTGCTGGCTGCCGTAGGACGGGCCGGCCTGGCCCGGACCGCCGCCCATGCCCTGGTTGCCGCCGTAGGACGGGGCGCTCGCACCGGCCGGAGCCATCGACGGCGCCGGGGACGGCGGCAGCGAGGCGGTGGCCGGAGTGCGCGGCGGGGCCAGCGAGTCGTCGGCCTGGGTCTCCAGCTGACGCAGCTGCGACTCCAGGTAGGACTTCAGCCGGGTGCGGTACTCGCGCTCGAAGCCGCGCAGGTCCTCGACCTTGCGCTCCAGCGTGGCGCGAGCGGACTCCAGGGAGCCCATCGCGACGCGGTGCTTCTCCTGCGCGTCCCGCTCCAGGGCGTCGGCCTTGGCACGGGCGTCACGCTCAAGACCCTCGGCACGCGAACGCGCCTCGCCGACGATCTTGTTGGCCTCGGAACGGGCCTCGGCGATCGCCTGGTCGGCGGTCTGCTGGGCCAGCGAGAGGACACGGGCGGCGCTGTCGCCGCCGGGGCCCTGACCGGGGCCGCCCATCGGACCGCCCATGGGGCCGCCCATCGGACCGCCCATCTGCTGCTGCATCGGGGGCTGGCCCATGGGACCGGGACCCTGGCCCATCGGACCGGGACCCTGCGGGCCACCCTGTCCGCCGGGACCGGCGGGCAGCTGCGGGGCACCGCTCGGCAGCTGGGGCGGGCCGCCCATGGGGCCGCCCATCTGCTGCTGCGGCGGGCCCGATATGCCGGCCGGCACCGGGGCGCCCGGGCCGCGCATGCCCTGCTGCGGCATACCGCCCTGCTGGGGCATGCCCTGCTGCTGCATGCCGCCCTGCTGCATACCACCCTGCTGCTGCATGCCACCCTGCTGAGGCATACCCTGCTGCTGGTCCTGCGGCTCCGGGGGCTTGCGCATGTTCTGCTGGTTCTGGGCAGCGGCGCGCGTGGCCGCGGCCAGCTTGGCGCGCAGGTCCTCGTTCTCGCGGAGCAGGCGGGTCAGTTCGGCTTCGACCTCGTCGAGGAAGGCATCGACCTCGTCCTCGTCATAGCCTTCTCGGAGGCGGACGGTCGTGAACTGCTTGTTCCGCACGTCCTCGGGGGTCAACGGCATCTCTTCACCTCAACGTAGTCGTCGGCATTCGGCAAGACGGTAGTTCACATCGCTCACAGCCGGCTCACGATCGAGATCAGGATGTAGACGATGATCATCAGTACGAAGAAGGACAGGTCGAGCGCCACGCCCCCGAGACGCAGCGGCGGAATGAACCGCCGCAGAAGCTTGAGCGGTGGATCAGTGACAGTGTAGGTGGCCTCCAGAACGACCACCATCGCCTTGCCGGGTTGCCACGAGCGGGCGAACTGGAAGACATAGTCCATGACCAACCGGAAGATCAGCACGATGAGGAAGCACATCAGCGCGATATAGACGACATCCAGGACCACGCTCATGACCCTTGCTTCCCTCTCCCCATGTTCCGTGCTGCTGCGGTACTGCGTTGTGTTGCTCTGTACTGCTGATCCGGTTGTGCGTCTCAGCTCTGGTTGAAGAACCCGCCCTCTGCGATACGGGCCTTGTCCTCCGCCGTGACATCGACGTTAGCAGGCGACAACAGGAACACCTTCTGCGTCACCCGCTCGATGCTGCCGTGAAGACCAAACACCAAACCGGCCGCAAAGTCGACAAGTCGCTTCGCGTCTGTGTCATCCATCTCAGTCAGATTCATGATCACCGGGGTGCCCTCACGGAAGTGTTCCCCGATGGTACGGGCCTCGTTGTAGGTCCGCGGGTGAAGCGTGGTGATCCGGTACGGCTCTCGTTCCGACACGACCTTGGGCATGATCACCGGCGCGTTCTTCTCCAGGCTCTGGCGTTCTTGTGTGATGGATGCCACGGGCGCGATACGCGCGGGGCGCCCGGATTCCGCGCCCAGCGAAGCGGCGTGGGACACCGGTTCGCGCTGCACGGACGGCTGCACCACTCGTACCGATTCGTCCCTTTGGGACTGATGTGAACCGTGCGGCTGGTGCGACGGTTCGTGCCGTCGGTGGTCCCGCTCGGGCTCAGGGTCGAGTTCGGGTTCGAAGTCGTCGTCGGGATCAAAACCGCGGCCGTCGTACCCATCGTCCTCCACGAGGCCGAGGTAGACCGCCATCTTGCGCATCGCGCCGGCCATTCTCTGAGTCCTCCGCTCTGTGGTGGATCGGCTGACGACTGCCAAGTGCCCGCGATCCACGAGGTCGTTCCGCCCGCTGTTCAGCGGTAATGACCATATTTTCTGCTGTGGTCCGACTTCCTGGCGACGTTACCCGAGCCTCGGGCGGACTCCGAGTACCGCGGTACCGACGCGCACATGTGTCGCTCCGGCCGCCACGGCCTGTTCGAGGTCCGCACTCATTCCTGCCGAGACCATGTTCGCAGCCGGATGAGCTCGGCGCAGGTCGGTCGACAAATCCATCAACCGCTCGAACGCCGCCAGTTCACGTCCCGCGTACTCCCCGGTCAAGGGTGCGACCGTCATCAGTCCGTCGACCCGCAGCCCCGGCGCCCCGGCGATCAGGTCGGCCAACTCCGCGACGCCGCCCGGCGCCACCCCGCCCCGCTCCCCCCGCTCGCGCTCACCGGCGTCGAGCGCGACCTGGATGAGACAGCCCACCTCGCGCTCCGCCCGTACCGCCTCCTTCGAGAGGGCCGTCACCAGCTTGGAACGGTCGACGGACTGCACGAGATCCGCGTAACCGACCACCGATCGCACCTTGTTGGTCTGCAACTGCCCCACGAAATGCCAAGTAAGCGGCAGTTCCGAGCATTCGGCGGCCTTCGGTGCCGCGTCCTGGTCCTTGTTCTCGGCGACATGGCGCACACCGAGCTGCGACAGGATCCGCACGTCGCTCGCGGGGTAGGTCTTGGTGACCACGATCAGGGTCACCTCCTCGCGCTTGCGCCCGGCGGCCGCGCACGCCGCGGCGATGCGCTCCTCCACCTTCGCCAGATTCCCGGCAAGTTCGTCCTTGCGTTCCGTCATGCCCATCAGTCCAGCCAGACATAGCCCGCGAGCCGGCCCGTGGTCCGGTCGCGGCGGTACGAGAAGTGGTCGCCCGACTCCCGCGTGCACACCGGCGACCGCTCCCGGTCGCGCACCCCGAGCCGTTCGAGCTGCGCGTGCACCCCGGCGGTCACATCCACCGCGGGCGTACCCCAGCTCGTCTCGGCATGCGCCGCCGGTTCGACGGCGGCGACCTCGGCGCGCATCTCCTCCGGCACCTCGTAGCACCGGCCGCAGACGGCGGGCCCGGTGCGGGCGACGATCCGGGACGGCTCGGCGCCCAGTTCCGTCATCGCGCGTAGCGCGGCGGGGACGACTCCGGCGACCATGCCGGGCCGGCCGGCGTGGGCCGCCGCGACCACCTTGGCGACGGGGTCGGCGAGCAGCACCGGGGTGCAGTCGGCGGTGAGAACGGCGAGGGCCAGACCCCGCTCGGCGGTGACGATCGCGTCGACCTCCGGCACCGGCCGGTCCCCCCAGGGCCGGTCGACCACCACGACGTCGTCGCCGTGCACCTGGTTCATCCAGACGACCCGGCCCGCGTCGAGTCCGAGCGACTTGGCCGCCAGCTCGCGATTGGTCCGTACGGCGCCGGGGTCGTCGCCGACCGCCCCGCCGAGGTTGAGCTCCTCGTACGGAACGGCGCTCACCCCGCCCCACCTGTCGGTGAAGGCGAAGTGCGCGCCGCTCACGGTGTCGCGCTGTCCTATCACTTCAGGAAGTCCGGCACATCCAGCTCCTCGGCCGCGCTGTCCGAGTAGGACCGGGACGGCGGGACCGGCGGGGCGGCCGGGAGGTCGGCGGCCGGCTCGGGAGCGGGCGCCGGCTCCTCCTTCGGCGTGACGCTGCCGAGCGAGCCGAAGGACGGACGGCTCTCGGTCTGCCGTACCGGAGTGGGCTCCTCGCGCTTGGCCGAGGACGAGCCGAGGACGGTGTCCCGCTTGGAGGGCGGCTGACCGCCGTCGAAGCCGGCCGCGATCACGGTGACCCGGACCTCGTCGCCGAGGGCGTCGTCGATCACCGCGCCGAAGATGATGTTGGCCTCGGGGTGGGCGGCCTCGCTGACCAGCTGGGCGGCCTCGTTGATCTCGAACAGGCCGAGGTCGGAGCCGCCGGAGATGGAGAGCAGCACGCCCCGGGCGCCGTCGATGGACGCCTCCAGCAGCGGCGAGGAGATCGCCATCTCGGCCGCGGCCACCGCGCGGTCGTCGCCGCGGGCCGAGCCGATGCCCATGAGGGCCGAACCGGCCTCGGACATGACCGACTTGACGTCGGCGAAGTCGAGGTTGATCAGACCGGGCGTGGTGATGAGGTCGGTGATGCCCTGGACACCGGAGAGCAGGACCTGGTCGGCCGACTTGAAGGCGTCGAGCACCGAGACCTGGCGGTCCGAGATGGACAGCAGCCGGTCGTTCGGGATGACGATGAGGGTGTCGACCTCTTCGCGGAGCTCGGCGATGCCGTCCTCGGCCTGGTTCGCGCGGCGCCGCCCCTCGAAGGTGAACGGGCGCGTGACCACGCCGATGGTGAGGGCACCGAGCGAGCGGGCGATGTTGGCCACGACGGGCGCGCCGCCGGTGCCGGTGCCGCCGCCTTCACCGGCCGTGACGAAGACCATGTCGGCCCCCTTGAGGACCTCCTCGATCTCCTCGCGGTGGTCCTCGGCGGCCTTGCGGCCGACGGCCGGGTTGGCTCCGGCGCCGAGTCCGCGGGTGAGTTCACGGCCGACGTCGAGCTTGACGTCGGCGTCGCTCATCAACAGCGCCTGTGCGTCAGTGTTGATGGCGATGAACTCGACGCCCTTGAGACCGACCTCGATCATCCGGTTGATGGCATTGACACCACCGCCGCCGACACCGATGACTTTGATGACTGCGAGGTAGTTCTGCGGTGCTGCCACGTCGAAGGCCTCTCGCCTCGAGTTACGTGTCGCCGCTTCGCGGTTGCCCGCGATCCGACGACTGATGCCGAATGGGACGGTCCGTAGCGCCGACCCGAACCCTAACGTTGAAGTTTAGGGTTACCAGTGTGTCCGTTCCTTGAAGTCTTCTGAACAGGACACTAAGTCGACAAGTGGCGCCCGTTCAACGAACACGCCGAACCTCCCGTTTTTCTTTTCACCCTATGTGATCAGCCGTAGCAGTGCCCAACCAGGGTGCTGGCCTGCGCTGATGTGCGTCAACTCCCTGATGACGCAGGGGCGGTGGGAACGCCCACATCGAAGTGCCGCGCATCCGGTGAGGCTTTCATCAGAGCCAGGAGTGTGCGAGCCTTCGCCCCGCCCTTCTCGGCGCTGCCCCAGTCGACGGTCCGTCCGTCGGCCAACTCCAGCGAGATGTCGTCGTAGGAACGGACCTTGAGGGTCCGGGTGTCCCGTGCGACGGTGGCCGGAACGGCGCCGGCGACCCGCACCGCCTCGCGCACGAGCCGGCCCTCCCCGAAGCGGCGCAGGCTGGCGGCGGAGGAACTGGACGGGGAGAGCGCCAATTCCAGTGCGGGAACGCCTTTCGGGGCTTCAGAAACTGTGGCGAAGCGGACACCTTTCCTGTCCACTTCGATGAAGTTCTTGCCCTTTCGCACAATCAGAACCGGGGTCCGCTCGGTCACTTTCAGCCCGATTCCATGCGGCCAGGAACGGCCCACGTCGACCGTGTCGATGCGCGGCAGTTTCCGCTTCAGCCGGTCCTCGATGGCGTCGGTGCCGACGGAGGCCAACGGCGATCCGACCGGGACGTCGGCGGCCTCGCGCACCTGCGCGGGCGTCAGCACCCGGGTCCCCGACACGCTCACCCGCTCCACGCGCAGCCAGCTCGACCCGTACAACACCCAGGCGCCGCCCGCCCCGAACAGCACGAGCGCGACGGCCAGGACGATGATCGTACGAAGCCGAGGGGGCCGCACCCGCCGGGCGGGAGGCGGGCCGGACGACTCCTGCTGACGTTCCCCGCGCTCGGCGGTCGTCGATCCGGCCACGCTTCCTGCCCTCCGTCATGCGGTCCTAGCGTCGGTGCGAGGCGATCGCCTCGTACACCATGCCGACGAGCAGGTCGTCGGCGTCCCGGCGGCCGAACTCACCGGCGGCGCGGGACATCTCGTACAGCCGGTGCGGGTCGGCGAGCACGGGCAGCACGTTGTGCTGCACCCACTCGGGCGTGAGTTCCGCGTCGTCGACCAGCAGGCCGCCGCCGGCCTTGACCACCGGCTGGGCGTTCAGCCGCTGTTCGCCGTTGCCGATGGGCAGCGGGACATAGGCGGCCGGGAGCCCGACGGCGGAGAGTTCGGCGACGGTCATCGCGCCCGCGCGGCAGAGCATCATGTCGGCCGCCGCGTACGCGAGGTCCATCCGGTCCAGGTAACTTACCGGGATGTACGGGGGCATTCCCGGCATCTGGTGCACCTGCGGCAGTTCGTTCTTCGGGCCGACCGCGTGCAGGATCTGGATCCCGGCCTGCTGCAGCCAGGGCGCGACCTGCTGGACGACCTCGTTCAGCCGCCGGGCGCCCTGGGAGCCGCCGGTGACCAGCAGGGTCGGCAGGTTCGGGTCGAGCCCGAAGGCGGCGCGGGCCTCGGGGCGTACGGCGGCCCGGTCCAGGGTGGCGATGGAGCGGCGCAGCGGGATGCCGATGTAGCGGGCGCCGCGCAGCTTGCTGTCCGGGGTGGAGACGGCGACCTGGGCGGCGTACCGCGAGCCGATCTTGTTGGCCAGGCCCGGCCGGGCGTTCGCCTCGTGGATGACGATCGGCACTCCGAGCCGCTTGGCGGCGAGGTAACCGGGCAGCGCCACATAGCCGCCGAAGCCGACGACGCAGTCCGCCTTGGTGCGCTCCAGGATCTGCTCGGCGGCCTTGATCGTGCCGCGCAGCCGGCCCGGGACGGTGATCAGCTCGGGGGTCGGCTTGCGCGGCAGCGGTACGGCCGGGATCAGCGCCAGCTCGTAACCGCGCTGGGGGACGAGCTGGGTCTCCAGACCGCGCTCCGTGCCCAGGGCCGTGATCCCCACGGTCGGGTCCTGCCTGCGCAGGGCGTCCGCGAGGGCGAGCGCGGGCTCGATGTGGCCCGCGGTTCCTCCGCCGGCGAGTACGACATGCACCGAAATTCACCGCTCTCCGGACGTACGCGCCGCCGAGGCGCGCCGTCGCATCGTGTTCCATCTCCGGGGCTCCCTGATCGCAGCAGAGCCCCCGGCACCCCGCTTTCTACCAAAGCGGGGTTGCCGCATCGAAAGCGCCGCCCGCGCAGCGGGCTCGTCGCGTGCGAAGGCGATCAGCAGCCCGATGGCGAACATGGTCGGCAGCAGGGCGGATCCTCCGTAGGAGAACAGCGGGAGAGGCACACCGGCGATCGGCAGCAGACCGAGCACCGCACCGATGTTGATCACCGCCTGAGCGGTGATCCAGGTGGTCACGCCTCCCGCGGCATACCTGACGAAGGGGTCCTCCGTGCGTCCGGCCACGCGGATACCCGCATAGCCTAGAGCCGCGAAGAGGGCGAGCACCGACAGCGTCCCCGCCAGACCCAGTTCCTCACCGGTGACGGCGAAGATGAAGTCGGTGTGGGCTTCGGGGAGTTGCCCCCATTTCTCCACACTCGCACCGAGCCCGGATCCGAAGATCCCGCCGGACGCGAGCGCGTAGATGCCGTGCACCGCCTGCCAGCAGCTGTCCCCCGGGCCCGGGTCGGTGGCGCCGATGCACTGCAGGCGGGCCATCCGGTTGGGGCTGGTCTTGATGAGGATCAGGCCGAGCAGACCGGCGATCGACAGCACCCCCACGAACAGCCGGGTGGGCGCTCCGGCCAGCCACAGCAGCCCGAACAGGATCGCCGTCAGGATGATCGCCGTACCCATGTCGCCGCCGAGCATGATCAGACCGAGCAGCATGAAGGCGACCGGGACCAGCGGCACCAGCATGTGCTTCCACTGGGTCAGCAGCTTCTTGTCCTGTTTGCGGGCCAGCAGATCGGCGCCCCACAGCACCAGGGCGAGCTTGCCGAACTCGCTGGGCTGGAGCAGGAAGGGGCCGCCGACGGAGATCCAGTTCTGGTTGCCGTTGACCGAGACTCCTATCCCCGGCACCTGCACCAGGGCCATCAGGAAGACGGCGCCCGCGATGATCGGGTAGGCCAGCGCCCGGTGCAGCTTGACCGGCATCCGGGAGGCGGCGAACAGCAGCCCGGCGCCGATGAGCGCGGCCAGCAGCTGCTTGCGGAAGAAGTACGAGCCGGGCAGCGACATCTGGAGCGCCTTGATCTGGGAGGCCGAGTAGACCATCACCAGACCCAGCACGGTGATCAGCAGACTGCCGCCGAGGATCAGGTAGTACGCCGTCAGCGGCCGGTCCCAGGCCTTCCTGGCGCGCGTGGAGAGCCGCAGGAGGGGGTTCTCGCGCGGGGGCCGGGGAGCGGCGGGTCCCCGGACGGCTCGCTGGGCCGGCGGACGGCCCGTACGGCTACTGGACATCACCGGCTCCTCGCCCGCACCCACCGAACCCGAGCCACATCCGAGTCACCGTCCCTCCAAGGGTCCCGAAGCACCCTAGGTGGCCGAGACCCCGCCGTCAGGCGCCGGCTCCGAGTTCGCGGACGGCCGCCGCGAACGCGTCACCGCGCTTGTTGTAGTTGGCGAACATGTCCATCGAGGCGCAGGCCGGGGCCAGCAGCACCGTGTCGCCCGCGGTGGCGAGCCGCCGGGCCTCCTGGACAGCCGCGAGCATCGCCCCAGTGTCGGTCCGGTCGAGGTCCACGACCGGGACTTCCGGGGCGTGTCGCGCGAGGGCTTCGCGGATCAGCGCCCGGTCGGCGCCGATCAGGACGACCCCGCGCAGCCGCTTGGCCGACTTGGTGACCAGCTCGTCGAAGGTGGCGCCCTTCGCGAGGCCGCCCGCGATCCACACGATCGACTCGTAGGCCGCCAACGAGGCTTCCGCGGCGTGGGTGTTGGTGGCCTTGGAGTCGTCGATGTACGCGACGCCGTCCACGTCCGCCACGTGCGCGATGCGGTGGGCGTCCGGGGTGAAGGCCCGCAGGCCGTCGCGTACGGCCTTGGCGGGCACGCCGAAGGCGCGCGCGAGGGCCGCCGCCGCAAGGGCGTTGGCGATGTTGTGCGGGGCCGGCGGGGTGACGTCGGAGACCTCGGCGAGCTCCTGGGCGTTCTTCTGCCGGTTCTCCACGAAGGCGCGGTCGACCAGGATGCCCTCGACGACGCCGAGTTGGGACGGGCCCGGGGTGCCGAGCGTGAAGCCGATGGCCCGGCAGCCCTCCTCCACGTCCGCCTCGCGCACCAGGTCCTCGGTCGCCTTGTCCGCGGCGTTGTAGACACAGGCGACGCGATTGCCCTCGTAGATGCGCCCCTTGTCGGCGGCGTACGCCTCCATGGAGCCGTGCCAGTCGAGGTGGTCCGGGGCGAGGTTGAGCACGGCGGCCGAGTGGGCGCGCAGGGAGGGCGCCCAGTGGAGCTGGTAGCTGGACAGCTCCACGGCGAGGACGTCGTACTCCTCGTCGCCGAGCACCGCGTCCAGCAGGGAGACGCCGATGTTGCCGACGGCGGCCGTGCGCAGGCCGGCCGCCGTCAGGATCGAGGCGAGCATCTGGACCGTCGTGGTCTTGCCGTTGGTGCCGGTGACCGCGAGCCAGGGCGCGGCGCCGGGGCCGCGCAGCCGCCAGGCGAGTTCGACGTCGCCCCACACCGGGACGCCCGCCGCGGCGGCCGCCGTGAACAGCGGCTTGTCCGGCTTCCAGCCGGGGGCGGTGACGATGAGCTCGGTGCCCTCGGGCAGGGTCGCGCCGTCGCCGAGGCGGACCGTGACGCCCAGCGCCGCCAGCTCCGCGGCCTGTTCACGCGCGCGTGCGTCGTCGCCGTCGTTGACGACGGTGACCCGCGCGCCCAGGCCGTGCAGCACCTTGGCCGCCGGGATGCCGGAGACGCCGAGCCCGGCGACGGTGACGTGCTTGCCCTGCCAGTCGAAGGACTCCGAGGAGGTCACTTTTCTGCTGCCCATCCCGCGTAGAAGAGACCCAGGCCGACGATCACACAGATGCCCTGGATAATCCAGAAACGGACCACCACGAGCACCTCGGACCAGCCCTTGAGCTCGAAGTGGTGCTGGAGTGGCGCCATCCGGAAGACCCGCTTGCCGGTGAGCCGGAACGAGCCGACCTGGATGACCACCGACATGGTGATCAGCACGAACAGGCCGCCGAGGATGGCGAGCAGCAGCTCGGTACGGGAGCAGATGGCGAGACCGGCGAGCACACCGCCGAGCGCCAGCGAACCGGTGTCACCCATGAAGATCTTGGCCGGCGAGGTGTTCCACCACAGGAAGCCCAGGCAGGCGCCCATCAGCGCGGCGGAGACCACGGCGAGGTCGAGCGGGTCGCGGACCTCGTAACAGGCGCCGGGGTTGGTCAGCGTGTTCGCGTTGGCGCAGGACTCCTGGTACTGCCAGACGCCGATGAACGTGTAGGCGCCGAAGACCAGCACGGAGGCGCCGGTGGCCAGTCCGTCCAGACCGTCGGTGAGGTTCACGCCGTTCGACATCGCGAGGATCATGAACAGCGCCCACACCACGAACAGCACCGGACCGATCGTCCAGCCGAAGTCCGTGATGAACGAAAGCTTCGTGGAGGCCGGGGTGTTGCCGCGGGCGTCGGCGAACTGGAGCGAGAGCACCGCGAAGGCGATACCGCCGAGCAGCTGTCCGGCCATCTTCGCCTTGGCCCGCAGACCCAGCGACCGCCGCTTGACGATCTTGATGTAGTCGTCCAGGAAGCCGACCAGGCCCATGCCGACCATCAGGCCGAGCACCAGCACACCGGAGTAGGTCGGCGGCTTGCCCGTGATGAGCTTCGACAGGAAGTACGCCGCGACCGTCGCCAGGATGAAGGCGATACCGCCCATGGTCGGCGTACCGCGCTTGCTGCCGTGCGTGCGCGGGCCGTCGTCCCGGATGTACTGGCCGTAGCCCTTGCGGGCGAGGAGTTTGATCAGCAGCGGGGTGCCGATCAGCGTCAGGAAGAGGCCAATGACTCCTGCGAACAGGATCTGCTTCATCATCGGGCGGAAACCTCACCCTCGGCACCGGTCTCGGCGAGCGCCTGCGCCACGCTCTCGAGGCCGACCGACCGGGACGCCTTCACGAGTACGACGTCCCCTGGGCGCAACTCGCTGCGCAACAGGTCGACCGCCGCCTGTGCGTCGGACACGTGCACCGACTCCTCACCCCACGAACCCTCGTTATATGCGCCCAGTTGCAGCCAGGACGCTTCCCTGCCCCCGACCGCGACGAGCTTGCTGACGTTGAGCCGGACGGCGAGCCGTCCGACCGCGTCGTGCTCGGCGAGCGCCTCGTCCCCCAGCTCGGCCATCTTGCCGAGCACCGCCCACGTACGACGCCCCTTGCCCATCGCCGCGAGCGCGCGCAGGGCGGCTCGCATGGACTCGGGGTTCGCGTTGTAGGCGTCGTTGACGATCGTCACGCCGTCCGGGCGCTCGGTGACCTCCATCCGCCAGCGGGAGAGGGAGCCCGCCTCGGAGAGCGCGGTGGCGATCTCTTCCGCGGACATGCCCAGCTCGTGGGCGACGGCGGCCGCGGCGAGCGCGTTCGACACGTGGTGCTCACCGTACAGGCGCATGGTCACTTCGCTTGCACCGGAGGGTGTGCGAAGCAGGAAGGCGGGCTGTCCGCTGTCCGTGACTCGCACGTTCTCGGCGCGTACGTCCGCTTCGTCGCACTCTCCGAAAAGGAGCACCTTCGCCTGTGTACGGGAGGCCATGGCCCGTACCAAGGGGTCGTCCGCGTTGAGGATCGCGGTGCCGCCGTCCTCCGCCGGCGGCAGTGCCTCCACCAGTTCGCCCTTGGCCACGGCGATCTGCTCGCGGCCGCCGAACTCGCCGATGTGGGCGGTGCCGACGTTGAGCACGAGGCCGACCTTCGGGGGCGTCAGCTCGGCGAGGTAGCGGATGTGGCCGATGCCCCGGGCGCCCATCTCCAGGACGAGGAAGCGGGTTTCCTCGGTGGCGGACAGGGCGGTCAGCGGCAGCCCGATCTCGTTGTTGAGCGAGCCGGGCGTGAACACCGTGGGCGCCTTGCGCCGGAGCACCTGGGCGATCAGGTCCTTGGTGCTGGTCTTGCCCGCGGACCCGGTGAGGGCCACGAGGGTGGCGCCGAGCCGTCGTACGACGTGCCGGGCGAGGGCGCCGAGGGCGCTCTGGACGTCGTCCACGACGATCGCGGGCACGCCGACGGGCCGGGAGGCCAGCACGGCCGCCGCGCCCGCCTCGACGACCTGGGCCGCGAAGTCGTGGCCGTCGACCCGCTCGCCGACGAAGGCGACGAAGAGGCTGCCGGGCTCCACCTCACGGGAGTCCCGGACGACCGGTCCGGTGACCAGTACCGACGGATCCGGTATGTCGTACGTCTGCCCGCCGACGACTTCTGCGATCTCGGCGAGAGAGAGGGCGATCACAAGTTCATCCCTGGGTCTGCTGGATAGCTTCGCGAAGCACCTGGCGGTCGTCGAAGGGACGCACCACCCCGGCGATGTCCTGGCCCTGCTCGTGGCCCTTGCCCGCGATCAGCACGGTGTCCCCGGGCCGGGCCCGGGCGACGGCGGCGGCGATGGCGGCGGCCCGGTCCTCGAAGACCTGGACCTCGCCGCGCTGGTGGGAGGGCACGGACGCCGCCCCCTGCAGCATGGTCGCGAGGATCGCGAGGGGGTCCTCGGAGCGGGGGTTGTCAGAAGTCAGTACGGCGGTGTCGGCGAGGCGGGCCGCGGCGGCACCCATCGGCGCCCGCTTGGTCCGGTCCCGGTCGCCGCCGCAGCCGAGCACGATGTGCAGGCGACCGCTCGTCACCTTGCGCAGGGCCCGCAGCACGGATTCGACCGCGTCGGTCTTGTGGGCGTAGTCGACGACCGCGAGATAGGGCTGGCCCGCGTCCACCCGCTCCAGCCGGCCGGGCACGCCGGGGACGGCGGAGATGCCGTCGGCGGCGGCCTGCGGGGCGAGGCCGGCGACGGCCAGGGCGGCGATCGAGGCGAGGGTGTTGGCCACGTTGAACGGGCCGGCCAGCGGCGAACGGGCGCTGATCCGCTCGCCCTTCGGGCCGATCACCGTGAACGTCGAGTCCATCGGCCCGACCTGGACGTCCTCGGCGCGCCAGTCGGCGTCGGGGTGGCCCTCGGCGGAGAAGGTGACGACGGGGACCGTGGCTTCCTTGGTGAGCCTGCGGCCGTACTCGTCGTCGAGGTTGACGACCCCGAGCCGGCTGCGCCGCGGTGTGAACAGCTGCGCCTTGGCCTGGAAGTAGTCCTCCATGTCGGAGTGGAACTCCATGTGTTCCGGGCTGAGGTTGGTGAAGACGGCGATGTCGAAGACGCAGCCGTCGACCCGGCCGAGGACCAGCGCGTGGCTGGAGACCTCCATGGCGACCGCCTCGACACCGCGTTCGCGCATCACGGCGAAGAGGGCCTGGAGGTCGGTGGCTTCGGGGGTGGTGCGCTCGGACTTGATGCGCTCGTCGCCGATGCGCATCTCGACCGTGCCGATCAGGCCGGTGGACCTGGCGGTCTTCAGGCCGCCCTCGACGAGGTAGGCGGTGGTGGTCTTGCCGGAGGTGCCGGTGATGCCGATCTGGAGCAGATCGCGGCCGGGGTGGCCGTAGATCGTGGCCGCCAGTTCGCCCATCCGGCCGCGCGGGTCGTCCACGACCAGCACGGGCAGGCCGGTGGCGGCGGCGCGTTCGGCGCCGGTCGGATCGGTGAGCACGGCGACCGCGCCGAGGCCCGCGGCCTGGGTGACGAAGTCGGCGCCGTGCAGCCGGGCGCCCGGCAGAGCGGCGTACAGGTCGCCGCGACGGACGGCGCGCGAGTCATGGGTGATGCCCGTGACCTCCGCGTCCTGACCCGGCCGCGCGGCACCCAGCTGGTCGGCGAGTTCCGCGAGGGGTGCGGCGGAGACCTGGACCGGCCTGGGCGGCCCGGGATATGTCACGGGTGCGCCCTTCTGGGTGATTTGGGACTGATCAGCGTGTGGCACGGCGGTGAGCGTACCGGGCCCACCCGCCTCGGAGCGAAGCGAGGCGGCGGAGGGTCCGTGGTTCCCGGGATCGGGGGTGATCGTTGTCACGAGGTGGTTCCTGGCTGCTCGGGGCTGATCAGGGCGTGAAGGTGACCGGGAGCTTGGCGGCCGGAGCCCCGGTCGGCGGGACCTGGAGGGTCTTCAGGGCGAACTCCATGACCTTCTTGTAGACGGGTCCGCAGATCTGGCCGCCGAAGTAGTTGCCCTCGGTGGCGTTCTGGATGGCGCAGTAGACGGTGATCCGCGGCTGGTCGGCGGGGGCGAATCCGGCGAACGACGAGGTGTAGCCGCGGTACTTGCCGGTGGCCGGATCCACACGGTTGGCCGTACCGGTCTTGCCGGCGACCCGGTAGCCGGCGATGCGGGCCTTGGTGCCCGTGCCTTCCCGGTCGTCCACCACCGACTCCAGCATCCGGGCGAGCGTCTTCGCGGTTCTGGCACTGACCACCCGTGTCTTCTCGGGCTTCTGGGCGGGGGTGAAGCGCCCGTCGGCCCCCTTGGTGCCGCGCACCAGGGTGGGCTCGACGCGTACGCCGCCGTTGGCGATGGTCGAGTAGACGGAGGCCGCCTGCATCGCGTTGATGGAGACGCCCTGGCCGAAAGGAATCGTGTACTGCTGCGAGGTCGACCACTGCTCCGGCGGGGCGAGGATGCCCTTGGTCTCGCCGGGGAAGCCGAGCCCGGTGTAGCTGCCGAGGCCGAACTTGCGCAGGTAGGAGTAGAGGACCTTGTTGGACTCCGGCTGCGTCTTGCCGAGCTGTCCGGTGGCCAGGATGGTGCCGATGTTGCTGGACTTGGCGAGCACGCCGTTGAGCGTGAGGTACCAGGTCTCGTGGTCGATGTCGTCCTTGAAGAGCCGGTCGCCGCGGTGCAGCCGGTTGGGCACGACGACATGCGTGTCCGGGGTGGCGACGCCCTCCTCCAGCACGGCGGCCATCGACATCACCTTGGCCGTGGAGCCGGGCTCGTAGGCGTCCTCCAGGCTCCAGTTGTGCAGGGAGGCCCCGTCGGCCTTGGAGAGGTCGTTGGGGTCGAAGCCGGGTGAGTTGGCCATGGCGAGGATCTCGCCGGTCCTGGTGTCCTGGACGATCACATAGCCGCGGTCGGCCTTGGACTCCTCCACCTGTTCGCTGATCGCGTTCTGCGCGGCCCACTGGATGTCGCGGTCGATGGTGAGCTCGACGTCGCTGCCGGGCACGGCGGGCGTCTCGGTGGAGCCACCGGCGGTGGGTACCTGGCGGCCGCCGGACTGGGCGTAGCGGATCTTGCCGTCCTTGCCGGCCAGCTCCTCGTCGAACTGCTGCTCGACGCCGCCGCCGCCCTTGCCGTCGTAGTTGACCCAGCCCAGTATCCCGGCGGCGAGCTCGCCGTTGGGGTACACCCGCTTGCTGCTGGCGACCGAGAAGACGCCCGCGAGGACGTTGGCGGTGCCGGGGTCGGTCTCCGCCTTGGTGGCGAGCGCGCTCTTGAGGTCCTTGATCTGCTGCCAGACCTGCGGGGTCTGCCGCCGGGACAGCAGGACGTACTGGCCCTTGGCCTTGAGCTTCTTGGTCAGCGCCGCCTGGTCCTGGCCGAGGATCGGGGCGAGCAGCGCGGCGGCCTGCTCGGGCCCGTCACCGACCTTCAGCGCCTTGCGCGTGAACAGCGTGGGGTCGGCGGTGATGTCGTACGCGTCCACGCTGGCCGCGAGGGCCACGCCGTTGCGGTCGGTGATGCCGCCGCGCTCGGCGGCCAGCGTGTAGCCGACGTACCGGTTCTTCTCGGCCTTGGCGGCGTAGGTGCCGGCGTCCACGGCCTGGACCTGGAGGAGGCGTACGACGAAGGCGATCAGGACGAGGGTCAGCGCCAGGCTGACCATGCGCAGCCGGGGCCGGGGGCTGCCCAGCCGGAGCGTCTGGGGGGCCGCGGGGCGGGACGGCGCCGGGCGGCGGGCCGGGCGGGCGCCGGGGCCCGGGACGCGTCGGCCGGCCGGGCGGCCGGGCCGTGCGGGCCCGGGCACCCGGCGGCGCGGCGGTTGCTTGCCTGAGTCGGCCACTCTTCCGTCACCTGCCGGGGATCGTGGGGGTCGGGGGCGGGGTCGCGAACGCCTCGGGGGCCAGGACCAGCGGATCCTGTACGGCCGTCTGGTGGACGTCGGCGGGGGCCGGAGCGGGGACGCCCCGGACCGTACCGTCGGGGTCGAGGAAGGCGGGGTCGCCGCCCGGCACCATGCCGAGCTCAAGAGCCCGGCGCTGGAGGGCCTCGGGGGCGGAGTAGGCGTCGACGTCCCGCTGGAGCGCCTGTTCCTCGTCGGTGAGGCTCTTGGTCTCCTTCTGGAGGTCGTCGAGCCGGAACGCGCCCTCGCTCAGGGCGGAGTTCAGCACCAGCAGTCCGATCAGCCCGCCGCCGAGCAGCAGGACGACCAGGAGGACGAAGGGGGTACGGGCGGCCTGCCCCCGTCCGGTCGGGAAGAGCCGCGCGAGCCGGGCGGCCCTGCCCCTCAGTTCGGGTTTCCTACTCACACGCCCTCCCGTGAGTACGGCTCACTCGACGTCCTTTCTGATGCGCTCCGCCCCGCGCAGCCGCGCCGGTGCCGCCCGGCGGTTCTCGGCGACCTCTTCCTCGGCGGGAAGTTCGGCACCGCGCGTGAGCAGCTTGAGCCGCGGCTGGTACCGCTCGGGGACGACGGGCAGACCGGGCGGCGCGGTGGTGGCGGCGCCGGCCGCGAAGACCTGCTTGACCAGCCGGTCCTCCAGTGAGTGGTAGGAGAGCACGGCGATCCGCCCGCCGACGTCGAGGGCCTGCACGGCGGCCGGTACGGCCCGTTCCAGCACGGAGAGCTCGCCGTTGACCTCGATGCGCAGGGCCTGGAAGGTGCGCTTGGCCGGGTTGCCGCCGGTGCGCTTGGCGGCCTGCGGCAGCGCGTCCCGGATCAGCTCCACGAGCCGTGCGCTGCGGGAGAAGGGCTCCTTCTCGCGCTCGCGCACGATGGCGGACACGATCCGCTTGGCCTGCTTCTCCTCGCCGTAGGCGCGCAGGATCCGGACCAGTTCCCCGGGGGGGTAGGTGTTGAGGACCTCGGCGGCGCTGACGCCGGTCGTCTGGTCCATGCGCATGTCCAGGGGGGCGTCCTGGGCGTAGGCGAAGCCGCGGTCGGCCTCGTCGAGCTGCATGGAGGAGACCCCGAGGTCGAACAGGACGCCCTGCACGCGCGCGAGGCCGAGCCGCTGCAGCACCTCGGGCAGTTCGTCGTACACGGCGTGCACCAGGGTGGCCCGCTCACCGAAGGGGGCGAGCCGCTCGCCGGACAGGCGCAGCGCCTCCGTGTCCCGGTCCAGGGCGACGAGGCGGGCCTCGGGGAACCGCTGGAGGAGGGCCTCGCTGTGGCCGCCGAGGCCGAGGGTGCAGTCGACGACGACGGCTCCGGGGGCCTGGAGGGCAGGGGCCAACATGTCCAGGCACCGCTGGAGCATCACCGGAACATGTCGACTCTGGCTCAAGGGGCCCTCTCAGGTCCGGCGTGGCGGTACGCACCGGGCGGGGTCCCCGCCCCTCCCCCGGTGACGGGGGGCCTGCCGGCGCCAGGAGCGTCAGCCGGCCGGGAGCGGGAGGAGGCCGAGCCGTACGTACGCGCCGCGCACGTGGGGAGAATCTCCGGCGGGCGCGCCGGGTCCTACGGGAAGTTCGGTCCAGCGGGGAGGCCTCGCCTCCCGCTTCGCGTCACTTTAGTCCACCCTGTCTCGCGGTCAATCAACCGGCCTGCGCGTCGCGGCCCGGGGTCGGCGCGAAGCGGGACGAGGGGGGAATTCACTCCTACAGGCGTGGTCGCGTGGCCCTTGTGGGTTACCTCACAACAGCTCTCATTGACGTTCTTTGTCCCCTCTCACAACGGGACGGGACCGGGGGTGACCAGTACCGTCATAGGTATGACGACTTCTGCATCGGTTCCCGCGAGTCCCCAAGGCGCCACCGCCGCCGACGGCACGGTCACGGATCGCATCGTCGAGGCGAACGAGCGGTACGCCGCCGCGTTCACCGACCCGGGCCTGGAGGCCCGGCCGGCACTGAACGTGGCCGTGGTGGCCTGCATGGACGCCCGGATCGACCTGTTCCCCTCGCTCGGCCTGGCGGTCGGCGACTGCCACACCATCCGTAACGCCGGCGGCGTGATCACGGACGACGTGATCCGCTCGCTCACCATCAGCCAGCGGGCCCTCGGCACCCGCAGCGTGGTCCTCATCCATCACACCGGCTGCGGTCTGGAGACCCTGACCGAGGAGTTCCGGCACGACCTGGAGCAGGAGGTCGGCCAGCGCCCGGTCTGGGCGGTGGAGTCCTTCCGGGACGTCGACCAGGACGTACGGCAGTCCATGCGGCGCGTGCGGACCTCGCCGTTCCTGCTGCACACCGACGATGTGCGCGGCTTCGTCTTCGATGTGAAAACCGGCCTGCTGCGCGAGATCGACCCCGCGTAACCTGCCGCTGAAGCTGTCGTTTCGCTGTTGATTTCCGGCTTGGGGCCGTCCAAAAGGCGGTAAGACCGACATAACGCGAGCAGTTGTCCACAGGCGAGTGACACGAAACGGTAACGGCAGCAAGAATGCGGGTGTGGCGTCACGCGGAACTTTTCCCGGGTGATGTCCGTGTTTCGGGGTGGGCCGGTCCGCACGCAGAGCGTCGGCCCGGAAAGAACGGGGCCGAGGAGGGCCGGGTGACGACCTATGACGATCGAGCGAGCCTCACTGATCTGACCGCCACCGTCGAGCGTGTCCGCAGTTCGGTGGAGGGAGTGATCGAGGGCAAGCCCGAGGTCGTACGGCTTTCGCTGACCGTGCTGCTCGCCGAGGGACATCTTCTGATCGAGGATGTCCCCGGCGTCGGCAAGACAATGCTGGCCAAAGCGCTGGCACGGTCGATCGACTGTTCGGTACGGCGTATCCAGTTCACCCCTGACCTGCTGCCCTCGGACATCACGGGTGTGTCCATCTGGGACCAGCAGCGCCGGGACTTCGAGTTCAAGCCGGGCGCGATCTTCGCGCAGATCGTGATCGGCGACGAGATCAACCGCGCCTCGCCCAAGACCCAGTCCGCGCTGCTGGAGTCCATGGAGGAGCGCCAGGTCACCATCGACGGGCAGACCTATGAACTGCCCAGCCCCTTCATGGTGGTGGCCACCCAGAACCCGGTCGAGATGGAGGGCACCTACCCGCTGCCCGAGGCCCAGCGCGACCGCTTCATGGCCCGGGTCTCCATCGGCTATCCGAGCCCGGAGGCCGAGCTGGAGATGCTCGACATCCACGGCGGGGTGAACCCGCTGGACGACCTGCAGCCGGTGGCGCACGCGCACGAGATCGTCAAGCTGATCGACGCCGTCCGCGGTGTGCATGTCGCCGAAGCGGTGCGGCGCTACGCCGTGGACCTGGTCGCCGCCACGCGTACCCACCCGGACCTCAGACTCGGCGCCTCCCCGCGCGCGACGCTGCATCTGCTGCGCGCGGCGAAGGCGTCCGCCGCGCTGAGCGGCCGGGAGTACGCCCTGCCGGACGATGTGCAGGCACTCGCCGTGGCCGTGCTGGCCCACCGGCTGCTGCCCACCGCCCAGGCACAGCTCAACCGCCGTACGTCGGAGCAGGTCGTCCAGGAGATCCTGCAACGCACCCCGGTGCCCGCCGCCCCGCAGCAGCAGAGCGGCTTCGGCGGCCTCGGCCGCGGCGCCCCGGCGTATCCCCAGCAGCCGCCGCGGAGGCTGTGATGAGCACCGGGGGGACGGGGCAGGCGGAGGCGGACCGGGATGAGCAGGGCGGGATGCGCACCGCGCTGTCCGGTCTGACCACCCGCGGCCGCTCCTTCCTGGCCGCCGGGGTGGCGGCCGCGGTCTGCGCGTACGTCCTCGGGCAGAGCGACCTGCTGCGGGTGGGGCTGCTGCTCGCGGTGCTGCCCCTGGTCTGCGCGACCGTGCTCTACCGCACCCGCTACCGGGTCGCCGGCAGCCGCCGGCTCTCCCCCGCGCGCGTGCCCGCCGGCAGCGAGGCCCGGGTCCATCTGCGGATGGACAACGTCTCCCGGCTGCCCACCGGCCTGCTGATGCTCCAGGACCGGGTCCCCTACGTCCTCGGCCCGCGCCCCCGCTTCGTGCTGGACCGGGTGGAGGCGGGCGGCCGCCGCGAGGTGTCCTACCGCGTCCGCTCCGACCTGCGCGGCCGCTATCCGCTCGGCCCGCTCCAGCTGCGGCTGAGCGACCCCTTCGGGATGTGCGAACTGACCCGGTCCTTCTCCACGTACGACACCCTCACGGTGATCCCGCGCGTGGAGCCGCTCCCCCCGGTACGGCTCAGCGGCGAGGCCAACGGGTACGGCGACGGACGGCAGCGCTCGCTGGCGCTGGCCGGCGAGGACGACGTGATCCCGCGCGGCTACCGCTACGGCGACGATCTGCGCCGGGTGCACTGGCGCTCCACCGCCCGCTACGGCGAGCTGATGGTGCGCCGCGAGGAGCAGCCGCAGCGCGCCCGCTGCACGGTGCTGCTGGACAGCCGGGACCTGGCCTTCCAGGGCGCGGGCCCGGACTCGGCGTTCGAGTGGGCCGTGTCCGGCGCGGCCTCCGTCCTCGTACACATGCTGGAGCGGGGCTTCTCGGTACGGCTGTTGACGGACACCGGCAGCTCGGTGCCCGGCGAGGGCGCCGACGGGTTCGCCGGTGCCAGCCAGGAGACGGCGGACGCGGCCGGGCTGATGATGGACACCCTCGCGCTGATCGACCACTCCGACGGCACCGGCCTGTCCCGGGCCTACGACGTGCTGCGCGGCGGGAACGAGGGGCTGCTGGTGGCGTTCTTCGGCGACCTCGACGAGGAGCAGGCGGCGGTGGCCGCCCGGATGCGCCGGCGCAGCGGGGGTGCGGTCGCCTTCCTGCTGGACAGCGACACCTGGGTGCGGGAACCGGCCGGCGTGGCCGGTGCGCCGGACCAGGGCGGGGAGCGGCTGCGGATGCTGCGCGAGGCGGGCTGGACGGCCCTGAGCGTGCCGCGGGGCGCTTCGCTGGAGGAGCTGTGGCGGCAGGCGGACCGTGAGCGCACGGGCGTGGTCGTCGCGAGTGGTGGGGAGGGACCGGTATGAGCGGGCGGGCACGACTGGCGCTGTGCGCCGCCGTGGCCACACTGGCCGCGGCCTGCGCCCTGCTGCCGCTCGTCGAGGAGCCCACCTGGCTCTTCCAGGCCCTCTTCCTGCTGGCCGTGCAGACCGGCGTGGGCATGGCGGCCCGCCGGGTGCCGCTGGCCCGGGCGCTGACCGTCGCCGCGCAGGCCCTGGTGACCCTGCTGCTGCTGACCCTGGCCTTCGCCCGCGAGCAGGCCCTGTTCGGGCTGGTGCCGGGCCCCGGGGCCTTCGCGCACTTCGGCGATCTGCTCCAGACGGGCACGGACGACGTCGGGCGGTACGCCATCCCGGCGCCGCTGTCCGACGGCATCCGGCTGCTGCTCGTGGGCGGTGTGCTGGTCATCGGGCTCGCGGTGGACATCCTCGCGGTGACCTTCCGCAGCGCGGCCCCGGCCGGGCTGCCGCTGCTCGCGCTGTACTCGGTCGCGGCGGGCCTGTCCGACGGCGGCGCCGACTGGCTGTGGTTCCTGGTCGCGGCGGCCGGCTATCTGATGCTGCTGCTGGCCGAGGGCCGGGAACGGCTCGCGCAGTGGGGCCGGATCTTCGGCGGCACCCCGCGCACGCCGGGCGGCGCCGTCGCGCCGGTGCGCGCCGGGCGGCGGATCGGCGTGGTGGCCCTCGGCATCGCCCTGGTGGTGCCGCTCGGGCTGCCCGCGATGAATGGCGGCCTGCTGGACGGCGCCGGGACCGGGGTGGGCTCCGGGCCCGGGGGCGGCGGCACCATCTCCGCGGTGAACCCGCTGGTGTCGCTGCGCGACAGCCTGAACGTGGACGAGGACCGCCAGGTCCTCTCCCTGCGCACCAGCACCGACGACCTGTCCAACATGTACTTGCGGATCGTCTCCCTGGACGACTTCGACGGCACCACCTGGAAGCCGTCCAAGCGGAACATCACCTCGGTGCCGCGGGAGTTCCCCACCCCCATGGGGCTCGGCCCGGACACCGAGCGCGCGGAGATCGAGACCCGGATCTCGGCCGCGAACTGGTACGCCCAGGACTGGCTCCCGATGCCCTACCCGCCGAGCGGCGTGGACATCGAGGGCAACTGGCGCTACGAACCGCTCGGCATGACCCTCGTCGGCGACCACGGCCAGAACACCCGCGGGCTGACCTACACGGTGCGCAGCCTCGACGTGCAGCCGACCGCGGAGCAGCTCGCCGACGCGCCGGAGCCGTCGGCGGCCATCAAGCGGGAGTTCACCGAGCTGCCCTCGTCGCTGCCGGAGGAGGTGGCGCGGACCGCGCGGGAGGTCACCGACGGCGCGGCCGGCCCCTACGAGCAGGCGGTCCGGCTCCAGGAGTACTTCGCCGTCACTGGCGGCTTCCAGTACGACACCGAGGTGCAGGTCGGCAGCGGCTCCTCCGCGATCGTCCGGTTCCTGCGGGACAAGCAGGGCTTCTGCGTCCACTTCTCCTTCTCGATGGCGGCGATGGCCCGCTCGCTGGGCATACCCGCCCGGGTGGCGGTGGGCTTCGCGCCCGGCACCCCGCAGGGCGACGACACGGTGTCGGTGGGCCTGAAGGACGCCCACGCCTGGCCCGAGCTGTACTTCGAGGGCGTGGGCTGGACCCGCTTCGAGCCGACCCCGACCCGGGGCTCGGTGCCGTCGTACACCCAGACGGAGGCGCCCGGCAGCACCCTGCCGGACGTGGGGCGGCCGACCCGGTCGGCTAGCTCGGCCCCCAGCGCGGCGCCCTCGGAGAGCGAGAGCTGCGCGGCGGGCGGCAACCCCGAGCTGTGCGCGGGCGAGGCCCCGCAGGCCGCGCTGGCCAAGGACGACGACGGCCCGAAGTGGTACGTCGCCCTGGCCTGGTCCCTCGCCGGACTCGCGGCCCTGCTGATCCCGCTCGCGCCGCTGCTGTGGCGGCTGCGCACCCGGGCGGTACGGCTCGGAGCGCACGGCCGCGGCGAGGCGGACACGGCGCCGCACGTCCTGGCGGTCTGGCAGGAGCTGACCGACACGGCATGGGACTACGGGATCGCGCCGGACGAATCGCAGACCCCGCGCAAGGCGGCGGCGCGGATCGTCCGGCTGGGACACCTCGACCCGGAGGCCGCGGCCGCGGTGCACCGGGTGGCCTACGCCGTGGAGCAGGTGCTGTACGCGCCGCGGCCGACTCCGGTGGCGGGGCTCGCGGCGGACGTCCGCCGGGTGGTCGCCGCCCTGCCGACCACGCTCAGCCGGGGCACCCGGGTTCGAGCATTGTTCCTGCCGCGTTCGACCGTGCGTGTGGTGTGGGCGGCGGCCGGATGGTGGGCCGGGGTCAAGACGCGGGCCTCCGCGGCCCGGCCGCCGGTGGGCAAGCCCTCGGGGCAGCGGGGCTGAGACCCGCGCGAGAGCGCGCGTGAGGGGGCGACCACCCTGGGGTGGTCGCCCCCTCATACGGGAGCTGCGGGTCGTAGCGCTAGTGGCCCTGTTCGTCGCGGCGCCGCTGCCAGCGCTGCTCGATACGGTCCATCATGGAGCGCTTGGTCCGGCCCTGAGGGCTGGCCTGGGGACCGCCTGCCGGCTGTTCACCCGGCTTGGGGGCCTTGCGCCAGCCGGTCACCGCGAGAACCGCACAGCCCAGCATGACCAGGAAGCCCACCACGCTGAGCCAGACCTGCTTGGCGACCATTCCAGCCATGAGGAGCGCGATACCCACGAGGAAGCCGGCCACCGCCTGGTACACCCGGCGACGGGTGTACGTGCGCAGCCCGCTTCCCTCAAGCGCTGTCGCGAACTTGGGATCTTCGGCGTACAGCGCTCGCTCCATCTGCTCGAGCATGCGCTGCTCGTGCTCCGAGAGCGGCACGGAGTCCTCCTCATCGTGCAGTCGCCGGGGCGACCCGGGGGGTCCCTTAAGGATAGGCAGGGAATCGCCCCCGTGAAACCCGCCCCTCTACGCCAATTGGCCAACCGGGATCCCGCCATGGACGTCCCGGCCCGCTGAGGTCTGCATTCCCCAGAGGCCGACCCGTCATGCCGGGCGGTCTCCCTCGATCATACGGCGCTGAGCGCCCGATCGGGGGGCCTGTGGCGTACTCCATGTGCAGCCAAGTACCTGATCAGCGGCGCGCCCCCAGGAGCCGGCTCACGCCTCGACGGTCCCTCGAGTCTCGCCGAGCACATGGAGCTGGGTGGCAACGGAGTGGAACGCGGGCAGCTCGGCCGCCGCCTCCTCCAGCTTCAGCAGCGCCTCCATGGCGCCGGGCTCGGTGTCCACCAGGACGCCGGGCACGAGGTCGGCGAAGACCCGGACGCCGTGCACGGCGCCGACGCGCAGGCCCGCTCCCTCGACCAGCGCGGTGAGCTGTTCGACGGTGAAGCGGTGCGGCATGGGATCGCCGGCGCCCCAGCGGCCGTTCGGGTCCTCCAGGGCCTGCTTGGCCTCCGTGAAGTGACCGGCGAGGGCGCGGGCGAGGACGGCGCCGCCGAGCCCGGCCGCGAGCAGGCTGAGGACGCCCTCGGGACGCAGGGCGGCCACGGCGTTGCGCACCCCTTCGGCCGGGTCGTCGACGTACTCCAGGACGCCGTGGCACAGCACCGCGTCGTAGCCGCCGCGCTCGACCACGTCGAGCAGGCCGTGGGCGTCGCCCTGGACGCCCTGGACCCGGTCGGCGACGCCGGCCTCGGCGGCGCGGCGCTCCAGGGCGAACAGGGCGTTGGGGCTGGGGTCGACGACGGTGACGCGGTGGCCGAGGCGGGCGACCTGCACGGCGAACCTGCCGCTGCCGCCGCCGGCGTCGAGGACGTCCAGCGCCTCCCGGCCCGTGGCCTTGACCTGGCGGTCGAGGGCGTCCTTGAGGACCTCCCAGACCACGGCGGTACGGAGAGAGGCGCGGGGTCGCATCGGGTCCGACACGGCTGTTGACTCCTCGGCGCGGCACCGCCTCTGGTACGGCGGAGCGATCGGGGTGCCGACCGGCCCGGAGTACCGGAGCGGGACGGCTTCAGGCGTGTCCCACCCTATTGCCTCCGGTGCCGGTCCTGGTCACCGCGGTGCCGTCACCCCGCGTCCGGAAAGCCGTGGCCCGGGGCCTCCCCCTCCTCGTGGTCGGTGTCCTGGCGGGGCTGCGGCAGGACCGGCTGGAGGACCAGCATCCGCTCGACGAGGCGCAGGAACATCGCCACGTCGCGTATCAGGTCGTCGGCGTCCCGGCGACTTGCCGCGCCCTGGATGCCCGCCTCGGCCCGGGCGCGGCGCCGGGCCCCCGAGGCGAACAGCGCGCTCCATTCGGAGAGCTCGGGCGCTATCTCGGGGAGCACTTCCCAGGCGCTCCGGATGCGGGCCCGGCGTCGGGACGTGGGCTCCGGGCGTCCGCGCGCGGCGAGGACGGCGGCGGCGGTGCGCAGGGCGGCGAGGTGGGCGGTCGCATAGCGCTCATTGGGGGTCTCCAGGACGGCGGCTTCGTCGAGTCCGGCACGGGCCTGGGCGAGCAGGTCGAGGGCGGCGGGCGGGGCCGTGGCCCGGCGGAGCACGGGGTGCACATCGCTCGCCGGGCCGGTCAGTGAGGGGGCAGGGCCGGTGGCGCGGCGCCGGCGGGCGGCGGCTGCGTGGTAGCTGGCCATGACGAACCTCCTGTCGTCGTGTAACGGCGATGGGTGCCGTATGTGCCCATCGTGAGGTATGGCACTGACAATCCGTTCTGACCTGGGCTTTTGCCTCGATCGACAGTTCGGGCTAGTTTTTGCACTGACCAGTCAGTTCAAAACCAGAGGGGTGGGGGAACCGTGGCCGGAGTCGGCGTCACGGTCCGGGGCCTCGGTCTCGAAGGGCCCCGCGGATGGGCGTTCCGCTGGGTCTCCTTCGAGGCGGAGCCGGGCTCACTGATCGCGGTGGAGGGGCCGTCCGGATCCGGGCGCACCTGTCTGCTGCTCGCGCTCACCGGACGGATGAAGCCCACCGAGGGCACCGCCACCGTGGGCGGGGCCGGGCTGCCGAAGCAGCTGTCGGCGGTACGGCGGTTCAGCGCGGTCGCCCATGTCCCGGGCGTCACCGACCTCGACCCCGCCCTCACCGTCGCCGAGCATCTGCACGAGCGGGCGCTGCTCCAGCGGCGGTTCGGCGGCCCGTTGCGCGGGCTGCTGCGCCCGCGCGCGGAGCGGGTCGCGCTGACCCGGCTGCGGATGGAGCGTGCCCTGGCCGCCGCCGGGCTCGACCGGGAGGCCCTGCCGAAGGGCTCCAGGACCGCCGTACGCGATCTGGAGCGGGTGGAGGCGCTGCGGCTGTCCGTGGCGCTGGCGCTGATCGGTGAGCCGGGGCTGCTCGGCGTCGACGACACCGACCTCAAGCTCTCCGACGCCGAACGGGCCGAGGTCTGGGCGCTGCTCAGGTCGATCGCGCAGGCCGGGACCACGGTGGTGGCGGTGTGCAGCGAGGCCCCCGAGGACGCCGTCGCGGTGTCCACCGTGCCCCGGGACGAGACGGAGGAGGTGCCCGCCGATGCGCTCGCCGAAGCTGGCCGCGCTTGAGATACGGCGCTTCGGGCGCGGGAAGCTGCCGCGTGCCGCCCTGGTCGCGCTGCTCGTGCTGCCCCTGCTGTACGGCGCCCTGTACCTGTGGTCCTTCTGGGATCCGTACGGCCGTCTGGACCGGATCCCGGTGGCTCTGGTCAACGACGACAAGGGCGCGAAGGCCGACGGGAAGAAGATCACGGCCGGCGACGACATCGTGCGGGGCCTGCACGAGAGCGAGGTCTTCGACTGGCACGAGGTGAGCGCCGAGGAGGCACGCGCGGGCGTGGAGGACGGCAGGTACTACCTGTCGCTGACCCTGCCGGCCGACTTCAGCGGGCGGATCGCGTCCAGTTCGGGCGACTCCCCGGAGACCGGCGCCCTTCAGGTGCGCACCAACGACGCCAACAACTACATCGTCGGGCAGATCTCCCGGACGGTCTTCAGCGAGGTGCGCGACGCCGCGTCGACCAAGGCCTCGCGGTCCTTCCTGGACCGGATCTACATCTCCTTCTCCGACATCCACGGCGCGACCGTGAAGGCCGCCAAGGGTGCCGACAAGCTGGAGACCGGCATCGGGAAGGCCGAGAAGGGCTCGCGGGACCTCGCCGACGGGCTCAAGGACGCCAAGAGCGGCAGCGGCAAGCTGGCCAAGGGGCTGAAGAAGCTCGACCAGGGCGCGGGCGATCTGGAGGACGGCTCGAAGAAGGTCGCCGAGGGCACCCAGGCGCTCGCCGACAAGGTCAACACGGCCGCCGAGAAGGTGGGCCCGTTCCTGAAGGACAACGAGAAGGGCATCGGCGACACCGCCCAGCTCGTCGCCGACGCCTCCGGCGCGATCCGCGACAACCTCGACGCCCTGGTGGAGCGCGCGCCGTCGGCGGCCGAGGAGGCCCGCACGTCCGCCGACGACCTCGCGAGCGTCCACAAGGCGCGCTGCGAGGACGCCGCCCTGCCGGACACCGCCTGCGCGGACCTGAAGACCGCCCGGGACGCCGCCGCGGACGTGGCCGGCATCGCCGACGACGTCAACACGCTGATCGGCGACCAGGACGGCAACCTGGACAAGCTCGACAAGCACCTGGCCACCCTGGAGAAGCAGGCGCAGGCCCTCGCCGACCGCGCGCCCCGCCTCTCCGAGGACCTCGACGACGCCGTCACCAAGATCAACGACCTGAACGAGGGCGCCGCGAAGGTCGCCGCCGGTGCCGACAAGCTCCACACCGGCCTCGGCACCGCCCACACCGGGGCCACCGACCTGGACAAGGGCGTCGGCGACCTCAAGACCGGCGCGGGGGACCTCAAGGCGGGCCTGTACAAGCTCGTCGACGGCTCCGGGGACCTCTCGGACGGGCTGCACGACGGCGCCGGGCGGATCCCCGACTACGACGAGCGGGACCGCGACGAGCGCACCGAGGTGATGTCGGACCCGGTCCGGCTCGTCTCCGAGGACCTGCACAAGGCGCCGAACTACGGCACCGGATTCGCCCCGTACTTCATCCCGCTGTCCCTGTGGGTGGGCGCGATGGTGGCGTACATGCTGATCGCGCCGATGAACCGGCGTGCGCTCGCGGCGGGCGCCTCCGCGTGGCGGATCGCGCTGGCGGGCTGGCTTCCGGTGGTGGTGATCGGGGTGGCCCAGACGGTGGCCCTGATGTCGGTGCTGCACTGGGCGGTCGGGCTGCAGATGGCCCGCGCGGCCGGGACGGTGGGCTTCCTGTTCCTGGTGACGGCGTGCTTCGCGGCCCTCGTGCAGTGGCTGAACGCCCGCTTCGGGGCGGCGGGCCGGATCCTCGTCCTCGCCCTGCTGATGCTCCAGCTGACGTCCGCGGGCGGCACCTACCCCGTGCAGACCAGCCCGGGCTTCTTCAACGCCCTGCACCCCTTCCTGCCGATGAGCTATGTCGTCGAGGCCCTCAGAAGGCTCATCACGGGCGGCGGCCTGGGACCGGTCTGGCACGCGTGCGTGGTGCTCGTCGCCTTCACCGCGGGCGCCCTCGCGCTGACCGCCCTGTCGGCCCGCCGCCGCCAGGTGTGGACGCTCGACCGGCTGCACCCGGAGCTGACCCTGTGACCGCGCGCGGGACAATCGTGGCCATGGAAAGCAGCAGCGCCGCGTCGGGCGGCAGCACCCGCCGTGAGGCCACCCGGCAGAAGCTCTACGAGGCCGCCGTCACGCTCATCGCCGAGCAGGGCTTCTCCGCCACCACGGTGGACGAGATCGCCGAGCGGGCGGGGGTCGCGAAGGGCACCGTCTACTACAACTTCGCGAGCAAGTCCGTCCTCTTCGAGGAGCTGCTGCGGCACGGCGTGGGCCTGCTCGCCGCCTCCCTGAAGGAGGCGGCCGAGGGCACGGCCCGGGACGGCGGCAGCAAGGTGGACGCCCTGGACGCGATGATCCGCGCGGGGCTCGGCTTCATCGCCGCCTACCCGGCCTTCACCCAGCTCTACGTGGCCGAGCTGTGGCGCACCAACCGGGCCTGGCAGTCCACGCTCATGGTGGTCCGGCAGGACGTCGTCGCCGTGGTGGAGGGCGTGCTGCGCGACGGCGTGGCCAACGGCGAGTTCAGCGACGAGATCGACATCCCGCTGACCGCCGCCGCCCTGGTCGGCATGGTCCTGGTGGCCGCCCTGGACTGGCAGTCCTTCCAGCCGGAGCGCTCCCTGGACGACGTGCACGCGGCCCTGTCCCGGCTGCTCCAGGGCCGGGTCAGCGGCCGGGGCTAGGCCCGCGACGCCGGGGGGACCCGAACCGGGCATACGGAAGCGCCGGTCCGCGGTGGCAGCGTCCCCCGCGTGCCATGCGAACCGGCGCTTCCGCCGTACTCCCCCGTTCCCCCGTCGGCCCCCGTCCGGTCGTTCCCCCGGTTCCCCGTGTCTCGCTTCCGCCGACGCGCGGGCCGGCGGAAGGAGCGGATCCAGGGCGGCTCCGTTCCGGCGCCCCGTGTCGCCGGTGCCGGAGCCGGTCCCTTTCTCCGTGCCTCCACTGTCTCGTTCCCGCAGGTCGCGGCCCATCCGCGCGCGTACTCATCTCACCGGCTAGGTACGCGTACTCAGCCCTGCGTGCGCGGGCCCACACCGGGCCGCCGCCCACTGGTTACGATCGCGTCCGTGTCGGTACTCCCTCTGGTCTTCACCAGCGGCTGGGCCAGCGGCATCAACGCGTACGCGGTGGTGCTGCTCCTCGGCCTGTTCGGCGCGACGGGACTGAGCGAGGAGGTCCCCGAGTCGCTCCAGCGCCCCGAGGTGCTGATCGCGGCGGGCGTGCTGTTCCTGTGCGAGGCGGTCGCCGACAAGATCCCGTACGTCGACTCGGCGTGGGACACGGTGCACACCGTGATCCGCCCGGCCGCCGGCGCCTGGGTGGGCGCGCTGCTCGCCGGGCAGAGCGGGTCGCTGTCGGACGTGGCGGCGGGCCTGGTCGGCGGTTCCTCGGCGCTGGCCAGCCATGCCGTCAAGGCCGGGACGCGGATGGCGGTCAACACCTCCCCGGAGCCGTTCAGCAACGTGATCGTGAGCCTCGCCGAGGATCTCGGGGTCGCCGGGATCGTCACCTTCGCGATGTTCAACCCGCAGGCGGCCGCGGTCATCGCCGGTGTGCTGCTGCTCACCGGTCTCACCGTGCTGGTCTTCCTCGCCTCGCGGATCCGGCGGTTCCTGCGGCGCAGGGCCCAGCGGCGGGAGGAGAGACGGCTGGCGGCAGGGGCCGGCCCGCCTGCGCCGCCGTGACTGTCAGTGGTGGCGGATAAAGTCCCTGGCATGGCACGGATTGCGGTGATCGGCGCCGGGACGGGCGCGATGGCGGCCGCCGCCCGGCTGGCCGTCGCGGGCCACCGGGTGGCGGTGTACGAGCGTACGGAGACGTACGGCGGAGCGGTGCGCCGCTTCGAGCGGGACGGCTTCTCCTTCGACACCGGCCCCGGTCTGCTGACCCTGCCCGCCGTCTGGCGCGATCTGTTCGTCAAGACCGGCAAGGAGCCCCTGGAGGACTGCGTCGAGCTGGTCCAGGTCGACCCGTCCTCGCGGCATGTCTTCGCGGACGGCACCGAGGTGTCCCTGCCGAACGCCTCGCGCGCGGGAGTGGTCGCGGCCCTGGACGAGGCGCTCGGCGCGGGCGCGGGCGGGCGCTGGGGCGACTTCCTGGTGCGGGCCCGCGAGACCTGGGACCGCAGCCGCAGACCGCTCCTGGAGGAGCCCCTGTGGCCCAACTGGGAGGTGCTGGCCGGGCGCGAGCCCTATCCGGCGGTCCCGCACAAGCGTCTGCTGCGCACCCGCCGGGCCGCCACCCTCGCCGAGGTCGGCGCCTGGGAGCTGCGCGACCCCCGGCTCACCGCCCTGCTGGAGAGCCACGCTCTCGGGTACGGCCTGCATCCCGAGGCCGCCCCGGCGAGCGCGGCCGTGCTGCCGTACATGGAGCACGCCTTCGGCACCTGGTACGTCCTCGGCGGTGCCCGGGAGCTGGCGCGCGCGGTGCACGAGCGGTGCCTGGCCCGGAAGGTCGAGTTCCACTTCGGCGCCGAGGTGACCGGGGTACTGGAGAAGGACGGCCGGGCGGCAGGGATCGAGCTGGCGGACGGGACCGTGGCGCAGGCGGATTTCGTGGTCGGCACCCGGCCGTGGGGCCTGACCGGCCATCAGCTGTACGGGACGGCGGACGTCGGGCCCCGGCCCGAGGGGGCCGCCCCTGGCCGGGTCGTGGTCTGCCTGGCGCTGCGCGGGGCGCGCGAGGCGGGTGCCGCGCACCGGACGGTGGTGCACGCCCCGGACCGCAGGGCCGAGTTGGACGCCCTCGGGCGCGGTGAGCCGCCCGCCCGGCCGACGGTCCGCGTCGACCGCCCGGACGACCCCGCCCTGCGGCCCGACGAGGAGCACGAGTCGGTGGTCCTCACCGCGACGGTGCCCTCACGCACGGTGTACGACTGGGCCGCGCCCGGCGCCGCCGGCTCCTTCGCGGACCGGATGGCCGAGGCCGCCGAGCGGGCGGTACCGGGACTGCGCGAGCGGACGCTGTGGCGCGAGGTGCGTACCCCGGTGCACACCGAGGCGGAGACGGGCGCCGAGGGCGGCGGGGTGCCCGCGCCCGCGCTGGCCGCGGCGGAGGGAAACTTCCTGTACCCGGCCAACAGCACCCGGATACCGGGCCTGTTCGGTGTCGGCGGCTGGTCGCATCCCGGCGGCGGCCTGGCGCACGCGGGCATGTCGGGCGCGCTGGTCGCCGGACTGATCGTGGAGGGACCGGACTTCCGGGGCTCTCAGTGACAACGGGCCGCCGAAAAGGGGCGGGCCGCTAGAAGCCGCTAGAAGCGGTACTGCTCGTCGTACCCGCCCTGCTGCCCCTGGCCGCCCTGGTACGGGTACGGCTGCTCCGGCGGGAGTTCACCGCCGTAGGCGTCGTCGGTGTTGCGCTGCTGCGGGACCCACACACCGCCGGGCGGGGTGCCCTCGCCGGCGTAGGTGCCGGTGACGTACTGGTCCTGGGCGTAGTCCTGCTGGCCGTACTGCTGGCCGTAGCCCGCGTCGTAGGAGCCGCCGCCGTAGGTCTGGGTGCCGATGTAGGGGTCGGAGTAGGCGGCGTACTGCTGCTGACCGGTCGTGTCGTAGCCGTACTGCTGCTGGTCGTACCCGGTGTAGCCGTCGTAGCCGTAGCCCTGGTCGGTGCCCTGGGCCGTGGTGGCGTACTGGTCCTGGGGCTGGGCCGCCGCGTAGGAGGGGTCCGGCTGGGTGCCGTAGACGCCGTAGGAGCCGGTGTCGTCGGGCAGGGGCTGCGGCGCGTAGATCGCGGTGGTCTCGGCGGCCGAGGGCCCCGCCGGGCGGGCGGGCGTGAAGACGTCGTCGCGGTCGCAGGAGTCGTCCTGGCCGTAATCGGCGCGGTCCCGGCCGTAGCCGCCGTCGTCGCCGTAGTGGCCCTCGCCCGCTTCGAGGCCGGAGACCTCCAGGGTCGGGTCCTGGTGCTCCAGCTCGCCGCGGCGGCGCTTGGAGCCGGCCAGCGCCGGAGCGTTCACCGCCCAGCCGGAGGCGAAGCCGCGGCGGAACGACAGCGTGACGTAGGTCTGGCCGACCGCGAAGGCGGCGGCGCCCAGCCCGATGACGATCACGGACGGGATCAGCACCCCGAGCACCACGCCCAGGAAGCCGACGAAGGCGAGCAGCCGCCAGCGCAGGCGTGCCTTGTACTGCAGCAGCACCTCACCGAGCAGCCACAGCGCGACGATGCCGAACGCGATGTAGAGGACCGTCCAGCCCATGTACGCCCCTCTCCCAGTGGCCGTTACGCAGTGTGTCGTACACCGGTGCGGCCGGTCTAGGCCTGCGGAGGATGGTGCAGGCCCAGGTTCTCGTAGATCTCCAGGGTCGCCGTGGAGTTGTTCAGCGTGATGAAGTGCAGACCCGGCACTCCCTCGGCCAGCAGCCGTGCGCAGAACTCCGTGGCGAAGTCGATCCCAATGGAGCGTACAGCGGCCGGATCGTCTTTGGCTGTGAGGATCCGCTCTTTCAGGGCCGCCGGGAAGGCCGCGTTGGTGAGGGACGGGATCCGGTCCAGCGTCTTCACGCTGGCGATCGGCATGATCTCGGGGATGATCGGGGTCGGGCAGCCGGCCGCGTCGACCCGGTCGCGCAGCCGCAGATAGTCCTCCGGGTCGAAGAACATCTGGGTGATCGCGTAGTCCGCGCCGGCCCGGCACTTGTCGACGAAGTGCCGGACGTCCGTCTCCCACTCCGCGGAGCGCGGGTGCATCGCCGGGAAGGCCGCGACGCCCACGCAGAAGTCGCCGGACGCCTTGATCAGTTCGACGAGTTCGGCGGCGTAGGTCAGGCCCTGCGGGTGCGGGACCCAGTCGCCCATGGGGTCGCCGGGCGGGTCGCCGCGCAGCGCGAGCATGTTGCGGATCCCGGCGTCGGCGTACTGCCCGATGATGTTGCGCAGGTCCGCCACCGAGTGGTCGACCGCCGTGAGGTGGGCGATCGGGGTGAGCGTGGTGGTGGAGGCGATGGCCTCGGTCGCCTTGACCGTGCCGGCCCGGGTGGTGCCGCCCGCGCCGTAGGTCACGGAGACGAAGTCGGGCGCCACGGCCTCGACCCGGCGCAGCGCGTTCCACAGGTTCCGCTCACCCTTCGGGGTCTTGGGGGCGTAGAACTCGAACGAGTACGTCGTCTTGCCGGTCGCGAGCATGTCGCGCACGGTACGAGCGTGGTCCGACCTGGTGGATGCGGTGCCGAGGGCCATACCCGCAGGTTAGCCAGGGGGCGACGGTCCCCCAACCGGATGCCGGATATTTGCCCGAATTGTCGGGTTGTTGTCCAGTCCGTGGACAGACGGCGGCCCGGGAGGAGCGGCTACCCCTGCCGCAGCCGCTTGGCGAACTCCGCCGCCGCGGCGCCGGGGTCGTCCGCCTCCGTGATCGCCCGGACGACGACGACCCGGCGGGCGCCCGCTTCGAGCACCTCGTCGAGGTTGCCCAGGTCGATGCCGCCGATGGCGAACCAGGGGCGGCCGGTGCCGAGGGCGGCGGTCTGCCGGACCAGCTCCAGGCCGGGGGCATGGCGGCCGGGCTTGGTCGGCGTGGGCCAGCAGGGGCCGGTGCAGAAGTAGTCCACGCCCTCCTGGACCGCGGCGGCCCCGGCCTCGGACCACGCGTGCGTGGAGCGGCCGATGACGACGTCGTCGCCGAGGATCGCCCGGGCGGCCGGCACGGGCAGGTCGCCCTGGCCGAGGTGGAGGACGTCGGCCCCCGCGGCATGGGCGACGTCCGCGCGGTCGTTGACCGCGAGCAGCTTGCCGTGGCGCGCGCAGGCGTCGGCGAGGACCGCCAGGTGCTCCAGCTCCTCGGCGGCCTCCATGCCCTTGTCGCGCAGCTGCACGATGTCGACCCCGCCCGCCAGGGCCGCGTCCAGGAACTCGGCGAGGTCTCCCTGGCGCTTGCGGGCGTCCGTGCAGAGGTACAGCCGGGCGTCGCTGAAGCGGTCGCGTGCGGTGGCGGGCATACGTGTTCCCCCGTGCTCGGTGGTGTACGGGCCCCGGGCGCCCCGCGGCCCGTACACCGGGACTGTTGATCGGTTCAGACGGCGAGCGCCTGGGCGCGGCGCTTCACCTCCGTGCCGCGATTCTCGCTCAGGGCCTGTGCGGGGGTGCCGGGCAGGCTCTCGTCGGGCGTGAAGAGCCACTCCAGCATCTCTTCGTCGGTGAAGCCGTCGTCCCGGAGCAGCGTCAGGGTCCCGGCCAGGCCCTTGACGACCTTCTGCTCGGCCCCGTCGATGAAGGCGGCGGGGACGTGCAGCGCGCGGTTCTCACCACGGCGTACGGCGATGAGCTGGCCGTCCTTGACCAGCTGCCGCACACGCGTCACCTCGACGCCGAGCTGTTCGGCGATGTCGGGGAGGGTGAGCCAGGCGGGGACGAGAGCATCGATCTTTGCGTCAATCTCGGTCACGGAACCAAGCCTGCCATCCCGCACTGACATCAGGAAGCCAGGCCGCTCCGAGCCGGGACGCCGGGACGGTCCGGACAGGAGGCCTAGGCCGTCGCCTTCTTCAGGGGCCTGGCCGGGTCCTCCAGCAGGGCCGGGTCCATGCGGGTGCCCGATTCGATCAGGCGGCGCCCCTGGGCCAGGTCCCGGGGCCGGCCGACCGCGAGCAGGGCGATCAGGCGGCCCTCGCGGAGCCAGCAGACCGTCCAGGCGGGGCCGGCCGGGTCGCCGCGCCACACGGTGGTGTCGGCCGTCGCGTGGTGGCCGGCGTACTGGACGAAGCGGCCGAACTGCTCGGACCAGAAGTACGGGACCGGGTCGTAGACCAGGGGGGCCTCGCCGACGATGTCGGCGGCGACCGTGCGCGGGCCCTGCAGGGCGTTGTCCCAGTGGTGGACCAGGAGGCGCTCGCCGTAGCGGGCGGAGGGGAAGGAGGCGCAGTCGCCGACCGCGTACACGTCGGGCACCCGGGTGCGCAGATGGTCGTCGGCCACCACCTCGCCGTGCGCGCCGAGCACGACGCCGGAGCCGGCCAGCCAGGCGGTGGCGGGGCGGGCGCCGATGCCGACCACGACGGCGCCCGCGGGCAGCAGTGAGCCGTCGTCGAGGACCACCGCGCCGGGCTCGACGCGTGCCACGCGCGCGCGGGTGCGCAGATCGGCCCCGCTGTCGGCGTACCAGGCGGTCATCGGCGCGGCCACCTCGGCGGGCAGCGCGCCCGCGAGCGGCCGGTCCGCGGCCTCCACGACCGTCACCGAGCAGCCCGCCTCACGCGCGGCGGTGGCGAACTCGGCGCCGATCCAGCCCGCGCCGACGACCACGACGTCGTGCTGCCGGGCGAGTACGGGCCGCAGCCTCTCGGCGTCGTCGAGCGTGCGCAGCAGATGGACTCCGGGCACGCCCTCGGCGCCCGGCAGCCGGACCGGCTCGGCGCCGGTGGCGACGACCAGGACGTCGTAGGGAACCGGGCCCGCGGCGGTGTCCAGCTCGTGGTCGGCCGGGCGGACGCCCAGGACCTCGCGGCCGAGGTCGAGTTCGATGCCGAGTGCCTCGAAGTCCACGTCGAAGGCGGATCCCTCGGCCTTGCCGAGCAGGACGGCCTTGGACAGCGGGGGCCGGTCGTAGGGCTGGTGGGGCTCGGCTCCGATCACCCGTACCGTGCCCGTGAAGCCCTGTTCACGCAGGGCGACCGCGGTCTGCACGCCGGCCATGCCCGCGCCGACCACCACCACCCGCCGCTGCGACGTCGTCGTCTGCTCGCTCACCTGATCACCATAGACAACTGACAATCTGTCAGTCAGCTGTCATGCCGCGTGACCTGCTCCACAACACTGGTTCCCCGGCCCGGCTGGGACTCCCACTCCCAGCTCTCCTCCAGCCGCACCCGCCCGTCGGGCAGCTCCACGACCGCCGACACGCAGTGCCCGGACGAGGTGGTCCCGTCCCGCTTGAGCTGCACGTACCGGAAGTCCAGCCGGTCACCCGCGCGCGTGCCCACCAGATGCCCGCGTACGACATCGCCGCCCGCGTAATCGGCCCAGATCTCCCCGTCCTTCTCGTGGTAGGTGAAGCGGGTCCGCGTGCCCACCTGACCTGGGGCCTGGTCGGCGACAGGGGCGAGGACGAGGCCGTCGAGCGAGCGGGGCATGGGGCGAGGCTCCCTACAGAGGCGCGGAACGAGCGGTTAGGGTGGCCAACGTACAAGCACTCGCGGGAGCCCGGACGCACCGGGCTGAGAGGGAGGCTGGCGGCCTCCGACCGTACGAACCTGATCCGGGTCATGCCGGCGAAGGGAGGGGCTGGACGCCCATGTCGCCTACGCGTTCGTCAGACGTCCTCGTCCTCGGGGGCGGAATCATCGGCCTGGTCACGGCGTGGCGGGCCGCACAGCGCGGGTTCGCCACGGCCGTGGTGGACCCCGAGCCGGGCGGCGGCGCCGCCCAGGTGGCGGCCGGCATGCTGGCCGCCGTCACGGAACTGCACTACGGCGAGCAGACGCTGCTCGGCCTGAATCTCGCCTCGGCGCGCCGCTATCCCGCGTTCGCGGCCGAGCTGACCGACCTCACCGGACAGGACCTCGGGTACCGGCAGTGCGGCACCCTCGCGGTCGCGCTGGACACCGACGACCGGGCGCATCTGCGGGAACTGCACGCGCTGCAACGGGAGTCGGGCCTCGACTCGGAGTGGCTGTCGGGGCGGGAGTGCCGGCGGCTGGAGCCGATGCTCGCGCCGGGCGTGCGCGGCGGGCTCCGGGTGGACGGCGACCACCAGATCGACCCTCGGCGCCTGGCGCGGGCGCTGGTGACGGCCTGCGAGCGGGCGGGCGTGGTCTTCCACCGGGCGTGGGCGACGCGGCTGTCGGTGGTGCAGGGGCGGGCGGCCGGGTGCGTGACGGACGACGGCACCGTGCTCGGCGCCGGGCAGGTGGTCCTGGCGGCCGGCAGCCTCAGCGGGCGGCTGGCGGGCGTCCCGGAGGCCGTCCTGCCTCCCGTACGGCCCGTCAAGGGGCAGGTGCTGCGGCTGACCGTGCCGAAGCGGCAGGCGCCGTTCCTGAGCCGGACCGTCCGCGCGGTGGTGCGCGGCAGCCAGGTCTACCTGGTGCCGCGGGCCGACGGCGAGCTGGTCGTCGGCGCGACCAGTGAGGAGCTGGGCTGGGACACGACGGTGACCGCGGGAGGCGTGTACGAGCTGCTGCGCGACGCGCACGAGCTGATGCCCGGCATCACCGAGCTGCCGCTCACCGAGACCCGCGCGGGGCTGCGTCCCGGGTCCCCCGACAACGCGCCCCTGCTCGGCCCGACCGAGCTGGACGGCCTGCTGCTGGCGACCGGCCACTACCGCAACGGCGTGCTGCTCACCCCGGTCACCGGGGACGCCCTCGCACACGCCCTGGCCACCGGTGAACTCACCGACGAGGCCCGTCCCTTCAGCCCGAAGCGGTTCGCACGCACGGAGCAGCCCGTATGAACATCTCGGTCAACGGCGAGCGTCGGCGGATCGAGCCGGGCACGGCTCTCGACACGCTCGTGCACTCCCTCACCGCGGCGCCCTCCGGAGTGGCCGCCGCGCTCAACGAAACCGTCGTCCCGCGCGCGCAGTGGTCCTCGACGTCCCTCTCCGAGGGGGACCGGGTCGAGGTCCTGACCGCCGTCCAAGGAGGCTGACCCATGGCCGACGATGCCTTTGTCCTCGGCGGTACGTCCTTCTCGTCCCGGCTGATCATGGGGACGGGCGGCGCGCCCTCCCTGGAGGTGCTGGAGCGGGCGCTGGCCGCGTCCGGCACCGAGCTGACCACGGTCGCGATGCGGCGGGTGGACGCCTCGGTGCACGGCTCGGTGCTCTCGGTGCTGGAGCGGCTCGGCATCCGGGTGCTGCCGAACACGGCGGGGTGCTTCACGGCCGGGGAAGCGGTGCTGACGGCCCGCCTCGCGCGGGAGGCCCTCGGCACCGATCTGGTCAAGCTGGAGGTCATCGCCGACGAGCGGACCCTGCTGCCGGACCCGATCGAGCTGCTGGACGCGGCGGAGACCCTGGTGGACGACGGGTTCACGGTGCTGCCGTACACCAACGACGACCCGGTGCTGGCGCGGAAGCTGGAGGACGTGGGCTGTGCGGCGATCATGCCGCTGGGCTCGCCGATCGGCTCCGGGCTCGGGATCCGCAACCCGCACAACTTCCAGCTGATCGTGGAGCACGCGCGCGTGCCGGTGATCCTGGACGCCGGAGCCGGTACGGCCTCGGACGCGGCGCTGGCGATGGAGCTGGGGTGCGCGGGTGTGATGCTCGCCTCGGCGGTGACGCGGGCGAAGGAGCCGGTCCTGATGGCCGACGCGATGCGCCACGCGGTGGAGGCGGGACGGCTGGCGTACCGGGCGGGCCGGATTCCCCGGCGGCACTTCGCCGAGGCGTCCTCCCCGTCGGCGGGACGGGCGGTGCTGGATCCGGAGCGGCCGGCGTTCTGACCGGCCGTGGGTTGCGTCACAGGTCGGCTTCAGTCCCGCCACTGTCCCGGACGGAGAGCCGGCGGTGTCAGTCGCTGCTCGTACACTCGCCTGCGTGGATACGACCCTTCAGGACCCGCTGGTCGGGCAGGTGCTCGACGGACGCTACCGCGTCGAGGCGCGGATCGCCGTCGGTGGGATGGCCACGGTCTACCGGGCCGTGGACACCCGGCTCGACCGTGTGCTCGCGCTGAAGGTGATGCACCCCGGGCTCGCCGCCGACGGGACCTTCGTGGAGCGGTTCATCCGCGAGGCCAAGTCGGTCGCCCGGCTCGCGCACCCCAATGTCGTGCAGGTCTTCGACCAGGGGACCGACGGGTCGTACGTCTATCTCGCCATGGAGTACATCGCCGGCTGCACCCTGCGTGACGTGCTGCGCGACCGCGGGGCGCTGCAGCCGCGTGCCGCCCTGGACATCCTGGAGCCCGTCCTCGCCGCCCTCGGCGCCGCGCACCGGGCCGGGTTCGTGCACCGGGACATGAAGCCGGAGAACGTGCTGATCGGGGACGACGGCCGGGTCAAGGTCGCCGACTTCGGGCTCGTGCGTTCCGTGGGCTCGGTCACCAGCACCACCGGTGCCGTCCTCGGCACCGTCTCCTACCTCGCGCCGGAGCAGATAGAGCAGCCGGGCACCGCCGACGCCCGTGTCGACGTGTACGCGTGCGGTGTCGTGCTGTACGAGATGCTGACCGGCGAGAAGCCGCACGACGGGGACTCCCCCGCGATCGTGCTCTACAAGCATCTGCACGAGGACGTCCCGCCGCCGTCGGCCACCGTGCCCGGCCTGGCGTACGAGCTCGACGCGCTGGTCGCCTCGGCCACCGCGCGCACCCCTGACGTCCGCCCGCACGACGCGGTGGCGCTGCTCTCCGAGGCCCTAGCGGCCCGCGCCACGCTCAGCGAGGCCCAGCTGGACGCGCTGCCCCCGCAGGCCCTGTCCGCCGAGCACGACGGCGCCGAGGACCGCACGAGCGTGATCCCGCGCTCGCTGACGGTGCCGAGCCCGCTGCCGGTCGACGAGGACGAGGACCGGTTCCACCGCACCAGCCGGCTGGAGTCCGCCGCCCCGCTCCCGCCCTCCCCGGCCGGACGCCGGACGTCCCGGCGCGGCCCGTTCGCCCTGGTCGTCGCCGTGCTGCTGGTCCTCGGCGTCGGCGCGGGCGTCTGGTACATCAACTCCGGCCAGTTCACCCGGGTCCCGGCGCTGCTGACCCAGACCGAGGCGAAGGCCAAGGACCGGCTGGGGGATGCCGGTCTGGAGGTCGGCTCGGTCGAGCGCGCCTTCAGTGACACCGTCGAGCGCGGCCGGGTCATCAGCACCGACCCGGGCGTCGGCAGCCGTATCCGGCACAACGACGCGGTGAACCTGGTCGTCTCCAAGGGTCCGCAGGTCGTGGAGGTGCCCGACCTGGAGGGCTACCGGCTGGACAAGGCGGAGGAGCTGCTGAAGAGCGCGGGTCTGGAGCCGGGCATGGTCACCCGGGAATTCAGCGAGAGCGTCGCCCGTGGCTCCGTGATCTCCACCAGCCCCGAGGCCGGCACCGAGCGCCGCTCGGGCTCCGCCGTCGCGCTGGTGCTCAGCAAGGGTCGCCCGGTCGACGTTCCGGACGTCACCGGCGAGAGCCTGGAGGACGCCAGGGCCGAGCTGACGGAGGCGGGCCTGAAGGTGCGGATCGCCACGGAGGAGGTCACCTCGTCCGAGTACGACAAGGGCGAGGTCGCCGAGCAGACGCCGCAGGCCGACACCCAGGCCGTCGCGGGCGACACCGTGACGCTGACGCTGTCCAAGGGCCCGGAGATGATCGAGGTCCCGGACGTGGTCGGCGACAGCGTCGACGACGCCACGGCCGCGCTGGAGGCCGCGGGCTTCGATGTCGACGAGGACCGCGGGCTGCTGGGGCTGTTCGGCGACACGGTCGAGAGCCAGTCCGTGGAGGGCGGCGACACCGCTCCCAAGGGCTCGACGATCACCATCGAGATCCGCTGACAGGACGCACGCACCGATGACCGTTCCGCACCTCCGCAACCCCGTCGGCGGCCATGTCCCGGTGGCCGGCGGGCTGAACTCCGTCGGCCTGGCCTACGCCCGTGACCTCAAGGCGGAGACCGTGCAGGTCTTCGTCGCCAACCCGCGCGGCTGGGCCACGCCCGCGGGGAACCCGCGCCAGGACGAGGAGTTCCGCGCGGCCTGCGCGCAGGGGTCCATCCCGGCGTACGTCCATGCCCCGTACCTGATCAACTTCGGCTCGCACACCGAGGCGACCGCCGAGCGGTCGGTGGAGTCGCTGCGGCACTCCCTGCGGCGCGGGCGGGAGATCGGGGCGCTGGGCGTGGTCGTGCACACGGGCAGCGCGACCGGCGGCCGGGACCGCTCGGTGGCACTGCGGCAGGTCCGGGAGTACCTGCTGCCGCTGCTGGACGAGCTGACCCACGACGACGATCCGTTCCTGCTGCTGGAGTCGACGGCGGGCCAGGGCTCCTCCCTGTGCTCCCGCACCTGGGACTTCGGGCCGTACTTCGAGGCGCTGGACGCCCATCCCAAGCTGGGTGTCTGCCTGGACACCTGCCACATCTTCGCCGCCGGGCACGACCTGACCGGCCCGGACGGCATGCACCGGACCCTTGATCTGCTGGTGGAGACGGTCGGCGAGGGACGGCTGAAGCTGATCCACGCCAACGACTCCAAGGATGTGGTCGGCGCGCACAAGGACCGGCACGCGAACATCGGCTCCGGCCATATCGGCGAGGACCCGTTCCGCGCGCTGATGACCCACCCGGCCACCGAGGGCGTACCCCTGATCATCGAGACGCCCGGCGGCAAGGAGGGGCACGCGGCGGACGTGGAGCGCCTGAAGAAGCTGCGGGAAAGCGGAGAACGCTAGGCAGGGCCTAGAGCTCGGGCCCGTCCCCCGGCTCCTCCTGGTAGGAGTAGCGCTGTTCCTTCCACGGGTCGCCGATGTTGTGGTAGCCGCGCTCTTCCCAGAACCCGCGGCGGTCGGCGGTCATGTACTCCACGCCCCGGACCCACTTGGGGCCCTTCCAGGCGTACAGGTGAGGCACCACCAGCCGGAGCGGGAAGCCGTGTTCCGCGGTGAGCAGTTCGCCGTCCTTGTGCGTCGCGAAGATGGCGCGCTCGTCGGCGAAGTCCTCCAGGCGGAGGTTCGAGCTGAAGCCGTACTCGGCCCAGACCATCACATGGGTGACGGTGTCGGCGGGCGGGGCGAGGTCCAGGATGGTCCGGGCCGGGATCCCGCCCCACTCGGCGCCGAGCATGCTGAACTTGGTGACGCAGTGCAGATCGGACACCACGGTGGTGTACGGCAGGGCCGCGAACTCCTCATGGCTCCAGCAGCGCTTCTCGCCGTCGGCGGTGGCGCCGAAGACCCTGAACTCCCAGCGCTCGGGGCGGAACTTGGGGACCGGTCCGTAGTGGGTGACCGGCCAGCCGCGCTGCAGGCGCTGCCCCGGCGGGAGCTCCGGCTGTACCGCTCCTCCAGATGCGCTCTCCACCGGCTGACCCATGTATCCATCCTGACAGACCCGAGGCAGTGCACTTGACCAGCTGTGCGACAAACAAGGCAAAGCGGTCACATTCAAACTAAGCATGCACTTACTTACTAAGTGAAGACTTACTGGACGATCTTCGATACCGGTGCAAGGATGCGGCGCAACCTGCCAGTTCCCCCAGTTCCCCCGTTCTCTTGGAAGGAGCCTCTGCGATGCAGGGCGACCCCGAGGTCATCGAATTCCTCAATGAGCAGCTCACCGGCGAGCTGACGGCGATCAACCAGTACTGGCTGCACTACCGGATCCAGGACAACAAGGGCTGGACCAAGCTCGCCAAGTACACGCGTGAAGAATCCATCGACGAGATGAAGCACGCGGACAAGATCACCGAGCGCATCCTGATGCTCGACGGTCTGCCCAACTACCAGCGGCTGTTCCACGTCCGGGTCGGCCAGACGGTCACCGAGATGTTCCAGGCGGACCGGCAGGTGGAGGTGGAGGCGATCGACCGCCTCAAGCGCGGGATCGAGGTGATGCGCACCAAGGGCGACATCACGTCCGCGAATCTCTTCGAGTCGATCCTCGAGGACGAGGAGCACCACATCGACTACCTGGACACCCAGCTGGAGCTGATCGACAAGCTCGGCGAGGCGCTCTACCTGGCCCAGCAGATCGAGCAGCCGAGCTGAGCGGGAGCCCCTGAGCGGAGCCGCTACGCGGCTTCTTCCAACTGCTCCAGCTCGGCGAGGACCGGATGGCCCTGGTCGGCCAGCTCACGGCGGGGGCACGCGCCCCGGCCCAGCAGCGCCTGGATCCGGCGTACGCACGAACCGCAGTCGGTGCCCGCCTTGCAGGCCGACGCTATCTGGCGGGGGGTGCAGGCACCGTCCTCCGCGTGCTTCTTCACCTGCTGCTCGGTGATGCCGAAACAACTGCAGACGTACACGCGGTTCACCTCCCGCCGGGCTCGATACGTGGTGCCGTCCCGATTCATGGTCGGTGAGGCTAACCTAACCTTACCCGGCGCACAGGAACCCGAAAAGTGGCGTGGGGCGCGGATCGTATGTGATCCGCGCCCCACTGTGCTCCTGTGTAACAGCCGAACCGGCTACTGGTCCCTGTACATCTCCGCGACCAGGAAGGCCAGGTCAAGGGACTGGCTGCGGTTCAGGCGGGGGTCGCAGGCCGTCTCGTAGCGCTGGTGGAGATCGTCGACGAAGATCTCGTCGCCGCCGCCCACGCACTCGGTGACATCGTCACCGGTGAGCTCGACATGGATGCCGCCCGGGTGGGTGCCCAGCGCCTTGTGGACCTCGAAGAAGCCCTTGACCTCGTCGAGCACGTCGTCGAAGCGGCGGGTCTTGTGGCCGGAGGCCGCCTCGAAGGTGTTGCCGTGCATCGGGTCGGCCACCCAGGCCACCGTGGCGCCCGAGGCGGTCACCTTCTCGATCAGCTCCGGGAGCTTGTCGCGGACCTTGTCGGCGCCCATGCGGACGATGAAGGTCAGCCGGCCCGGCTCACGCTCCGGGTCCAGGCGCTCGATGTACTGCAGCGCCTCCTCGGCCGTCGTCGTCGGGCCGAGCTTGATGCCGATCGGGTTGCGGATCCTCGAGGCGAACTCGATGTGCGCGTGGTCCAGCTGCCGGGTGCGCTCACCGATCCACACCATGTGCGCGGAGACGTCGTAGAGCCGGCCCGTGCGGGAGTCCACGCGGGTCAGCGCCGACTCGTAGTCCAGCAGCAGCGCCTCGTGCGAGGAGTAGAACTCGACCGTCTTGAACTCCTCCGGGTCGGCCCCGCAGGCGTGCATGAAGTTGAGCGCCTGGTCGATCTCGCGGGCGAGCTGCTCGTAGCGCTGGCCGGACGGGGACGACTTCACGAAGTCCTGGTTCCAGGCGTGCACCTGGCGCAGGTCGGCGTAGCCGCCGGTGGTGAAGGCGCGGACCAGGTTGAGCGTGGAGGCGGAGGCGTTGTACATCCGCTTCAGGCGCTCGGGGTCCGGGATGCGGGCGGCCTCGGTGAAGTCGAAGCCGTTGACGGAGTCACCGCGGTAGGTCGGCAGCGTCACGCCGTCGCGGGTCTCGGTCGGCTTGGAGCGCGGCTTGGAGTACTGACCGGCGATGCGGCCGACCTTCACGACCGGCACCGAGGCGGCGTACGTCAGCACGGCGCCCATCTGGAGCAGGGTCTTGAGCTTGTTGCGGATCTGGTCGGCGGACACCGCGTCGAACGCCTCGGCGCAGTCGCCGCCCTGGAGGAGGAACGCCTCTCCCTTGGCGACGGCCGCCATCCGGGCGCGCAGCTGGTCGCACTCGCCCGCGAAGACGAGCGGCGGATACGACTCGAGGTCCGCGATCACTGCGCGCAGAGCCTCGGTGTCGGGGTACTCGGGCTGCTGCGCCGCGGGCAGGTTTCGCCAGGTGTTGCCAGCGCTCGCGCTGGTCTTAGCGTTCACGGTCACGACGTCAACACTACGGGGTTGTCCCCGCCGTCCATTCCCTGGCTCACCAAGTGAGACGCGCCGCGGGCCGCCAGGGCCAGCCGCCGATGGGTGCGCCGGAGCATCAGGCGGGCCATGAAGGGGTGCGCGTGGCGGACCACCGACCAGTACAGACGACCCCGGCCGTTGTGGATCCGGACGACCGAGCCGAGGGTCACCGTCCGGGCCGCCGTGTCCACCAGGACCGAGACCCGGTAGTCGAGATGCCCCGCGTCCTGGCCGAGCAGGACCTCGTGGTCCGTACGGCCGAACACCGGGGTGCCCGGCAGGGTGCCCTCCCAGGCTTCCGCGTCGGCCGGCATCCCCGGGCGCAGGTCCAGGGCGTAGGCGTCGGTGTAGTCGGTGGCGGGGAAGGCGGCGTGCAGCAGGGCGGCCCCCTCGGGCACCTCGGCGGTCCTCGGGCGGTCCCAGGTGAGCCGCTGGAGCAGGCGGACGTAGCGGCCCCGGCGCACGGGGCGGGCCACGGACCCGGTGGCGGCCCGCTCGGCGTTGTCGAACAGCTCCTCGATGACCGTGCCATGCAGCGCGCGCACCGCGAGCAGCCAGCCCAGGCGCTCCCGGGGCGGCAGGGACTGCTCCAGGACGTGCCGGATGCGGCAGCGGCCGGGGCCGAGCGGCTCCACGGAGAGTTCGTGGAACCCGGTGCCGGGCGGGTCGAAGGCGAAGCGGACCCGGCGGCCGGGGTCGTACTCGGCGACCGAGTAGCGCACCGGGCCGTGTCCGCCGGCGGCGCCGACGGCGAGCGGCCGGTCCAGGCAGAGGGGGGCCCAGGCGGGACTCGGGAACAGCGGGTCGTCGGGGCCGGAGAGCCGGTCCAGGAGAGGGCCGACCCGCTCGGCGGGCGCGGCCAGGATGCGGTCGTGAACATTGCGAACAGTGCCCATCGGAGCACCTCCATACGGTGGCGTATGGTCAACCGTACGGTCATGGTGCAACGCCCCCCTCGCAAGACCTCCGGCAAGACCCCCGGCAAGCCCCGGCTCAGCGCCGACGACTGGGCGGACGCCGCGCTCCTCGCGATGGGCGAGGGCGGGCTCGCCGCGGTCGCCGTGGAACCGCTCGCCACCCGTCTCGGCACCACCAAGGGCAGCTTCTACTGGCACTTCGCCAACCGGGACGCGCTGATCGAGGCGGCGCTGGAACGCTGGGCCGAGACCCAGACCGAGGCGCTCATCACCGAGCTGGAGACGGAGCCCGACCCCGAGCGGCGGCTGCGCCTGCTGTTCGCCGCGGCGATCGGGTCGGCCGCGGACGACGTGCTGGAGGTGACCCTCCTGGCGACCGCGGACGACCCGCGCGTCGCGGCGGTGCTCGGCCGGGTCACCGAGCGCCGGGTCGCCTATGTGGCGCGGCTCTTCGCCGAGGCCGGTTTCCCCGAGCCGGAGGCCCGGCGCCGCGGACTGCTCGCGTACAGCGTCTACCTGGGGCACGCCCAGCTCGCCCACGCCGTCCCGGCCACGCTGCCGGAGGGGGACGGGCTGACGGGCTATCTCGACCGCGCCCTCGATCTGCTGCTGATGCGTTAGGGTCGGGGCATGTTCGCGCACTCGACCCAGAACCAGAACTGGTGGTGGACCGCTTCTCCGGCGGCCCGCTGACTGCGCGTACTCAGACTTCGCGAAGGCCGCCCGAGGGGCGGCCTTCGGTGTTTTCCGGGGTCCGTTCCTCTCAGACGTCCTCTCAGGAGAAGGAAACGGACCCATGCAGCTGCTCGACCTGCTCGACGATCCCCGCCCGTTCGCCCTGCTGCGCCGCCGCACGCCGGGCCATGACGAGAACACCGTCGATGTCCTCCTCGGCCCGGTCCGCTCCTGCGACCGCCTCGCCGACCTGCCCGACGAGGGCCTCGCGCTGGTGCCCTTCCGCCAGATCCGGGAGCGGGGCTTCGACGTCCGGGACGACGGCACGCCCCTGACGGTGCTGATCCCCGAGGAAACGCACGAGATCCCGCTCGCCGAGGCGCTGGCACAGCTCCCCGCCCATGACGTGCACGTCCAAGGCGGGCGGTTCGACGTCGGCGACGAGGAGTACGCCGAGATCGTCGGGCGCGTGCTGCGGGAGGAGATCGGGCGCGGCGAGGGCGCGAACTTCGTGATCCGGCGGACGTACGAGGGAGACATCCCCGGGTTCGGCAGAGCGGACGCCCTCGCGCTGTTCCGGCGGCTGCTGGAGGGCGAGCGGGGCGCGTACTGGACGTTCGTCGTGCACACCGGGGAGCGGACCCTGGTCGGCGCGAGCCCCGAGGTGCACGTGCGGATGTCCGGCGGCACCGTCGTGATGAACCCGATCAGCGGGACGTACCGCTATCCCGCCGAGGGGCCGGCCCCGGAGCATCTGCTGGACTTCCTCGCCGACGGCAAGGAGATCGAGGAGCTGTCGATGGTCGTCGACGAGGAGCTCAAGATGATGTGCACCGTCGGGGACATGGGCGGGGTGGTGATCGGGCCCCGGCTGAAGGAGATGGCCCATCTCGCGCACACCGAGTACGAGTTGCGGGGCAAGTCCTCGCTGGACGTGCGGGAGGTGCTGAAGGAGACCATGTTCGCGGCCACCGTGACCGGCTCCCCCGTGCAGAACGCCTGCCGGGTCATCGAGCGCCACGAGGTCGGCGGGCGCGGCTACTACGCGGGTGCCCTGGCGCTGCTCGGCCGGGACTCCGGCGGCGCGCAGACCCTCGACTCCCCCATCCTCATCCGCACCGCGGACATCGACGCCGACGGGCGGCTGCGGGTGCCGGTCGGCGCGACCCTCGTGCGGGGCTCGGACGCGGAGAGCGAGGTCGCGGAGACCCACGCGAAGGCGGCGGGAGTGCTGGCCGCCCTCGGGGTACGCCCATCCCGGCCCCGCAATGACGGCACGCGCCCCGGGCCGGCCGACGACCCCCGCGTGCGTGCCGCGCTCGACGGACGCCGTGCGTTCCTCGCGCCGTTCTGGCTGCGGATGCAGGAGCGGGCCGCGGAGCTCACCGGGCACGCCCTGGTCGTCGACGGCGAGGACACCTTCACCGCGATGCTCGCGCACGTGCTGCGCTCCGGCGGGCTGGAGGTCACCGTCCGGCGCTACGACGAGCCGGGCCTCACGGAAGCCGTCCGCGCGCACGAGGGACCTCTCGTGCTCGGCCCGGGTCCCGGCGACCCGGCCGACACCGCCGACCCCAAGATGCGCTTCCTGCGGGCCCTGACCGCGGAGGTGCTCCGCGGTCACCGGCACGGGGTCCTCGGCGTCTGCCTCGGACACGAGCTGATCGCGGCGGAGCTGGGGCTGGAGATCGTACGCAAGGAGGTCCCGTACCAGGGGGCGCAGACGTCGGTCGATCTGTTCGGGCGGCCCGAGACCGTCGGCTTCTACAACAGCTTCGTGGCCCGCTGCGACGACGAGGCGGCCGGCGAACTGGCCGCGCACGGCGTCGAGATCAGCCGGAGCCCGGCGTACGAGGTCCACGCGCTGCGCGGGCCCGGTTTCGCCGGGGTGCAGTTCCACCCCGAGTCGGTGCTGACGCTGAACGGCGCCTCGATCGTGCGGGAGCTGGTCGGTCAGCTGCGCGGCACCAGCACGTTCTCCGAGCGGCGGCCCGCCGTGTAGTCCAGGACGTTCTGCACCGTGGCGTCGACGATCTGGCCGACGGCGTCCACGGTGTAGTACGCCTGGTGCGAGGTGACCAGGACGTTCGGGAAGGTGACCAGGCGGGCCAGGATGTCGTCCTCGATCGCCTGCAGGGACTTGTCGAGGAAGAACAGGCCCGCCTCCGCCTCGTACACATCGAGGCCGACGCCGGTGAAGCGGCCCTCGCGCAGTTCCGCGACGAGGGCCGCGGTGTCGATCAGGCCGCCGCGGCTGGAGTTCACCAGGATCGCGTCGTCCCGCATCGCCTTCAGGGCGGGCGCGTCGATCAGGTGCCGGGTCTCGGGCATCAGCGGCACATGCAGGCTGACCAGGTCGGACTCGGCGAGCAGCTGGTCCTTGGGGACGTACCGCATGCCGAGTTCCGCGCAGGCCGGGTTCTCGGCGATGTCCCAGCCCAGCAGTCGCATGCCGAAGCCGTGCGCGATGCGGGCGAACGCCTCGCCGATCTTGCCGGTGCCGAGGACGCCGGCGGTGCGGCCGTGCAGGTCGCGGCCCATCAGGCCGTCGAGCCGGAAGTCGAAGTCCCGGGTGCGGGTGGAGGCGCGCACGACACGGCGGTTGACGGCCATGGCGAGCGTCCAGGCGAACTCGGCGACCGAGTACGGCGAGTAGTACGACACCCGGGCGACCGTCATGCCGAGCCGCTCGGCGACGTCCAGGTCGATGTTGTTGAACCCGGTGGAGCGCTGGGCGACCATCCGTGTGCCGCCCGCCGCGAGGAGTTCCAGGACACGGGCGCCGAGGTCGGCGTTGACGCTGGTGGAGACGGTCTCGTAGCCGGCCGCGATCGGAGCGGTGTCCTCGTTGAGGAAGACGTCCAGGCAGCGGACCTCGTGGTGGCCGGCGAAGGCGTGCTCGATCAGGGGCCTCTCGTCCGCCTGGACACCGAAGGCGAGGATCTCCACGTCAGGCTCCCGGATCAGAGGGTCATGGGCCGAATATACGGCCCATGACCCCCGGCTGCCCGGTCAGCCGAAGAAGACCCCGACCTCCTCGTACAGCTCCGGATCGACCGTCTTCAGCTTCGCCGTGGCGTCCGCGATCGGGACGCGGACGATGTCCGTGCCGCGCAGGGCGACCATCTTGCCGAAGTCGCCGTCGCGGACGGCCTCGATGGCGTGCAGCCCGAAGCGGGTGGCGAGCCAGCGGTCGAAGGCGCTGGGGGTGCCGCCGCGCTGGACGTGCCCGAGCACGGTCGTACGGGCCTCCTTGCCGGTGCGCCGCTCGATCTCCTTGGCCAGCCACTCGCCGACGCCGGAGAGCCGGACGTGCCCGAAGGAGTCCAGCGACCCGTCCTTGAGGACCATGTCGCCGTCCTTCGGCATGGCGCCCTCGGCGACGACCACGATGGGGGCGTACGACGCCTTGAAGCGGGAGGTCACCCAGGCGCACACCTTCTCGATGTCGAAGCGCTGCTCGGGGATGAGGATGACGTTGGCGCCGCCCGCCAGGCCGGAGTGGATGGCGATCCACCCGGCGTGACGGCCCATCACCTCCACGACGAGGACGCGCATATGGGACTCGGCGGTGGTGTGCAGCCGGTCGATGGCCTCGGTGGCGATCCCGACGGCGGTGTCGAAGCCGAAGGTGTAGTCGGTGGCGGACAGGTCGTTGTCGATGGTCTTCGGGACGCCGACGCAGGGCACGCCATACTCGTCCGACAGCTGCGCGGCCACCCCGAGGGTGTCCTCGCCGCCGATCGTGATGAGCGCGTCGACCTCCTGCTTGGCCAGGTTCTCCTTGATCCGCCGGATGCCGTCCTCGTGCTTGAGCGGGTTGGTGCGAGAGGAGCCGAGGATGGTGCCGCCGCGGGGCAGGATGCCGCGCACGGCGGGGATGTCGAGACGGACGGTGTCGCCGTCGAGCGGACCGCGCCAGCCGTCCCGGAAGCCGGTGAAGTCGTAGCCGTACTCCTGTACGCCCTTGCGGACGATGGCCCGGATGACGGCGTTGAGACCGGGGCAGTCGCCGCCTCCGGTCAGTACTCCGACCCGCATGGAAATGTCCCTTCGCCGCGGTTGCCTGGAAAGGCCACGCTAATAGTGATCCAGGTCACTCAGGGATGGGTCGGAGCCGCAATTCCGGTGAAACGTCAGGATGTTCGTTTACTCGTCGTCAAGTCCACGCTCTATCGCGTACCGAACGAGTTCCACGCGATTGTGCAGTTGGAGCTTGCCGAGGGTGTTCTGGACGTGGTTCTGCACGGTGCGGTGGGAGATGACGAGCCGTTCGGCGATCTGCTTGTAGCTCAGGCCCTTGGCGACCAGCCGCAGCACCTCGGTCTCGCGATCGGTGAGCTGCGGGGCACCCGGCCGGCCGGCGTCGCGGTCGGCGGGCGCGGGTTCGGAGGCCAGGCGCCGGTACTCGCCGAGGACCAGTCCGGCCAGGCCCGGGGTGAACACCGGGTCGCCGACGGCGGTACGGCGGACCGCGTCGACAAGTTCCTCCGTGGAGGCCGACTTCAGCAGATAGCCGGTGGCGCCGGACTTCACGGCCTCCAGGACGTCGGCGTGCTCGCCGCTCGCGGACAGGACCAGCACGCGCAGGGCCGGGTTGTGGGCGACGAGTTCCTTGCAGACCTGGACGCCGGGCTTGGCGGGCAGGTTGAGGTCGAGGACGAGCACGTCGGGGCCCGCGGCCTTGGCGCGGCGCACGGCCTGCTCGCCGTCGCCCGCGGTGGCGACCACCTCGAACCCGGACTCGCCCAGGTCCCGGGCGACGGCGTCGCGCCACATGGGGTGGTCGTCGACCACCATGACCCTGATCGGTCCGCCCTGCTCGCTCATCGCATCCCCCGGGACATCTGCTTCGGTACCTTCAGTTCGACTTCCGTGCCCTGACCGGGCACCGAGATCAGCTCCGCGCTGCCCCCGATGTCCCGCAGCCGCCCCCGGATCGACAGGGCGACCCCGAGCCGCCCCTCGCCCTCGGCCTGCGCGAGCCGCCCCTCGGGGATGCCGGGCCCGTCGTCCCGGACGGTCACGATCACCGCGTCCGGTTCGTCCTCCACCAGGATCCACGCGCGCGCGTGCTCGCCGGCGTGCTCACGGACATTGTCCAGAGCGGCCCCGACGGCCGCGGCCAGCTCCCGCGCGGCGGCCGGCGCCAGCACCACGGGCGCCCCGGGCTCGGCGAGACTGGTCCGGGACCCGGCGTAGGGCGCGAGCAGCGCCCGCAGATCGAGCGGCCCGTCCTCGTGGGGCTCCTCCTCCACGGCCCTGACCAGCGCCCCCTCGGCCGCGTCCTCCGACACCCGGGACACCGGGGTCAGACCGCCGGAGACCAGGGTGCGCAGCGCCACCTCCTGCTCGCCCGCCATGCGCCCCAGTTCGGCCGCCTCGCCGCCGATGACGGCGCCGCGCCGCTGCACCATGGCGAGCACCTGCAGGACGCTGTCGTGGATGTCCCGGGCGAGCCGCTCGCGTTCCCGGGTCGCGGCCTCGATCTCCAGGGCGCGGGCGAGGGTGCGCTCGGAGGCGCGGGCGACCTCGACGACGTAGCCGATGGCGATGGAGGCGACCCAGACGAGGATCACCGCGTGGACGGTGTCGCGGGTCGGGGAGCCGCGGTGGACGAGGTTGGCGACGGCGACCAGGGTGGAGGCGAAGGCCGCCCAGCGCCAGCCGCCCTTGATGGCGAAGGCCAGCACGGAACCGGCCGTCCATATCGACGGCAGGGTCGGGCTGCCCGACTCGATGTGGGCGGCCGAGTCGGCGACCCGCGTGAGGAGGATGCCGACGAGCGCGAGGGTCAGGTCGGCGGCGAGGAAGGGCTTGGTGCAGGCGGCGGCGTTCGCCACCTTGGGCAGGGTCGCGAACGTCCACACGGTCAGTACGGCGAAGTAGGCGATGGCGGCCCAGGGGCGCGCGAACTCGTCGTAGGCGCTGATGAACAGGCCGATCGCGTACAGCAGGGTGAGGATCCGGTACCCCATGAGCGCACGCCACAGCGGCTGCTCGACCGACATCCTCAGGACCTTCTCGCGCCTGGCCAACTCCCCCACCCCCCGAACGGCACCGCCGTGTCTAGGACTCGGACTTCTCCTTGTCCGCCTGCTCCTTCGCGGCCTTGGCGAGAGCGGCCCGGGCCGCCTTCTCCGCTTCCTTCTCGGCCTTGGCCGCTTCCGCGAGCCGGCGCTTGGCGGCGGCGGCGTACATGTCGACGTACTCCTGGCCGGAGAGCTTCATGATCTCGTACATGACCTCGTCGGTCACCGCGCGCAGGACGAAGCGGTCGTGCTCCATGCCCTGGTAGCGGGTGAAGTCCAGGGGCCTGCCGATCCGGATGCCCGGCCGCATCAGCTTGGGCATCACCTTCCCCGGCGGCTGGATCTTCTCCGTGTCGATCATGGCGACCGGGATGACCGGCGCCCCGGTGGCGAGCGCCACGCGCGCGAGGCCGCCGGGCTTGCCCCGGTACAGCCGGCCGTCGGGCGAGCGCGTGCCCTCGGGGTAGATGCCGAACAACTCGCCGCGCTCCAGCACCTCGATACCGCTCTTGATGGCCGCCTCGCCCGCGCCGCGCGCGCCGGAGCGGTCCACGGGGAGCTGGCCGACGCCCTTGAAGAACGCGGCCGTCAGCCGGCCCTTGAGGCCCGGGGTGGTGAAGTACTCGGCCTTCGCGATGAAGGTGACCTTGCGGTCGAGGACCGCGGGCAGGAAGAACGAGTCGGAGAACGAGAGGTGGTTGCTCGCCAGGATGGCGGGGCCCTCGGCGGGGACGTTCTCCAGGCCTTCCACCCAGGGCCTGAAGGCGAGCTTCAGCGGCCCCCCGATGGATACCTTCATCGCGCCGTACAACAACCGAGTGCCTCCTGATGTCTGTCGATGAGACCTTAACCCGGAGCGCCGTCAAAGAGGCCGTCGACCCTGGTCGGTGTCAGTGCGGTCGCGTACGGTGAAGTACCTGCAACCGACCTCATGAACAGGAGACCGAAGGTGCCGGTCCTTCCTGGAGCCGAGCCGTACCGCCATGAGGGCGGGGAGACGTCCGTTCTCCTCTGCCACGGCTTCACCGGTTCCCCGCAGTCGCTGCGCCCCTGGGCGGAGTATCTCGCCGAGCGCGGTCTGACCGTCTCGCTGCCGCTGCTGCCCGGGCACGGCACCCGCTGGGAGGACCTCCGGCTCACCGGCTGGCAGGACTGGTACGCGGAGGTGGACCGCGAGCTGCGCGCGCTGCGGGAGCGCTCCGCGCGGGTCTTCGTGGCCGGTCTGTCGATGGGCGGTGCCCTGGCGCTCAGGCTGGCCGCCAAGCACGGCGACGCGATCGACGGCGTGGTCGTGGTCAACCCCGCCAATAAGGTGCACGGCCTGGCCGCACACGCCCTGCCGGTGGTCCGGCACTTCGTGCCCACGACGAAGGGCATCGCCAGCGACATCGCCAAGGAGGGCAGCGAGGAGATCGGCTACACCCGGGTGCCGCTGCACGCCGCGCACTCGCTGCGGCAGTTCTTCCGGCTGGTCGACGGTGAGCTGCCGCAGGTCACCCAGCCGTTGCTGCTGCTGCGCAGCCCGCAGGACCATGTGGTGCCGCCGGCCGACTCGGCGCGCGTGCTGAGCCGGGTGTCGTCGACGGACGTGACGGAGGTCGTGCTGGAACAGAGCTACCACGTGGCGACGTTGGACCATGACGCGGACCGGATCTTCGAGGAGAGCCACGCGTTCATGACCCGGATCGCAACCGGTCTCGGCAAGGAAGGGACGGCCGTAGGTGGCTGAGCACGACTCCGACCGCGAGGATCGCGAGCCGGACGACCAGGGTGCCCGTTTCGACGAGGACGCCGCCTGGGCGGCCATCGTCGCCGGGTACGGCGACGAGCCGACGGACCCGCCGGGGTCCAAGCCGTTCAAGTCCGTCGAGGACCTGGCGCTGCTGGAGGCCGAGACCAACGACGACGAGACCGAGAAGACCGACGGGGACACGCTGACCGAGCCGGTGCGGCCGCTGGGCGGCTCCGTCGCCTTCGCGCCCGGCGTCGGCCCCCGCGACTACACGGCGCCCGAGCCGACGGACGAGGACTTCGACGAGGACGACGAGGGCCACTTCGTGCCGCCGGAGCCGCCGGAGCTGCCCGCGGCGGACACCACGGCGAAGTTCGCGTGGCTGGCGGTGCTCGGCGGGCCGATACTGCTGCTGCTCGCGGTGCTGCTGGGCTGGGAGATGACCTGGTGGCTCACCACGCTGGGCATCGGCGGCTTCCTGGGCGGGTTCGCCACGCTGGTGATGCGGATGCGGACGGGCGACGAGGACGACGACGATCCCGGGCGGGGCGCGGTCGTCTAGGACGCGGGGATGCCGGGGATGTGGGGGATGCGGAGGGCGGCCAGGACCAGGAGACGGTCCGCGGCCGCCCTCGGCCGTGCCACTGAACGCCGGGCCGGGCTGCGGGCACGGGCAGGTCACGGGCCGCCCCCATGAGAGCAGCCCGACGCCGGATCAAGCCACGGGCACGCGCAGTGCCGCCAGTACGGGCAGGTGATCCGTCGCCGCCATGAGGTCGGCCTCGGAGACTCCGGGTTGCCCCAGCGGGACCCCACAGCTGAGCACCTCGATGCCCTTCGTCGCGAAGATCGCGTCGATGCGCTGATGCGGGTGGGCGGGGGTGGAGGTGTACTCACCGCCCCAGGGGGCCACGGCCCAGCAGTCCTGGAGATCGTCGGCGAGGCGCCGGAAGGTGCGGCCGTGGGGGCGTTCGTTGAGGTCGCCGCCGGCGATCGCGTGCTCCACGCCCAGCGCGGCCAGCCGGTCCAGGAGCAGGCCGCCCTGGTCGTAGCGCTCGTCCTTCTGCAGGCTCAGGTGGCAGCTGAGGACGCCCACCCGGGCGGAGCCGAAGCGGACCACCGCGGTGGCGAAGCCGCGCCGGTGCAACCCCGGCGTGAGCGGGAGGAGGACGTCCTCGGTGCGCTCGACCCCGGCGCGCAGGCCGCAGAGGATCGCCGGGCCCGCCGCGGTGCCGCCGCCGGTGAGCACGACCAGGCCGGACGCCCGGGCCAGCCGGGCCAGCTTCTTGCGCCAGCGGAAGAAGCGGGGAGCCTCCTGCACCAGGACGAGATCCGGTGCACAGGCCCGGATCACCCTGGCCAGCGCGGCGGTGTCGTCCCGCATCGAGCGGATGTTGTAGCTCAGGACTCGGACGAGGGCTGAACCGTCAGACATGTGGATCAATCTACGCCCCCGACTCGGGGCGCGGAGCGTGTACGCCCCGCGCCCCGTCAGGGAGTCACATGACCGGGTCGGGCTCCCGCGCCAGGTCCGCCGCCCCCACCAGACCCGCCTTGTTGCCCAGCTGGGCCGCGATCACGTCGGCCACCGGACGCCAGTTGCCGCCCACCAGCCAGCGCTTGTAGGACTTGCGGATCGGGTCCAGGACCAGCTCGCCCTCGTCGGAGAGACCGCCGCCGACGATGAACGCCGACGGGTCGAACAGGGAGGCCAGGTCGGCGAGGCCCGCGCCGGCCCAGCGGGCCAGCTCGCGGTAGGAGTCGACGGCGACCGGGTCGCCCTGCCGGGCGGCGACGGAGATGTGCTTGCCCTCGATGCCGTCGGGGTGGCCGTTGCCCAGGGCGAGCAGCGTCTCGGCGCGCTCGGGGGTGGCGTTGGCGCGCTGCTTGGCGTACCGGACGAGGGCGCGCCCGGAGGCGTACTGCTCCCAGCAGCCCTGCGAGCCGCAGCCGCACAGCAGCCCGTCCGGGACCATGCGGATGTGGCCGAACTCGGCGGCGACGCCGAAGTGGCCGCGGCGCAGCTTGTTGCCGATGATGATGCCGCCGCCGAGGCCGGTGCCGAGCGTGATGCAGATGACGTTGCGGTGGCCCTTGCCGGCGCCGAACTTGTACTCGCCCCAGGCCGCGGCGTTGGCGTCGTTCTCCACGACGACCGGAAGGCCCACGCGGGCCTCGACCTTCTCCTTCAGCGGCTCCTGGCGCCAGTCGATGTTCGGCGCGAAGTAGACCGTCGAGCGCTGCCGGTTGACGTAGCCGGCGGCGCCGATGCCCACGCCGACGATCTCGTGCCCGGCGCGCGCGCCTTCGACTGCGGAGGCGATGGCGTCCACGATGCCCTCGGGCGTGCCCGGGGTCGGCACCGTATGGGTCGAGAGGATGTTGCCTTCCTCGTCGACCACCCCGGCCGCGATCTTCGTGCCGCCGATGTCGACGCCGATGGTGAGTCCCATGAATCCCTCAGTTTCGGTCGAGCCCCGCTACGGCCAACCGTACCCGAGGCCCTGCCCCGCGATTCCTGTCGTCCGCTCTGAGGACAGGCGCACGAGCCCGGTTCGAGGGCGTCTACAGCCGCGGCCCCCTCAGTCGAGGTCGATGCGCTCGCCGGGGCCGGACTCGTCGCCGCGGTCCCGGCGCTTGTCCGGGTCGCGCTCGTCGCCGGTGGTCCAGCGGCGTTCCTGGGCCTGGACGGCGGAGCGGTAGGCGGCGAGGAGTTCGTTTCCGGCCGCCGCGAGGTGGTCGAAGACGTCCGGGTTGCGTTCGATGACGGGCTCGACGGCGGCCTTCGCCTGCTCCACGACCTGCTTGACCACCTGCTGGGCGGCGGGTCCGGCGACCGCGCCCAGCAGCGGGGACTGCAGCGAGGTCAGCTTGTCGCCGACCGCGTCGACGAGCTTGCGCAGTTCCTCGGCGGCCGAGCCGGGGGGCGGGCCGTACTGGGTGCGACGGCGGGACTGCTCCGCGGCGAGGTCCTCGGCGCACGCCGTCGCCCACGCGTCGGGGTCGGACACCCGTGTCTCGTCGAGCGCCTCCTGCTCCGCGGCGTCGGACGGCGGAAGCTCTTCGCTCATGGCGGACTCCTGACTACGGTTCGTCCCTACGACGTTACCCGAACGGCCGTACCGCCTTCACCGGGTCCCGGGCCACAACCGCGGGTCCGGCGCGAACCGGATCCGCAGCACGCCGTCGCGCAGCGCGGCCCCGTCGACGGAGCACCGGCGCAGGGCGGACGGCAGGGGGACGATACGGCGGAAGGGGCCCGCGGTGACGACGAGTTCGTCCCCGCGCCGGACGAGGTCGAGGTCGTCGCGCAGGGCGCCGGGCAGCGGGAGGCTCCACACCAGCACCCCGTCGTCGGCGAGGTGGTCGGTGACGGGCCACTCGACGGTGGAGGACACCGGGTTGACGGCGTCGGGGACGGCCAGGGCGGCGAGGTCGTCGGCGCCGCGCGGATCGTGCCCGAGGTGGGGCACGGCGTGGACGTCGTACGCCTCCTGCCACTCCTCCAGGACCTTGCGCTGCTGGACGACGAGTCCGGCGGGCCACTCCTCCGGGGCGACCCGGTTGGCGATCAGGACGTCGGGGCGCAGTCCGCGCAGGGCGAGGGCGAGGACGGCGGCCCGCACGGCGTCGGCGCCGGCCGGGCCGGGCTCGGCGACCAGGCGTACGGCGGTGCGCGGGTCGGCGACGACGGCTTCGACGGCGGCGAGTTCGAGGTCCCAGCGGGCGGCCGTCTCGTAGAGCCACTCGGCGGGCATGGGGACGCCGGCGAGCCGGCCGAGCACGGGCCGCAGGGCGCGGGCCGCCTGCCGCTCGGAGGGCAGCAGCCGGCGCAGGTAGCGGCGCAGTTCCTCGGGGAGGGCGAGCAGGGCGAGGGCGTGCGGGGTGGCCGGGAGGTCCACGACGAGCAGGTCGTGCTTCTCGGACAGGGCCGCGTCGCGCAGGGCGCGCAGCAGGGTCAGTTCCTCGGCACCGGGAAGAGGGGTGACCTCCTCCGGGTCGAGCCGGGAGGCGCCGAGGAGGTCGAGGGCGGTGGTGGCCCGCTCCTGGAAGGCGGTGAGGTCGTCCCGGAACCCGGCGGCGGCGTCGGGCCGCCAGGCGGTGAGCCGCTCGCCGGCCGCCAGCGGCTCGGGGCCGGTGGGTGTACCGAGCACGGCGCCGAGGGTGTCGGCGCGGTCGGCGCTCAGCACGAGGACCCGATCACCGGCGCGGGCGGCGGCGAGTGCGGTGGCGGCCGCAACGGTCGTACGACCGCTGCCGCCCGGACCCGTGATCAAGATGGTGCGCATGAGGGTGAACGGTAACCGAGGCCCACCCGCGCCCCTTACTGCGAACCCGACTCCACGCGCTTCTTCAGCCCGGCCAGCGCCCGGTCGATGATGACCTTCTCCGCCTTGCGCTTGATCATCCCGAGCATCGGGATCTTGACGTCCACGGTCAGCACATAGGTGACCTCGGTCGCGCCGGACCCCGTCGGCTTCAGGAGGTAGGAGCCGTCCAGCGAGCGCAGCATCTGGGACTTCACCAGCGTCCAGGAGACCTCGTGCGCACCGGTCCAGGTGTACGCCAGCACCTGGTCGTCCTTGATCGCCCCCGCGTCCATCACCAGGCGCACCTGCTCGGCGCGGCCCTGGCCGTCCGTGGCGAGGACCTCCGCCTCCTTCACCTCGCCGGTCCAGTCCGGGTAGCGGGCGAAGTCGGCGATCACCCCCATGACGTCGGCCGGTGCCGCCTCGATCGTGATGCTCGAGCTGGTGTGTTCCGCCATCGCTGTGGCTCCTCCAGATGCGGGCCGGTATGTCGTCCTCGTGCGCACGAGTGTGCAGCGTGAAGGCTACCGCGCAGCCGAGGTCACCACTCCAGCGCCCACGGCTTGCCGGTCCCGGCGAAGTGCCCCACGTTCACGCACTCCGTGGACCCGATCCGCATCCGCCGCACCAGCGGCTGGTGGACGTGCCCGAACAGCGAGTACCGCGGCTTGGTCCGCCGGATCGCCTCCAGCAGCGCCCTGCTGCCCCGCTCGAAGCGCCGCGCCACCGTGTCGTAGACGAGTTCCGGCACCTCCGGTGGGATGTGGGTGCACAGCACGTCCACCTCGCCCACCGCCTCGATCTTCGCCGCGTACTCCTCGTCGCTGATCTCGTACGGCGTGCGCATCGGTGTCCTGAGTCCGCCCCCGACGAAGCCGAAGGTCCGGCCGCCGATCTCCACCCGCTGCCCGTCCAGCACGGTGGTGCCGGGCCCGGCGTATTCGGGCCACAGCGGCGGCATGTCGACATTGCCGTAGGTCGCGTACGTCGGTGTCGGGAAGGCGGCGAACAGCTCGGCGTACTGCTTGCGCACCGCCTTCTCGATCACCGCGCCGCGGTCCGAGCCGATCCCCGCCCACAGCCGGGCCCCGAACTCGCGGGCCTCGTCGTAGCGGCGCGCGGTGCGCAGCTCGACGATGCGGTCGGCGTTGTCGGCGCCGAAGAGGTCGGGGAAGATGCCGCGGGAGTGGTCGGCGTAGTCGAGGAAGAGGACCAGGTCACCCAGGCAGATCAGAGCGTCCGCGCCGTCGCCGGCTCTGGCCAGGTCACGGACGTTTCCGTGTACGTCGCTGACCACATGAACGCGCGTCCTGCTGTTGCCGGATGGTGTGGATGCCATGGCGATCAAGCGTAAGCCTGTGCGGCATGCGTGAACAGTGGCGGCCGGACCTGCGGTTACTGGCCAGTCGTGAAAGCGGTCGACTACTGTGCGCGCAGAAACACCCATGCACGCGGTACCGATCCGTGTGACGCAGCGAACATCTCGCCGGGCCCTCTGTCGAAGACGCCATACCGGCGGGTAACGTCCGGGCAGTCCAGTCGTGCTCAGGATTTCAACCACCGAAGTGCCTGGGTACCTGCCCGAGCCTTGGACCGCACCGTCGCATCACACACCGTCGTGGCGCCGGCGCCCTATGAGGAGCAGCAGTCTTGCGCGAGTTCAGCCTTCCGGCCATGTACGAGGTCCCCGCGGACGGGAATCTGACGGACATCGTCCGCAGAAACGCCGCGCAGCACCCGGATGTCGCCGTCATCGCGCGCAAGGTGGGCGGGACCTGGCAGGACGTGACGGCCACCGCCTTCCTCGCCGAGGTGCGCGCCGCCGCCAAGGGGCTCGTGGCGGCCGGGGTGCAGCCGGGCGACCGGATCGGGCTGATGTCCCGCACCCGGTACGAGTGGACCCTGCTGGACTTCGCGATCTGGTCGGCGGGCGCGGTCACCGTGCCGGTGTACGAGACCAGCTCCCCGGAGCAGGTGCAGTGGATCCTCGGTGACTCGGGCGCCACCGCGGTGCTGACGGAACTGGACAGCCACACGGCGGCCGTGGAGTCGGTGCGCGACCGGCTGCCCGCCCTGAAGCACCTGTGGCAGATCGAGGGCGGCGGCGTCGAGGAGCTGGGCCGGCTCGGGCAGGACGTCAGCGACGGGACGATCGAGGAGCGCGGCTCGCTGGCGAAGGCCGACGACCCGGCGACCATCGTCTACACCTCCGGCACGACCGGCCGCCCCAAGGGCTGTGTGCTCACCCACCGCAACTTCTTCGCGGAGTGCGGCAACATCGTCGAGCGGCTGCGCCCGCTGTTCCGGACCGGCGAGTGCTCGGTGCTGCTCTTCCTGCCGCTGGCGCACGTGTTCGGCCGGCTGGTCCAGATCGCCCCGATGATCGCGCCGATCAAGCTGGGCTGCCTGCCCGACATCAAGGACCTCACCACCGAACTGGCCGAGTTCCGGCCGACGTTGATCCTCGGTGTGCCGCGCGTCTTCGAGAAGGTCTACAACTCGGCGCGGGCCAAGGCGCAGGCGGACGGCAAGGGCAGGATCTTCGACAAGGCGGCGGACACCGCCATCGCCTACAGCCGCGCGCTGGACACCGCTTCGGGCCCGTCGGTCGGCCTGCGGATCAAGCACAAGGTCTTCGACCGGCTCGTCTACAGCAAGCTGCGCGCGGTCCTCGGCGGCCGGGGCGAGTACGCCATCTCCGGCGGCGCCCCGCTGGGCGAGCGGCTGGGGCACTTCTTCCGCGGCATCGGCTTCTCGGTCCTGGAGGGCTACGGCCTGACCGAGACCTGCGCCGCCACCGCGTTCAACCCCTGGGACCGCCAGAAGATCGGCACGGTCGGCCAGCCGCTGCCCGGCTCGGTGGTACGCATCGCCGACGACGGCGAGGTGCTGCTGCACGGCGAGCACATCTTCAAGGAGTACTGGAACAACCCGGGCGCGACCGAGGAAGCGCTGCGGGACGGCTGGTTCCACTCCGGTGACATCGGCACCCTGGACGAGGACGGCTACCTCAGGATCACCGGCCGCAAGAAGGAGATCCTGGTCACCGCGGGCGGCAAGAACGTCGCCCCGGCCGTGATCGAGGACCGGATCCGCGCGCACGCGCTGGTCGCCGAGTGCATGGTGGTGGGCGACGGGCGGCCGTTCGTGGGCGCCCTGGTCACCGTCGACGAGGAGTTCCTGGGCCGCTGGGCCGCCGAGCACGGCAAGCCCGCGGACGCCACGGCGGCGTCCTTGATCGACGACCCGGACCTGCTGGCCGCGATCCAGTCGGCGATCGACGACGGCAACGCCGCGGTCTCCAAGGCGGAGTCGGTGCGCAAGTTCCGCGTCCTGCCCTCCCAGTTCACCGAGGAGTCGGGTCATCTGACGCCGTCGCTGAAGCTCAAGCGGAACGTGGTGGCGAAGGACTTCGCGCAGGAGATCGAGGCGATCTACGCCAAGTGACCTGCCGGTGCGCGAAGGCGCGGGGTCCCCGTCGGGGGCCCCGCGCCTTCGTCGTCCGTCCGGCTACAGCAGGTCCTTGAGCCGCTCGGCCAGCAGGTCCCAGCGCCACTTCTCCTCGACCCACTCCCGGCCCCGCTCCCCCATCCGGCGGCGCAGTTCCGCGTCGCCGAGGAGGGTGACGATCCGGTCGGCCGCCTGCTCGGGCGAGCCGCCGCGCACCACCCAGCCCGTCTCGCCGTCCAGGACCGCGTCCGGCGCTCCGCCCGAGTCGCCCGCGACCACGGGCAGCCCCGTCGCCGATGCCTCCAGGTAGACGATGCCGAGCCCCTCCACGTCCAGGCCCCGCCGGCGCGTACGGCAGGGCATGGCGAACACGTCACCGGCGCCGTAGTGGGCGGGCAGTTCGGACCAGGGGACCGCGCCCGTGAAGTGGACGGAGTCGGCCACCCGGGTCTCGTCGGCCAGCTTGCGCAGGTCCCGCTCGTAGGGGCCGCCGCCCACGATCAGCAGGACCGCGTCCGGTTCCTTCGCCAGGATCCGGGGCATGGCCAGGATCAGGGTGTCCTGCCCCTTGCGCGGGACCAGCCGGGAGACGCAGACGATCACCGGGCGGTCGGTCAGCCCCAGGCGGGCGCGGACCTCGGTACCGCCGGATCCGGGGTGGAAGGTCTTCTCGTCGACGCCCGGCGGGAGCTGCGCCATCCGCCGGGCCGCCGCGGGGCTCAGCGCGCCGGCGATGCGGGAGCGGGTGTACTCGCCGAGGTAGGTGATGGTGTCCGTCGAGTCCCCGATCCGGCGCAGCAGCTGCCGGGAGGCGGGCAGCTGGGCCCAGCCGGCCTCGTGGCCGTGGGTGGTGGCGACCAGGCGTTCGGCACCGGCCGTGCGCAGCGCCGGGGCCATCAGACCGAGCGGCGCCGCCGCCCCGAACCACACCGACGTACAGCCGTGCTCCCGCAGCAGCCCCACCGCCCGCCGGGTGACCCGGGGCGTGGGCAGCAGCATCGTCGTGGCGTCGCGTACGACGGTGAAGGGCTGGTCGGCGTCGAAGGCGGCGGTGGCCTCGGCGCCCTCCTGGCCGCGCTTCCAGGTGGAGGCGTAGACGACCAGCCGCTCCGGGTCCAGCCGTAGCGCCATGTTGTGCAGGAAGGCCTGGATGCCGCCGGGGCGGGGCGGGAAGTCGTTCGTCACGATGAGCGTCTTGTGCATCGCGGCCGACCTTATCCGAGGCGTACCGCACAGCGCGTCCCGGCCGCGCTGGTGGCCGACGCACAGTTTCCCGGGACATCATGTTCCCCTCAAGACGGACACGGACGGCAGGGGACCAGGTGGAGACGACGGGCACGCGGCGGTCCTTGGCGGGACTGCTCGTCATCTGGGCCCTGACCAGGGTGGTCCTGCTGCTCTTCGTGTTCAAGGTGTACGTCTTCCCCGGCCCGGACGTCACCAGCGACGTCTCGGTGATCTACCAGGGCTGGTACGAGGTGCTGCGCACCGGAACGTTCCCGCAGGACGACGTCACCTGGCAGTACCCGCCCGCCGCCGCCCTAGCGATCCTCTCCCCGGCGGTCCTGTTCCACCTGGACTACGCCTCCGCCTTCTTCGTCCTCGCCTTCACCGCCGACCTCGCCGTCCTCGCCCTGCTGCTGTACGCGGGCCTGCGCCCGGGCCGGAGCCTGCGCGGCCCCTGGGTGTGGGCCGTGGGCGTCCCGCTGCTCGGGCCGACCGTCTACGCCCGCTACGACGTGATGGTGACCGCGGTGGCGGTGGCCGCCCTGCTGGCGGGCGCCCGGCACCCCCGGGTGATGGGCGCGCTGACGGCGTTCGCGGCGCTGCTGAAGGTGTGGCCGGTGCTGCTGCTGGTCGCCGCCCGCCGCCGCTCGGCCTGGGTGTCGGCCGCGGTGACCGCCGCCGCTCTGGCGGCGCTGTTCGGCGTGGCGATGCCGGGCGCGTTCGCGTTCCTGACCTTCCAGCGGGACCGCGGCACCGAGGTGGAGTCGCTGGGCGCCCTGGTCTTCCATGTGGCCCGGCACTTCGGCTGGGACGGGCAGGTGCTGCTGAACTACGGCTCGGTGGAGTTCCTCGGCCCGTACGTGGACGTGGTCAGCACGGCCGCGCTGGTGCTGACCGCGCTGGCCTTCGGCTGGCTGCTGCGGTGGCGGTTCCGGGCGAACCGGTTCCTGCCGCACACGCTCGCGGACGCCGCCCTGGTGGCGGTGCTGATGTTCACCACGACCAGCCGGGTGATCAGCCCGCAGTACCTGGTGTGGCTGGTCGGGCTGGCCGCGGTGTGCCTGTGCTTCCGGGGCAGCCGGATGGGCGTGCCGGCCGCTCTGGTGCTGGCGGCGTGCCTGCTGACGGTGCTGGAGTTCCCGGTCTGGTTCTCGCACGTGGTGTCCAGCGACTGGCTCGGCGTCACCCTGCTGTTCCTGCGCAACGGCCTGCTGGTGCTGGCCACGGTCCTGGCCGCCCGCGCCCTGTGGCGCTCGACGGTCTCCGCCCCCGAGGCCGCTCCCCTGCCGGCCCAGGCCACCCGCGCCAAGGAGACCTCGCTGCCCTCCTGAGCCGGGACCCGGCGGTGCGGGAGCGCGGTCAGCCGAACTGCGTGCGCAGATAGTCCCGCCACTGCGCGGTGAAGTCCGCCACGGTCGTGCCGAGGACCTGGTCCATGGCCTCCTCGACCGCGCCGGGCCGCTTCTGGTGCCCGCCGACGGCCCGGTAGAACTCGGCGAGCCGCTCGTCGCCCCAGCGCTCCGCGATCATCCGGCAGGCCATCCAGCCGCTCTCGTAGGCCTGCGCGAGCCCGGCCGAGTCCCCGCTGAAGCCGAAGTCCTCGTCGGTCGGCAGCCCCGCCGGGATCTCCCCCTCGGTCACCGCCTGCCACAGCTCCGGGGCGGCCTCGACGGGCGAGCGCCCGGTGCCGAGGTAGCCGACCCAGTCGGCGTATCCCTCGGAGAGCCAGAGCGGGGTGGCGGCGCTGGTGTGGGCCCGGGTGGCGACGTGGGTGGCCTCGTGGGTGAGCACCACCTGCTTGCCGCTCTGGCCGAGGACGCCGTACGCGACCGGGTTGAGGATGATCCGGTCCGCGGGCGCGTCGGCGGGGGCGCCGGTCTCGCCGGTGGTCACGGCCGCGATCCCGCGGTACGAGGAGGCGGGCGAGCCGAGCAGTCCCGCCATCGCCTCCAGGGACTGCGGTACGAGGACGACGAGCCGGCGCGGCCACTCGGTGTCCCAGGCCCGGTTCACCGCGGGCACGGCCCGGTCGGCCAGGTCGGCGAAGGCGCTGAGCCGGGCGCCGCTCTGTCCGACGCCGAGCACGATGCTGCGCTCACCGCGGACCACGTCCACCCGGCCCTGGTCCCACAGCTGGTCGGCGGCCTTGCGGGCGGGCCGCTCGGACTCGACGTACCAGGCGCCGCCGGCGTCGAGGCTGAGCTGCAGGCTGCGGGCCGCGGTGACCGGGGCCCGGTCGTCGCCCCGGAGGCGGTAGCGCAGTTCGGCTTCGGCGGTGGCGCTGTCCCCGCTGCGCCGCAGTCCGGTCACCCGGTAGGACCACTCGGCGAACGGCACCTCGCGCAGATCGTCGAAGCCGCTCCGCGCGCCGGTGCGGACGAAGGCCGACTCGTCCCGCTCGACGATCGCCTCGGCCCGCCGGTCCAGCACCCGCTGCACCGCATCCCGCGCCGCGTCCGTGGCCGGCCGCCCCCCGCACGCCACGAGCGAGACGAACAGCAGACACAGCACCACCACACCGGATCCGGACGCCCGCCCTCGACCAGCCATGCCGCGATCGTACGGCGATCAGGCCGCCGGGGTCAGACCCCCGGCGGAGCCTTCAGACCCTGGTGACCGTGGCCCCCGGCATCATCCCCACCGGGTCGTAGCGCACCGGCGCCCCCGGGTAGGGCGCGTGAATCACCTGGCCGTTGCCCATGTACATCCCGACATGACTGGCGTCGGAGCGGTAGGTGACCAGGTCGCCGGGCTGGGCCTGGGAGAGGGGGACCTGGCGGCCGGCGAAGCGCTGGCCCTGGGAGGTGCGGGGCAGGGCGACCCCGGCCTGCGCGTACGACCACTGCATCAGGCCCGAGCAGTCGAAGCCGCTGGGGCCGCTGGCGCCCCAGACGTACGGCTTGCCGAGGGCGGAGCGGGCGGCGGCGATCGCGGCGGCCGCGCGGCCCGACGCCGGGGCGGCGCCGCCGAGTTCGGGCATGTCGGAGCGGCCGGAGCGGGAGGCCCGGTCGTAGGCGGCGCGCTCGTCGGAGGGCAGCGAGTTGAGCAGCTGCCGGGCCTTGGCGAGCTTGCCCTCCACCGTCCGCTTGTGCGCGGCGACGGCCTTGCGGCTCTTCTCCAGCTCCCCGAGCTTGCGGGAGGCCTCGGCGCGCTCCTGGGAGAGGTCGCGCATCGCGTCCTGGAGCTCCTTCAGCTCGCCGGCCTGACGGGCGCTGATCCGGTCCAGTACGGCGGCCTTGTCGAGGTAGTCGTCCGGATCGTCGGAGAACAGCAGGGCGAGGGAGGGGTCGAGCCCGCCGGAGCGGTACTGCGCTCCGGCCAGCGAACCGAGCGACTCCCGCATGGAGTTGATGCGCTCCTGCTGCCGGGCGATCCGGTCCTGCGCGGTGGTGACCTCCTCGCGCAGCGAGTCGGCGCGCTCATCGGCCTTGTTGTAGGCCTCGGTGGCCTGTTCGGCCTCCTCGTAGAGGCGGTCCACCTCGGCCCGGGTGTCGTCGTGCGGAGCGGCCGATGCCGGTACGGCTGCGAAGGCCGCGGCGGTGGCGGAGATGACGCAGAGCGCGGCGCTCGCGCCCCGGTCGAACCCGGACGGTACAAGGCGACGATGGGACCCCACGAGAAGCCGCACCCCTTCCGCTGGCGGACAAGGACCTTCCCCGGCGAGGGGGAAACGCGGCAGACAGTAGCCCCGCGACGGGCCGCCGACCAACGACCGCCGTGCACACGCAACGTGACGCCCCGCCTATGACGCAGGTCATGGGCGGGGCGCGGGGTCAGTTCACGTCGCCGGGATTCGCCCGTTCGGGCGGCACGGTGTCGTGATCTTGAGGGTGCTCAGATGCGGACGCCGAACTGGTACGGCATGTTGTTGATCGACTCGTAGCGGACGACCGTGTTGGTGCGCGGGGCGTGCAGCACCTGGCCGTTGCCCGCGTAGAAGCCGACGTGGTGCAGGTCGCCGTAGAAGATGACCAGGTCGCCGACCTTGAGGTCGGACTGGCTGTAGATGCGGGTGCCGGCGTTGGCCTGGGCCTGCGAGGTGCGCGGGATGCTGACACCGGCCTGGGCGAAGGCCCAGCTGGTCAGGCCCGAGCAGTCGAAGGAGGAGGGGCCGGAGGCGCCGTAGATGTAGGGCGAGCCGATCTTGCTCTGGGCGGCCTGGAAGGCGGCCATGGCGCGGCCGGAGCCGGCGCTGGCGCCGCTGAGGTCGACGCGGTCGGCGGACGAGCGGCTGGCGCGCTCCTCCTCGGCGGCGAGGGCGGCCTTCTCGGCGGCGGTCAGGGAGTTCAGGAGCTTCTGCGCCTCGCCGAGCTTGTCCTGGACTTCCTGCTTCTTCTTGCCCAGTTCGGTCCGGGTGGAGGCGAGGTCCTTGAGCTTCTCGGTGGCCTCGGAGCGGTCCTGGGCGAGTTCGCGCTGCTTGTCCTGGATCTTCTTCAGCGACTCGACCTGCTGGCTGCTCAACTGATCGAGCGTGGAGGCCTTGTCGAGGTAGTCGTCCGGGTCGGAGGACAGGAACAGCTGGACCGAGGAGTCGATGGAGCCGGTGCGGTACTGGGCGGCGGCCGCCAGGCCTATGGAGTCGCGCATCTCGTTGAGGTCTTCCTGACCGCGCGCGACGTTGTCCTGGATCGTGGAGATCTCCTTCTGGAGCTTCTCCTGCTTCTCCTTGGCGCCGTTGTACTTCTCGGTGGCCTGCTCGGCCTCCTCGTAGAGCTTGTCGACCTTGGCCTTGACCTCGTCCTTGCTCGGCTTCTCGCTGGGCGCGGCGTTGGCCGCCTGCGAGCTGATGGCCACGGCGGCAGCAGCGGCGGTGGTCAGCACGGTCACACGTGCACGGCTCGGCTGCTTGGGTCGACGGTGGGACGCCACGGAGGCGAACTCCTTCTTCTGAGTGATCTTCCGAGCGGAGGTTCGAAGGCAGACCCTAGTGATACAGCTGTGATCAGTTCAAATCCCTGGGCGATTTATCCCGGTTACGGTCCGCATTCTTTACCATCAACCCACGTGCAGTGATGTCCACTTGACGCTACGTCGCGTGACGGTTCCGTCAATTCGGGCATTGCAGCTGTAGGTTGACCTTCAGGACAGTCGCTTCAGAAGCACCGCAGATGCCACCGGACGGGCGCCCGCGCGGGCCACCCCGTCGGCCACCTCGCGGTCGGTCGAGACGACGATGACCGGGCGCCCCGGCGGCTCGGCGCGCACCAGCTGACGGATCAACTCGTCGGCGGTGATCCCCGGTTTGGAGAACAGCACCCGCACCCCGCGCGGCGGCGCCAGCAGCACCGGCGCGACCAGCTCGGCGCCGTCGAAGACACAGGTCACCTCGGCGCCGGTCTGCGCGGCGAGCTGGGAGAGCTGCCCGAGGAGCCTCAGGCGCTGCTTCTCCAGCGGCATCTGGGGATAGCCGGTCTTGGTGACGTTGTAGCCGTCGACGACCAGATGCGCCTGGGGCAGCGCCAGCAACTGGTCGATGATGGCGGGGTCGTTCTCGGACAACGCCCGTGCGGCGATGTCCTTGGGGGTCATACGTCCCGGTTCGACCGCGTCCACGGTCTCGGCCGGACGCACCGACACCGGCGGCAACGCCAGTTCCCGGCGCAGCCCTTGGGTGGCGTCGAGCAGGGTGTCCAGCAGCAGCCGTACCCGCATGTCCTCCACGCTGCGCCCCTCGCGCGCCGCCCGGCGGGTGGCCTCCAGGGCGGCCTCCGCCTCGGCGAGCCGCGACTTCAGCCGCCGGGTCTCGCTCTCGGCGGCCGACACCTGCCCGTGCGTCTCCGCCCGTACGGCCTCGATCTCGCCGTGCGCCTTGCGCAGCGCCGCCTCGCCGCGCTTGACGTCGCTGAGAGCCGCCCGCAGCTTGCGGTGAAGCGATTCCGCTTCCTTCTTGGACGCGTCCAGCTCGGTGCGCAGCCGCTCGGTCTCGGTCCGGATCTGCTCCCTGGCCTGAGCGAGGTCGGCGCGCAGCCGTTCCAGTTCGGCCCGGCTCTCCTCGTCGACGCGCTCGGCGTCGGCCCGCTGGGCCTCCTCGCCCGCCGCGGTCACCAGCTTGACCCAGCCGGTGGGCCGCAGCACATAGGCCGCGGCCGCCACATCGAGCGGATCCGCGGCCGGGGGCGGCGAGCCGGAGTCGAGGGCGCCGGCGAGTTCCGGCTGGGCCTCTCTCAGCTTCTCCCCGATGCGCTGGCGGAAGAGCGGATCGGTCTCCAGGGCCGCGGCCATGGCGTTGCCGGCGAACTTGACCCGCCGGTTCGGGGCGAAGCGGGCGTACTGTCTCAGCTGGGCGGGCAGTTCGCCGACGGTCAGCCCGCCGAACCCGTCGGAGACGATCTGCACGACCCGGCGGCGCACTCCGTCGGGCAGCGGACGGTCGAGCACCTCAGCGGCGCCGTCGCCCGGCCCCCCGCCTGCGGTCTCCACCATCCGTCTCACCTCATCGCCTGTGCGGGATCCCTCCTGGCGTGGGGGATCACCCGAGCGGGGCCCGCTCCCTCAGGAGCCGGCGCCCGGCCTGTCCACGAGTTCCACCTGGTCCACGGCGTTGCACCAGCGGCAGCGCACCGACTCGATGGTCTCACTGACCACCTCGCGCTCCTCGACCTTGGGCTCACCGGCGAGGTCGAGGTGGACGTACTCGACGACCTTCGACGAGCGGGTCACATCGAAACGGGTGAGGTTGCCGCAGAGCGTGCAGCGCCACCGCGTGGTGGCCGTCGGCAGGGGAACCGTCATCGCGACCGTTCTTTCCTTCCAGTGTCGGTGACTCACCGGGGTCCCCGGTGCGTGTGGCTCGTAACCCTACGGCCTGGCGGGTACTCGCCGCTCGGCCGTCCACAGCGGCGAGGCGGTCCGGTCCGGTGCGTCCCCTTACGTCATGCTCTGTGGTCATGATCAGCAAGTGGAGCAGCACGGTCGTCAGAGGCATGCGGATGCCGTCCGCGCCGGTCACCTACGCACTGATCGGCCTGTGCACGCTGATCTTCCTGATCGGCCCGGCCTCGGGGCTGAACCCGGCCTACGGCACCGGGGACGAGCTGCTCGCGGCGCAGCGGGCCTACTTCCGGCGCTGGGGCGTGATCCCGGCCGAACTCTTCGAGGGCGGGGCGCGCGCCGCCCTCACCCCGGCCACCGCGCTCTTCGTGCACGGCAGCTGGGTGCACCTGCTGGGCAACATGCTCTTCCTCTACGTCTTCGGCGCGCTGACCGAGGAACGCATGGGCCGCCTCCAGTACACCCTCTTCTATCTGGGTTGCGGCTATCTCGCCCTGCTGGGGTACGCCGCCGCCAACGCCGACTCCGAGCAGTCCCTGGTCGGCGCGTCCGGCGCGATCTCGGCGGTCCTCGGCGCCTGCCTCGCGCTGTTCCCGCGGGCGAGGGTGACCAGCCTGCTGCCGTTCCTGTTCTTCCTGCCGGTGCGGTTGCCCGCCTGGGTGGTGCTGCCGTTCTGGGCGGCCCTGCAGTGGCTGGCCGCGGGCCGGGCCACGAGCGGGCCCGGCGTGGCGTATCTGGCCCATCTCGTGGGCTTCGGCCTGGGGTGCAGCTACGCCTGGGTGCGGTTCGGCCGTACGACTAGAGTGAAGGCCGCCCCAGCGACGCCCGCCCCCGAGGGAGAGAACCAGCCGTGATCACCGCGATCGTCCTCATCAAGACCAGCGTGGACCGGATCCCCGAGATCGCCGAGCAGATCGCCTCGCTGGACAGCGTGAGCGAGGTCTTCTCCGTCACCGGCACCTACGACCTGATCGCGATGGTCCGGGTCAAGGAGCACGAGGACCTCGCCGAGGTCATCCCCGGCCGGATCAGCAAGATCCCGGGCGTGGAGGGCACGGACACGCACGTGGCGTTCCGGACGTACTCCCAGCACGACCTGGAGGCGGCCTTCGCCCTGGGGCTGGACAACTAGCTCATACGGCGGGCACGCAACGGCCGTCCTCCGTGCGGTAGTTCCACTTCGCGCCGTCGGTGACCAGCTCGCGCACCGCGGTCACGAAACGCTCCACGTGCTCGTCCGGAGTGCCGGCGCCGAAGCTGACCCGGATGGCGTTGAGGGACTTCTCGCCGGGTGCCGCCTCGGGGGCGCCGCACTCGCCCTGGGTCCCCGGGTCGCTGCCCAGCAGGGTGCGGACCAGCGGGTGGGCGCAGAACAGACCGTCGCGGACGCCGATGCCGTACTCGGCGGACAGGGCGGCGGCGAAGTGGGAGCTGTTCCAGCCGTCGACCACGAAGGAGAGCACGCCGACCCGCGGGGCGTCGTCGCCGAAGAGGGAGAGGATCCTGACCTCGGGCACCCCGGCGAGCCCCTGGCGGACCTTCTCGATCAGGTACCGCTCGCGGGCGACCAGGGTGTCGAAACCGGCCTCCGTGAGGGCCTTGCAGGCCGAGGCGATGGAGTAGGCGCCGATCACGTTCGGCGAGCCGGCCTCGTGCCGGGCCGCGCTCTCGTGCCACTCCACGTCCACTCCCCCGTCCGCGCGCCGGCTGACCTTGCGGCTGGCCCCGCCGCCCGCGAGGTACGGCTCGGCCGCGACCAGCCAGTCGGCGCGGCCGGCCAGGACGCCGGAGCCGAAGGGGGCGTAGAGCTTGTGCCCGGAGAAGGCGATCCAGTCGACGTCCAGGTCCTGGACCGACACCGGGTGGTGCGGGGCGAGCTGCGCGGCGTCCAGGACGATCCGGGCGCCGTGCGCATGGGCGGCGGCGGCCAGTTCCCGCACCGGCCACAGCTCGCCGGTGACGTTGGAGGCGCCGGTGACACAGACCAGGGCCGGGGCGTACGCGTCGCGGGCGGCGAGGGCGCGCTCCAGGTTCTCCACGGCCTGGCGCGGCGTGCGGGGGGCGTCGAGGTAGGTGACCTCGGCGTCCTGCCAGGGCAGCAGGGAGGCGTGGTGCTCGGTCTCGAAGACGAAGACCTGGCAGCCGGCGGGCAGGGCGGCGGCGAGCAGGTTCAGGGAGTCGGTCGTGGACCGGGTGAAGATCAGCTGGTCGTCGGCGCGGCAGTCCAGGAACCCGGCGACCGTCCGGCGGGCGTTCTCGAAGAGGTCGGTGGACAGCTGCGAGAGGTACCCGGCGCCCCGGTGGACGCTGCCGTAGTACGGGGCGTAGGCGGCCACGTCGTCCCAGACCCGCTGGAGCGCGGGGGCGCTGGCGGCGTAGTCGAGCGCGGCGTAGGTGACCTCGCCGCCGGTGACGAGCGGGACGGTGACATCCCTGCCCAGAACGGGCAGCGGGGCACAAATGGTCGAGGCGGAGGCAGCGGTGGAGACGGACATGGGGGCTCCCGTGAGAGAAGAGAGGAAGGGAAAAAGGGGTGCGCGGAGACGGGGCTCGGCGGCCCTATCGCATTCGCTTGCTCACGGAAGGCTCCCTCGAACGACCCAGGACCCCTGGTGTATCGCGAGGGGTCCGCGCTTGCCGCGAGCCTTGCTGCTCACGGCCTGGTCCTCACCCGGGGCACCCCGCCACGGACGGAGGGTTGCCGGACAGTCGGCCGGGGCCTCATGACTGTCACTCATGACCTGGTACGGAAATCTAGGTGAAGTGATCGACGTCCCGCAACCCGTGTCCGGATCACGGGACGACGACCGGTGACCGCTAGGCGTTGCTGGCGGCCACCCAGCGCTCCAGCGTCCGCTTGGCCGCACCGGAGTCGATCGACTCCGCCGCCTGCGCCATCGCGATGCGGATCTGCTCGGCCAGGGGTGCCCCGGTCGGGTGCAACGCCACCAGCGCCGCAGCCGAGTTGAGGAGCACGGCGTCCCGGACGGGGCCCGGCTCGCCGTTCAGCAGCCGCCGCGCGACGTCCGCGTTGTAGGAGGCGTCCGCGCCCCGCAGCGCCTCCACCGGCACCAGTTCGAGGCCCACGTCCCGCGGGTCGAAGGCCTCCTCGGTGACCTTGCCGTCCCGGACGATCCAGACCCGGGAGGTGGCGGTGGTGGTCAGTTCGTCCAGGCCGTCGTCGCCGCGGAACACCAGCGAGGAGTTGCCGCGCTCGGCGAACACCCCGGCGACGATCGGCGCCATCCGCGGGTCGGCGACCCCGACCGCCTGCGCCCGCACCCGGGCCGGGTTGGTGAGCGGGCCGAGGACGTTGAAGACGGTCCTGATGCCCAACTGCCCGCGCGCCGCGCCCGCGTGACGCATCGCCGGATGGAACTTCGCCGCGAAGCAGAAGGTGATCCCGGCCTCCTCGGCCACCTGCGGCACCCGGGACACCGGCAGCTCCAGGTTGACCCCGAGCTTCTCCAGGACGTCCGAGGAACCGGAGGCGGAGGACGCCGCACGGTTGCCGTGCTTGACGACCTTGGCGCCCGCGCCGGCCACCACGATCGCGGACATCGTGGAGATGTTGACGGTCTTCGCGCCGTCCCCGCCCGTGCCGACGATGTCGACGGTGTCACCGGACACCTCGATCACATGGGCGTGCGCGTACATCGTCCGGACGAAGCCGGTGATCTCCTCGACCGTCTCGCCCTTGGCCCGCAGGGCCACCACGAACCCGGCGATCTGCGCGTCGGTCGCCTCGCCGCGCATGATCAGGTCCATCGCCCAGGCCGTGTCGTCGGCGCCCAGATCGCGCCCCTCCAGCAGGCCGTTCAGCAACCGGGGCCAGGAACGGCCCGCCGCGGTGTCGCCTCCAGCGGGGGTCACAGCGCTCATGGGGCCGCTCCTGAGTGTCGTAGCAGAGATGCACCCCGAAAGGAGTGTGCTCCCACCCTATCCAGCCCCGGGCACGGCGAAGGGCCCCGTCCGTACACCGGACGGGGCCCTTCGCCGTGACATGGCGTGCGCAGCGATCAGTGGTGGCCGTGGCCGCTCGTGATCTCCTTGTACTCCTCGACGGTCGGCTTCGGAATCTGGGACTCCTCGCCGTAGTACGCCTTGCTGAGCTTGGCGCGCAGCTTCTCGGTGCCCTTCACCTTGCGCTCGACACCGTTCTCGTCGACCGTCGGGCCGATCTCGGCCGGCTTGTACTGCTCGTGCGCGGTGAGGGTGTGCAGCTGCTCCTGGCTGAGCGGCTCGTGCACCTCGATGAACTCACCGTGCGGCAGGCGCTTGATGATGCCCGACTCGCGGCCGTGCAGCACCTTCTCCCGGTCCCGGCGCTGGAGGCCGAGGCAGATCCGCTTGGTGATGATGAAGGCGACGACCGGGCCGGCGAAGAACCCGATCCGGACGAACCAGGTGATGGCGTTGATCGACAGGTGGAAGTGGGTGGCCCACAGGTCGTTTCCACCACCGATCAGCAGGATCATGTACCAGGTGATCCACGCGACACCGAAGGCGGTACGGGTCGGCGCGTTGCGCGGGCGGTCCAGGATGTGGTGCTCGCGCTTGTCGCCGGTGACCCATGCCTCGATGAACGGGTAGACCGCGATGGCGACCAGGACCAGCGGGAAGATCATCAGCGGGATGAACACACCCAGGACGAGCGTGTGGCCCCAGAAGTTGATCTCCCAGCCCGGCATCACACGGATCAGGCCCTCGGAGAAGCCCATGTACCAGTCGGGCTGGGCGCCGGTGGACACCTGGTCCGGACGGTAGGGCCCCAGGGCCCAGATCGGGTTGATCGTGGCGATGGCGGAGATGGCCGCGATGACACCGAAGACCAGGAAGAAGAAGCCTCCGGCCTTGGCCATGTAGACCGGCAGCAGCGGCATGCCGACGACGTTCTTGTTGGTCTTGCCGGGACCCGCGTACTGCGTGTGCTTGTGGTAGACGACCAGGATCAGGTGGGCGACCACCAGGCCGAGCATGATGCCCGGCAGCAGCAGGATGTGGACCGAGTAGAACCGGGCCACGAAGTCGCCGCCCGGGAACTCCCCGCCGAAGAGGAAGAACGACAGGTACGTGCCGACGATCGGTACGGACAGGACCGCGCCCTGCATGAAGCGGACACCGGTGCCGGAGAGCAGGTCGTCCGGGAGCGAGTAACCGGTGAAACCGGTGAACATGCCGAGGACGAAGAGCAGGAAGCCGAACAGCCAGTTGATCTCACGCGGCTTGCGGAACGCGCCGGTGAAGAACACGCGCATCATGTGCACGAACATGCCGGCCAGGAAGATCAGCGCGGCCCAGTGGTGGATCTGCCGGATGAGCAGACCACCGCGGACGTCGAAGGAGATGTGCAGCGTGGAGCTGAACGCCTCCGACATCAGCTGACCCTGCAGCGGGACGTAACTGCCGTGGTACTCCACCTCGTTCATCGACGGGTGGAAGAACAGCGTCAGGTACACACCCGTGAGGATGATGATGATGAAGCTGTAGAGGCAGACCTCACCCAGCATGAACGACCAGTGGTCGGGGAAGATCTTGCGCATGTTGGCCTTGGCCAGGCCGTAGATGCCCAGTCGGCCGTCCGCCCAGTCGGCGACTCGCTCGCCGGCCGGCGCCTTCCCGCGTGCGCGGGACTCTGTGGTCTCTGTAGTGCTCATCCGCGCTCCCAGAAGGCAGGACCGACGGGCTCATCGAAGTCGCCGAGCGCCTCGAGGTAGCCCTCGTCGTTCACACCGATGCGCAGCTGCGGCAGGGCGTGACCGGCGGGACCGAAGATCACTCGGGCACCGTCGGAGAGGTCGAAGGTGGACTGGTGGCAGGGGCACAGCGCGTGGTGCGTCTGCTGCTCGTACAGGGAGATCGGGCAACCGACGTGGGTGCAGATCTTCGAGTACGCGACGATCCCCTCGTGCGACCACTCGAGCTCGCGCTTGTCCTTGATGTTGTCCGGCTGGATGCGGACGATCATCAGGGCCGCCTTGGCGATCTCCTTCTGGAAGTCGTGGTCGTGCTCCTCCAGGCCCTCCGGCTTGGCGAAGGTGAGGGAGCCGACCGCGACGTCCGAGGGACGCAGCGGCTCGTTGGTGTTCATGTTGACCAGCAGCTTGCCCTTGGACCACAGGGTGTGGCGCAGCGAGGTGCCGGGCAGCGGACCGAGGTCGCGCAGCAGGACGACACCGGAGAGCGGGAACAGGGCCAGCGCACCGAACATCGTGTTCCGGATCAGCTTGCGACGGCCGAGCGCGGACTCCTTGGCGCCCGCCGCGAAGTCGGCCAGAACCTTGGCCTTGACCTCCGGCGGCGACTGGACGGCGTGCCGCTCCTCGGCGACCTCCTCGTCCGACATCAGGGTGCGGGCCCAGTGGACCGCGCCCGCGCCGATGCAGAACAGCGAGACGCCCAGCGTCATGCCCAGCGCGAAGTTCAGCGCGCTGACGTGCCCGATCGGGAAGATGTAGACCGACTTGTCGACCGGGATCGCCACGTAGGAGGCGATGAAGGCGACGGTGGCCAGCATCGACAGCACGAACAGCATCGCGACCGCACGCTCGGACCGCTTGGCGGCCCGCTCGTCGATGTCCTGGATCCGGTGCTCGTGGGGCGGCAGACCGGGATCCGCGAACGGATCCTTCTCGTCCGCGACGCTCACCGCGCCGTGTGCGTCCTGCTCAGCGGGCAGGTTCTCTTCTGGAATGTCTTGGCTACTCATGACTTCTTGGCCTTTGCGGTCCGAGCGGCGACCCAGACGGCGACCGCGATCAGCGCGCCGAGTCCGAAGACCCAGGCGAACAGGCCTTCGGCGACCGGACCGAGTCCGCCCAGCTCAAGGCCACCGGGGCTCTCGGTGTCGTCGCTGTTGACCGCGTCGAGGTACGCGATGATGTCCTTCTTGTTCTGCTCCGACAGCGTGGTGTCGGGGAAGGAGGGCATGTTCTGCGGGCCGGTCTGCATGGCCTCGTAGATGTGCTTCGGGTCGACGTCCTCGAGGGAGGGCGCGTACTTGCCGTGGGTCAGCGCACCGCCCTTGCCGGTGAAGTTGTGGCACTGCGCGCAGTTGGTGCGGAACAGGTCGCCACCCTTGGCGATGTCGGCGCCCTCGGGGCCGTACTCCGCCTCGGTCGGGATGGACGGACCGGCGCCCAGGGACGCGACGTACGCCGCGAGCTGGTCGATCTCGGCCTGCGAGTAGACGACCGGCTTCTCCGGCGCCTGGGCGCTCTGGGAGGTCGCGGCCGGCATGCGGCCGGTGCCCACCTGGAAGTCCACGGCCGCGGCGCCGACGCCCACCAGGCTCGGACCGTCGGAGGTGCCCTGACCGCCGGTTCCGTGGCAGCTTGCGCAGCCGACGGCGTAGAGCTTCTTACCCTCGTCGATGGCGAGAGACTGGGCGGTTTCCTCTGCCTGCGCCTTGCCCGTGGGCGCGACAAAGGCGTACAGCCCCCCAGTGGCCGCCAGCGCGAGGAGTAGGACGACGACCGCCGCCAGCGGATGGCGTCGTCGTGCGGAGAGCTTTTTCACGGATTACCCCGGTGTCAGGATCTTCTGCGTCGATGCTTCTGGGATGTGCGCTTGCTTGCTTGCCTGCTCGCAGCGCGCGGGACGGGCCCGGCTACTTGATCATGTAGATCGTGGCGAAGAGGCCGATCCAGACGACATCGACGAAGTGCCAGTAGTAGGACACGACGATGGCGGCGGTTGCCTGCTCGTGAGTGAACCTCCTGGCCGCGTACGTACGGCCGAGGACCAGCAGGAAGGCGATGAGGCCTCCCGTCACGTGCAGGCCGTGGAAGCCGGTGGTCAGGTAGAAGACCGAGCCGTACGGGTCCGAGGAGAGCGAGAGCCCGTCCTTCTTCACCAGCTCGGTGTACTCGTAGACCTGGCCGCCGATGAAGATCGCACCCATCACGAAGGTGACGATGAACCACATCCGGAGCTTCTTCACGTCACCGCGCTCGGCGGCGAAGACGCCGAGCTGGCAGGTGAGGGAGGAGAGCACCAGGATCGTGGTGTTCGTCGCCGCGAACGGGAAGTTCAGGGCGTGGGCCTTCTCCGACCAGAAGTCGGGGCCCGTCACCGATCGCAGGGTGAAGTACATCGCGAAGAGGGCCGCGAAGAACATCAGCTCGGAACTCAGCCAGATGATGGTTCCGACGCTGGTGAGGTTCGGCCGATTGACCGACGGGTGCGCGTGCCCGGTTTCTACTGTCGTTGCTGTCGCCACGACCGACATTATGTCGGTCGCTTATCCCGCCCTCACTCCGGGGGGTGCCGTTCGGAGTGTTCGCACCTCGTGTACTGCCCGGATGGCCCATCGCGCAGGTGCTCCAACCGCTGTTGACGGCGTGTTCGGAGGAGTAGCATCCGCGGCATCGGTTCTGTCCGTACGACGCTGATGTCCCGGAGGAAACATGCGGCCGACCGCCACGGTGCTGGTCTACAGCGACGACTCCAACACCCGCGAGCAGGTGCGGTTGGCCGCCGGCCGGCGACCGGCTCCCGATGTCCCGCTGGTGGAGTTCGTGGAGTGCGCGACGCCCGCCGCGGTGGTGAGCGAGCTGGACAAGGGCGGGATCGACGTCTGCGTGCTGGACGGCGAGGCCGTGCCCATGGGGGGCATGGGGCTGTGCCGCCAGCTCAAGGACGAGGTGTTCAACTGTCCGCCGGTGCTCCTGCTCATGGGCCGCCCCCAGGACGCCTGGCTGGCCACCTGGAGCCGGGCTGAGGCCGCGGTGACCCTGCCGGTGGATCCCGTGGAGTTCGCGGCCTCGCTGGCGTCCCTGCTGCGCACCCAGCGGCTCCAGAGCGCCTAGGCGTCACACCGCCGCCGGCCGCAGTCGTGCCGCGTCCGCCGGGCGGGGGCCGTCCGGGTCGCCGCCCACCAGGGCGCTGCCCTTGCGCCACTTCGCCCAGGCGACGTTCCAGTCCCCGAAGCCATTTCCGAAGGTCTCCATGGTGTTGCCGTAGGAGTTCACGACCTTGACGAGGTCGCCCTCGCGGATGTTGTCGAAGAACCAGGCCGCGTTGGCGGTGCTCATGCCGGTGCAGCCGTGGCTGACGTTGGCGGAGCCCTGGGAGCCCACCGACCAGGGGGCGGCGTGCACGTACTCGCCGCTCCAGGTGACCCGGGTCGCGTAGTAGACGGGCAGGTCGTACGACTCCGCCGAGCCCTCCGCGATGCCGATGCTGGTGCCGCGCATCCGTACGAAGTACTCCTTGCCGAGGACGACCTTGACGCCGTTGCGGGTCTCGAAGCCGGGCTTGCCGGTGGTGACCGGCATGGACTTGATCTCCTCGCCGTTCTTGTAGACCGTCATCCAGTGCGTCGAGGCGTCCGTCACCGCGATGACCTGGTCCCCCGTGGTGATCGTCAGCGGCTTGGCCCGGCCGCCCCAGAGGCGGTCGCTGACCTTGATGCCCTCCAGGTTGCTGCGCACCCGGATGGTGGCGTGGGCGGGCCAGTACTCCTTGGGGCGGTAGTGGAGCTCCTTGTCGTCCACCCAGTGCCAGGCGCCCTCGGTGGCGGGCTTCGAGTCGACCTTGAGGGCGCGCTCGACGACGGCGCGCTGGGCCTCGTCCTTGACCGGCTTGCTCAGTTCGGCCGTGACGGGCTGGCCGACGCCGTACGTGCCCGTCCTGGGGCCGAAGGTGACGTCCAGGCGCTTCTTGGTGAGCGGCTTGCCGGTGTCGAAGGTGAGGACGCGGCGGCCGGGGGCGCCGTCCTCGTCCTCGGTGGACACCCGGACCGTGTAGCGGGCGTCGGCGGCCAGCGGGGAGGTGCTGTGCCAGCGGCTGCCGTCGGCGGCGAGTTCGCCGCTGACGTAGCGTCCTGTGGCGTCCATGGCCGTGACGTCCGTGATGCGGCCGTCGGAGCCCTTTGCGGTGACCTCCAGGGGCTTGTCCGGGTCGGCCTTCTTCCCGGCGCCCTTGGGGCCGCTGAAGGAGATCTGGTCCGCCGCGTCGTACGGCGCGGCCGCCAGGGGGTTGCCGTCCCCGCCGCACGCCGTGACGCTCGCGCCGAGCGCGATCACCAGCAGCGTGCAGCCGACGACGGTGCGGGTGCGCGGAGTTCGGTTCATGCCTACGACGCTAGGGAGCCGCGTCAGGAGCGGCGCGCCGAGTCATCCGTACGGGTGACGGGGTGCAGGCAAAGAGGGAGCCCGGACCCTCCTGACGGAGTGTCCGGGCTCCCGTGCGCTCGGCGCGTGCTACTGGGTGCGGTTCTCACCGCGGTAGTACTCGAAGACCCAGCCCCAGATGCCGATCAGGACCAGCGGGGCCGAGAAGTACATCAGCCACCAGCCGATGGCGACCGAGAGGAAGGCGAACGCGCCGCCGATGGCCAGCGCGAGCGGCTGCCAGCTGTGCGGGCTGAAGAAGCCGACCTCGCCGGCGTCGTCCGCGACGTCCGCGTTCTTGTCGTCCTGCGCCCCGGCGTCCACCCGCTTGGCCGTGAAGCCCAGGTAGAAGCCGATCATGATCGCCAGACCGAACGCCAGGAAGAGGGCCGTCGTACCGGCCGGCTCCTTCGACCACACGCCATAGACGATCGCCATGACGAGGATGAAGACGCTCAGCCAGATGAACATCCTGCCTTGGATCTTCACTTGCCGGCCTCCTTGCCGCCAGCGAGGGCCTTGTCGTCGTGCGGGGCGTTCTCGAGCTGGTCGAGAGCGGCGATCTCGGGGTGGTGCAGGTCGAACGCCGGGGATTCGGAGCGGATCCGCGGCAGGGTGAGGAAGTTGTGCCGCGGCGGCGGGCAGGACGTCGCCCACTCGAGCGAGCGGCCGTAGCCCCACGGGTCGTCGACGACGATCCTCTCGCCGTACTTGGCGGTCTTCCACACGTTGTAGAAGAACGGCAGGATCGAGGCGCCGAGGATGAACGAGCTGATCGTGGAGATCGTGTTCAGGGCGGTGAAGCCGTCGGCCGCGAGGTAGTCCGCGTACCGCCGCGGCATGCCCTCGGCACCCAGCCAGTGCTGGACCAGGAAGGTGCCGTGGAAGCCGACGAACAGCGTCCAGAAGGTGATCTTGCCGAGCCGCTCGTCGAGCATCTTGCCGGTGAACTTCGGCCACCAGAAGTGGAAGCCGGAGAACATCGCGAACACCACGGTGCCGAACACCACGTAGTGGAAGTGCGCCACCACGAAGTACGAGTCCGAGACGTGGAAGTCCATCGGCGGCGAGGCCAGGATGACGCCGGTCAGACCACCGAAGGTGAAGGTGATCAGGAAGCCGGTCGCCCAGAGCATCGGTGTCTCGAAGGACAGCGAGCCCTTCCACATCGTGCCGATCCAGTTGAAGAACTTCACGCCGGTCGGTACGGCGATCAGGAACGTCATGAAGGAGAAGAACGGCAGCAGCACTCCGCCGGTGACGTACATGTGGTGCGCCCACACCGTCACGGACAGGCCCGCGATCGAGATCGTCGCCGCGATCAGGCCCATGTAGCCGAACATCGGCTTGCGGGAGAAGACCGGGATGACCTCGGAGATGATGCCGAAGAACGGCAGGGCGATGATGTACACCTCTGGGTGGCCGAAGAACCAGAAGAGGTGTTGCCACAGCAGGGCGCCGCCGTTGGCGGAGTCGAAGATGTGGGCGCCGAACTTGCGGTCCGCCTCCAGCGCGAACAGCGCCGCGGCCAGGACGGGGAAGGCGAGCAGGACCAGGACACCGGTCAGCAGCACGTTCCAGGTGAAGATCGGCATGCGGAACATCGTCATGCCGGGTGCGCGCATGCAGATGATCGTGGTGATGAAGTTGACCGAGCCGAGGATGGTGCCGAAGCCGGAGAAGGCCAGGCCCATGATCCACATGTCGGCGCCGATGCCGGGCGAGCGGACCGCGTCGGACAGCGGGGTGTAGGCGAACCACCCGAAGTCGGCGGCGCCGTCGGGGGTGAGGAAGCCGGCGACCGCGATCAGCGAGCCGAACAGGTACAGCCAGTAGGCGAACATGTTCAGCCGCGGGAAGGCGACGTCGGGGGCGCCGATCTGCAGCGGCATGATCCAGTTCGCGAAGCCCGCGAACAGCGGCGTCGCGAACATCAGCAGCATGATCGTGCCGTGCATCGTGAACGCCTGGTTGAACTGCTCGTTCGACATGATCTGCAGGCCCGGACGGGCCAGCTCGGCGCGCATGAACAGCGCCAGCAGGCCACCGATGCAGAAGAACGCGAACGACGTGACCAGGTACAGCGTGCCGATCGTCTTGTGGTCAGTGGTGGTGAGCCACTTGATCACGACGCTGCCGCGGTTCTGGCGCCGGACCGGCAGCTCGTCCTCGTAGTGGGACCCTGCCGCGGCACCCTGGGGTTCGTTGAGGATGCTCACAGGTTGTTCGTCTCCCGGTTCTTCTCGTGGCTCGTCTGCGCGATGCCGGCGGGAACGTAACCGGTCTGCCCCTTCTTCACGAGTTCCTGAAGGTGCTGCTCGTAGCGCTCCTGGGAGACGACCTTCACGTTGAACAGCATCCGGGAGTGGTCGACGCCGCAGAGCTCGGCGCACTTGCCCAGGAAGGTGCCCTCCTGGTTGGGGGTCACCTCGAAGGCGTTGGTGTGGCCCGGGATGACGTCCTGCTTCATGAGGAACGGCACCACCCAGAAGGAGTGGATGACGTCACGCGAGGTCAGGACGAAGCGGACGCGCTTGCCCTCGGGCAGCCACAGGGTCGGACCCGGGTTGCCGGTCTGCGGGTTGCGCGTGCTGGGGGTACCGCAGTCGTAGACGCCGCCGGCATTCGCCGGGAAGTCGTCCTTGTAGCGGTCCGGAATCGCGTCCAGTTCCTTGGCCTTGGTGGCGTCACCGGTGGAACCGTCGACGCCCTCGACGTAGTTGAAGCACCAGCTCCACTGGAAGCCGACGACGTTGATGGTGACGTCGGGCTTGTCCTTGAGCTCGAGGAGCTTCGACTCGTCCCGGGCCGTGAAGTAGAAGAGCACCGAGACGATGATCAGCGGGACCACCGTGTACAGCGCCTCGATCGGCATGTTGTACCGGGTCTGCGGAGGGACCTCGACCTTGGTGCGGCTGCGCCGGTGGAAGATCGCACTCCACAGGATCAGGCCCCACACCAGCACGCCGACGGCGAGCGCGGCAGCCCAGGATCCCTGCCACAGGGAGAGGATCCGCGGAGCCTCTTCCGTGGTCGGGGTGGGCATACCAAGGCGGGGGAAGTCCTTGTATGTGCAACCGGTGGCGGTCGCCAGGACCAGGCCCGCGGTCAGTGCCTGCAGCAGCTTCCGCCGCATCGGGCGCCGCGGCGAGCGGTCGGAGCCGTTGGGACTCACGTAGCGCCTTCCCGAGAGTCTCGCCCGCGCGGATTGGCTGCGGCCTGCCTTACTCGGTGGTCGGTCGCCGCCCTGCGTCGGGCAGGGGTTTGGATGTTTATGCGGACCAAACCCTAGCCGACGCGTTCTGGGGCTTCGCGGGGAGGGGGGCCTACCGAGTTGGGGGTTCGCTGGATTGGCGGCTGCGGGTCGCTTGTGGCTGGTCGCGCCCCGCGGCGAAGCCGCTGTCGACACAGCCCCGCGCCCCTGGGGAGTTAGCGTTACCGTGTGGTTTATTTCGACGCTGCTTCCGGCTCTCCGCTCCATCCCGTTGCCCGACAGGCACTGTTGGCCTCGCTGGACGAGGGATGGGCTGACCCCGCACGGCTGTACCGGGAAGGGCGACGAGCCCGGTTGCTCCTGGATGCCGCTCGCGAGGCCGCAGCCGAAGCCGTGGGATGCCGCCCCGACGAACTGATCTTCACCTCCTCCGGGACACGAGCCGTGCACAGCGGGATCGCGGGGGCGTTGGGTGGGCGGCGGCGGGTGGGGCGTCACCTCATCGTGTCAGCCGTTGAACATTCGTCCGTGCTGCATTCCGCCGAGATCCACGAGAAAGAGGGCGGTTCGGTCACCCAGGTGGCGGTCGACCGAATGGGAAAGGCGTCCCCTTCGGACTACGCGGAAGCACTTCGGGAGGACACCGCGCTGGCCTGTCTGCAGTCGGCCAATCACGAGGTGGGGACCGAGCAGCCCGTTGCCGAGGTGGCCGCGGTGTGCCGGGAGGCGGGCGTGCCGTTGCTGGTGGACGCCGCGCAGTCGCTGGGGTGGGGGCGGGTCGACGGGGACTGGGCGCTGCTCACCGGCAGTGCGCACAAGTGGGGCGGGCCCTCCGGGGTCGGGCTGCTCGTGGTGCGCAAGGGGGTGCGGTTCGCCCCGCAAGGGCCGTCGGACGAGCGGGAGTCCGGGCGGGCGGCCGGGTTCGAGAACCTGCCGGCGATCGTGGCGGCGGCGGCCTCGCTGCGGGCGGTGCGGGCCGAGGCGGCCCAGGAGGCGGCGCGGCTGCGGGAGCTGACGGACCGGATCCGGGCCCGGGTGCCGGACCTGGTGCCGGACGTGGAGGTGGTGGGCGACCCGGTGCGCCGGCTGCCCGGGATCGTCACCTTCTCCTGTCTCTATGTCGACGGGGAGACACTCCTGCACGAGCTGGACCGCTCCGGTTTCTCCGTCTCGTCCGGTTCGTCCTGTACGAGCAGCACGCTGACGCCCAGCCATGTGCTCAGGGCGATGGGGGTGCTCAGCGAGGGCAACGTCCGGGTGTCCCTGCCGCCCGGGACGGCACGGGAGGACGTGGAGCGGTTCCTGGAGGTGCTGCCGGAGGCGGTGGCGTCGGTGCGGGAGAAGCTCGGCGCACCGACGCCCACGACCGTCGTACGCGAGGACGCCCTGACCGCCGATGCCCTGACCGCCGATGCCCTGATCGTCGACGCCCTGGGCAAGCGCTGCCCGATCCCCGTGATCGAACTGGCGAAGGTCATCGGGGACGTGCCGGTGGGCGGCACGGTCCGGGTGCTGTCCGACGACGGGGCGGCGCGCCTCGACATCCCCGCGTGGTGCGAGATGCGGGGACAGGAGTACGCGGGTGAGGAACCGGCGGAGCGAGGAACGGCGTATCTCGTCCGCCGGGTGAGCTGAGATCAGCGCAGGTAGCCCTGGACCTCGGCCGCGGCCTCGTCGCCGTACGCCTTCATGAAGCGCTCCATGAAGTGCCCGCGGCGCAGCTGGTACTCCTGGGTGCCCACCGTCTCGATGACGAGCGTCGCGAGCATGCAGCCGACCTGCGCGGCGCGCTCCAGGGAGACCCCCCAGGCCAGTCCCGACAGGAATCCGGCGCGGAAGGCGTCGCCGACGCCCGTGGGGTCGGCCTTGCGCTCCTCCTCGGGGCAGCCGACCTCGATCGGGGACTCGCCGGACCGCTCGATCCGGACGCCCTGCGAGCCCAGCGTGGTGACGCGGCAGCCGACCTTGGCCAGGATCTCCGCGTCGGACCAGCCGGTCTTGGACTCGATGAGCCCCTTCTCGTACTCGTTGGAGAAGAGGTAGGTCGCCCCGTCCAGCAGTATCCGGATCTCGTCGCCGTTCATCCGGGCGATCTGCTGGGAGAAGTCGGCGGCGAAGGGGATGCCGCGCGAACGGCACTCCTCGGTGTGGCGCAGCATCCCCTCGGGGTCGTCGGCGCCGATGAGGACCAGGTCGAGGCCGCCGACGCGGTCCGCGACGGTCTTCAGCTCGATGAGCCGGGCCTCGCTCATGGCACCCGTGTAGAAGGAGCCGATCTGGTTGTGGTCGGCGTCGGTGGTGCACACGAAGCGTGCGGTGTGCAGGGTCTCGGAGATGCGCACCGATTCGGTGTCGACGCCGTGGCGGTCGAGCCAGGCCCGGTACTCGTCGAAGTCGAAGCCCGCGGCGCCGACGAGGATCGGCCGGGTGCCCAGCTGGCCCATGCCGAAGGCGATGTTCGCGCCGACGCCGCCCCGGCGGACGTCCAGGTTGTCGACCAGGAAGGAGAGCGAGACCGTGTGCAGCTGGTCCGCGACGAACTGGTCGGCGAAGCGGCCGGGGAAGGTCATGAGGTGGTCGGTGGCGATGGAGCCGGTGACTGCGATGCGCACGGCTGGGGTTCTCCTGCGGATGCGGAGGCGGTTGACAGTTCACGCTACCGGGTTCGGGAGTGACTCAGAAGCGTCCAAAACTACCCGATAGTAGATCTTTCTTCGCAGGCCATGGCGTGCCTACGGTTCGGCTATGACGAAACTCAAGGCTCCGGTTCCCGCTCCGGCCGACCTGGACGGCGGTCTGGCGGCGCTGCGCGGCGACTGCGCCCGGATGGCTCCCCACTGGACGGTTCCCGACCGGATCACCCCGCGACCGGTCTCCCCCTCGCTCATCCACGGGGTGGAGGTGCCGCACAGGTCCGCCCGGCTGCTGGACGCCATGTCGGACTACGGCGACTGAATCCGTCGACTGAATCCGTCCCCTCGCGGGAACCGTGCGCTCGTGTGCCGCGTCCCATCGCTGTCCCCCGGAAAGGGGATGCGGGATACGACCCAAGGAGCGATGCGGTGAACACCGAGCGACCCGACGACGACGCGGCCGAGCCCGGCGCCGTCGAGAACACCGGCCCCGCGCGGGACGCCGATGACACCGTCGGGGCCGACGAGAACGCCGTACGACGCGAGGGCGCCGCGGAGGAGGACGACACGGGCTCCGGTCCGGGCCGGCGCCGGTCCCCCGCGATCATCGCCTCCGTGGCCGCGGCGGTGCTGCTCGTCGGGGGTGGCGGGGCCTACCTCGCCGCCGGTGCCTCCGACGGCCCGGACGACGGCACCTCCTCGGGGGCACCCGGGGCGGACACTCCCCCGCCGCTCGCGCTCGACGGGTACTCCGAGGGCCCGGCGAGCGGGATCGCGCCCGGGGAGCCGAATCCGTACGGCGCCACCTTCGAGGTCCCCGGCGCGCTGCCGGAGGGGCCCGGTTCGGCTCCGGTGTACCGGGCCCGGGGCGAGGTCACCGCGGACGAGGTGACCCGGCTCGCGGCGGCGCTCGGGGTCACCGGGAAGCCGGTGCTCCAGGGGCAGGCCTGGCGGATCGGCGGCAAGGACGGGTCGGGGCCGAGTCTTCAGGTCAACCAGCAGGCGCCGGGCACCTGGACCTTCCAGCGGTACGCCCCCGGCGGGGACAGCTGCGAGAGCCCGGCCGTCTGCACCGACAAGCCCGGCGGCGGCGACACCGTCGGCCCGGTGAGCGAGGAGGCCGCGAAGAAGGCCGCCGCCCCGGTACTGAAGGCGGTGGGCCAGGACGACGCGAAGCTCGACGCGAGCCAGGTCAAGGACGCCCAGCGGGTGGTGAACGCCGAGCCGGTGGTCGGCGGGCTGCCCACCTACGGCTGGACGACGGGCGTGACCGTGAGCGCGCAGGGCGAGGTGGTCGGCGGCAGCGGTCAGTTGAAGGCTTTGGTGAAGAGCGACACCTATCCCGTGCTGAGCGCCGAGAAGACGCTCGCGCTGATGAACTCGGCGCCGGCGGACGACCCGCGCGCGGGCATCGGGGGCTGCGCCAGTCCCGTACCGCTGGAGGACGAGGCGGCGTGCGGGGAGGCCGGGAAGAAGGACACCATCAAGGTCGAGAAGGCCGTGTTCGGGCTGGCCGCGCACCATGTGGACGCCCGCCAGGCGCTCGTGCCGTCCTGGCTGTTCCGGGTACGGGCGCCGGGCGCGCAGGACAGCTTCACGGTGACGCATCCGGCGATCGACCCGCGGTTCCTGGCCTCGACGGCGCCGACCGGGCAGCCGAGCCCTCGGCCGACCGGGCCGGGCGACGAGCGGACCACCCGTGAGGTGAGCGCCGACGGCTACACCAGCGAGGGCAGGGAACTCACCGTCGCCTTCACCGGCGGGGTGTGCGCCGACTACGACGTCAGCGCGCGCGAGAGCGGGGACGCGGTGACGGTCACGGTGACCGAGACCCCCCGGGCCGACAAGGTCTGCATCCTGGTCGCCAAGGTGTACCACCGCACGGTGCGACTGGACGAGCCGCTCGGCGACCGGAAGGTCGTGGGCCCGGACGGCAAGGCGATCCCGCTGGAGAAGCCGGGCGCCCGGCTGCCGGAGACCTCGGCGCGCTAGCGGGGCCGGACGCGCCGACGGCGGCGTCCCCCGGTCGTCCGGGGGCGCCGCCGTCGTGACGGGTGCTGCCTGTCAGTTGAAGGAGTCGCCGCAGGCGCAGGAGCCGGTCGCGTTCGGGTTGTCGATCGTGAAGCCCTGCTTCTCGATGGTGTCGACGAAGTCGATGGTGGCGCCGCCCAGGTACGGGGCGCTCATCCGGTCGGTGACGACCTTGACGCCGTCGAAGTCCTTCACCACGTCGCCGTCGAGGGAGCGCTCGTCGAAGAAGAGCTGGTAGCGCAGGCCGGAGCAGCCGCCGGGCTGGACGGCGACGCGCAGGGCCAGGTCGTCGCGGCCTTCCTGGTCGAGCAGGGCCTTGACCTTGGACGCGGCGGCGTCGGTCAGGACGATGCCGTCGGTGACGGTGCTGGTCTCGTCCGATACGGACATCTACATCTCTCCCGGGTTGTACGGAGACTGCTTGCCGACGGTTGCAACCTGCGCGGCCCCGGATTCATTCCGGGCGGGGCGCTTGTCTTACCGGTTCGTGCGGTTCCTTCTTCATGCTCGCACACCCGCCGCGGAGCAGAAAACGGCTCTTTCGGGAATGAAAGACCGCCCACAGGGATTCACGTCACATGGACGCTATGCCCATCGTCAAACTGACGTGAAGCGGTTATGATAGATAGCGTCATTTCGACGAAAAGCCAGATGGTGACCCCACCGACCCGGCCCCGCCGGGCCGCTGAACCGCAGAACAGAAAGGGTGCGTGTCGTGACCACCGCCCAGACCCAGGAGCTCGACGTACAGCCGACGCCCCTCGCCCTGCTGCTCCTCGGCCGTGAGGCCGACCCCAGGAGCGAGCGCGGTGTGGAGTGCCCCGGCGACCTGCCCTCGCCGTCCGACCCGGATCTGGTCGAGCGTGCCCGCGCGGCCAAGGAGAAGCTCGGCGACAAGGTGTTCGTACTCGGCCACCACTACCAGCGCGACGAGGTCATCCAGTTCGCGGACGTCACCGGCGACTCCTTCAAGCTGGCCCGGGACGCGGCCGCCCGCCCCGAGGCCGAGTACATCGTGTTCTGCGGCGTGCACTTCATGGCGGAGTCCGCGGACATCCTGACCGGCGACGACCAGAAGGTGGTCCTGCCCGACCTCGCGGCCGGCTGCTCCATGGCCGACATGGCCACGGCCGAGCAGGTCGCCGAATGCTGGGACGTGCTGGCCGAGGCCGGCATAGCCGAGCAGGTCGTCCCGGTGGCGTACATGAACTCCTCCGCCGACATCAAGGCCTTCACCGGCAAGCACGGCGGCCTGATCTGTACGTCGTCCAACGCCAAGCGGGCCCTGGACTGGGCGTTCGAGCAGGGCGAGAAGGTTCTCTTCCTGCCGGACCAGCACCTCGGCCGCAACACCGCGGTGCGGGACCTGGGCATGTCGCTCGACGACTGCGTCGTCTACAACCCGCACAAGCCGAACGGCGGCCTGACCGCGCAGCAGCTGCGCGACGCCCGGATGATCCTGTGGCGCGGCCACTGCTCGGTGCACGGCCGCTTCTCGCTGGACTCGGTCAACGACGTCCGCGAGCGCATCCCGGGCGTCAACGTCCTGGTCCACCCCGAGTGCAAGCACGAGGTCGTGGCCGCGGCGGACTACGTCGGTTCGACCGAGTACATCATCAAGGCGCTGGAGGCGGCCCCGGCCGGTTCCAAGTGGGCGATCGGCACCGAGCTGAACCTGGTCCGCCGTCTGGCGAACCGTTTCGCGCCGGAGGGCAAGGAGATCGTCTTCCTCGACAAGACGGTCTGCTTCTGCTCGACCATGAACCGCATCGACCTCCCGCACCTGGTCTGGGCCCTGGAGTCCCTGGCCGAGGGCAACCTCGTCAACCGCATCGAGGTCGACAAGGAGACCGAGGCGTTCGCGAAGCTGGCGCTGGAGCGGATGCTGGCGCTGCCGTAGCCCGTCAGGTCCTGACAGCGGCCCCGCTCACCCCGGCACCGGTTTCCGGCCGGGGTGAGCGGGGTCGAGGGTGAAGAGGTCGCCGGCCGGGGTGGCGACGACCAGGGCGCCCCGCCGGCGCAGTACCTCGGGCAGCGGGGCCGACCGGCCCGCCACCCACCGGGCACGCGGCAGGGTCTCCCACAGCAGCGTGCCCTTCCCGGCGTCCAGGGCGGCGACCCGGCCGCTGGCGCTGGACACGTAGACGACGCCGGCGCGCGGGTCGTGGGTGACGGCGCCCGGCTGTTCCAGGCTGGTCGACTTCCGCCACAGCTGCTTGCCCGTGCGGACCGACACCGCGGTCACCCGGCCGGAGGAGCCGGTGAACCACAGCGTGCCGTCCGCCAGGGCCACCTGGCCCTCGAAGTCCGCCGCCAGCTTGATCGTCGTCCCGGCGCCGGTGTCCGGGTGCACCAGCCGGATCCGGGAGAAGGGCCCCTCGTCGCCCGCGAGGACGTGCCCGTCCTCGGCCGGGTCGAGGTAGAGCAGCTGACCGTCGTGCGTCCCGGCGAGGGTGCCGCGGTGGGGCACCGTCAGGCGCCGCGTGGAGCCGTCGGAGCGGTCGAGCCCCACGAGCAGCATGTCGTCGGTGGCCGTGATGCCCGGGACGCACTCCAGGTAGAGGTCCGCCACGGTGGTCGCCGCATAGCAGTACTGCCCCTTCGGGAGCGGCGTCGTCCAGCGCCCGGTGCCGGTGCGGGGCGAGCGGGCGGTCACCGAACCGCCCTCGCCGTCGTCGGGCAGGACCAGGAGGTCGCCGGAGAGGTGCGGGCGGGTCCATCGGGTGTTCACCGCGCGCTGCCAGAGCCGCTTCCCGGTCCCCGTGTCGAAGGCGGCGACCGAGCCCATGCTGTCCTGCCCCATCTGGGGCCGGTGCTCGACCAGCATGGCGTCGTCCGCGACGCCGAGGAACTCGTAGACGTACGACACCTTGCCCCGGGCGGGCTGGGCCACGTCCGCCCGCCAGTCCGTGCGCCCGGTGAGCCCGTCCACCCGCACGGGCAGCACCCCGTCGCCCGCGCAGTAGACCGAGCCCTCGTACAGCCGGCACTCCGGGCCGCTGTCCGGCCCCTCAGCCACCAGGTCGCGTCCCTTCGCCACGCCGCGCTCGGCGGTGGCGTACACCGTCGTCTGCCAGGGCCGCCAGCCGGCCGGCGGGGGCGCCCACCGGGCGGGCGCGGTGGAGCCCGCCCGGGTGCCGTCGTCCCCGGCGGAGGGTCCGGTCAGCAGATACGCCGTCAGGCCGAGGGCGAGGGCGCCGACCGTCCCGGTGGTGGCCCACAGCAGGCGGCCACGGCGCCCGCGCACGCGCTCGGCCCGGGTCAGCTGCACCGCCGCCTCCTCCGAGCGCAGCGGCACCGTGGGCGGGGCCTGCGCCGTGGTGTCGGGCGGCAGCTGCGCGAACTCCCCGGCCAGCTCGTCCAGGCCGGGCCGGTCCGCGGGCTCCTTCGTCAGGCAGCGCTCCAGGATCGCCCGCAGCGGCTCGCTCACGCCGTCCAGCACGGGCTCGTCGTGGATCACCCGGTACGCCGTCAGATAAGGGCTGTCCGCGTCGAAGGGGCCCCGGCCGGTCAGGGTGTACACCAGCAGCGCGCCGAGCGAGAAGACGTCCGAGGCGGGGCCCACCGAGCGGGCGTCCGTCAGCTGTTCCGGGGACATGAACGGCGGGGTGCCGATCATCTGGCCGGTCTCGGTGAGGGTGTTGTTCTCGGCGGCGCGGGAGATGCCGAAGTCGATGACGCGGGGGCCGTCGTCGGCCATCAGGACGTTGGCGGGCTTGAGGTCGCGGTGCACCACCCCGGCCCGGTGGATGTCCCGCAGCGCCTCGACCAGCCCCAGCGCCAGCCGCCGCAGTTCGGACTCCGGCAGCGGGCCCAGCTCGCGGATCCGCTCGGCGAGCGAGCGTCCCGGCACGTACTGCGTCGCCATCCAGGGCCGGGCCGTCTCCGGGTCGGCGTCCACCACCGGGGCGGTGAAGGCGCCGCTCACCTTGCGGACGGCGGCGATCTCCTGCCGGAAGCGGGTGCGGAAGACCGGGTCCTCGGCGTACTGGGCGTGCACCACCTTGACCGCCACCTCGCGGCCGGAGCGCGATCTCCCGCGGTAGACGACGCCCATGCCGCCGGCTCCCAGCCGGTCGACCAGCCGGTACCCGCCGACCGACTTCGGATCGTCCCTGTGCAGTGGCACGCCCGATCCCTCTCCCCCGTACGTCCGTTGAGGGCAAAGGATACGGCCGGGTCCCGTACCACCATGGACGGGACCCGGCCGCTTCGGTCACACCTTCACGGGTTCCGGCCGGTCCGCTACCTCCGCCTTCTGCTCCCGCTTCGCCGCGCGCTTCTTCGCCCGGCGCTCCTTGCGCAGCTCCAGCATCGTGTAGAGCGTCGGGACGAGGAGCAGGGTGAGGAGGGTCGAGGTGATCAGACCGCCGATCACCACCACCGCGAGCGGCTGGGCGATGAAGCCGCCCTCGCCGGTGACGCCGAGCGCCATCGGCAGCAGGGCGAAGATCGTCGCCAGGGCCGTCATCAGGATGGGGCGCAGCCGGTGCCGGCCGCCTTCCAGTACGGCCTCGACCACGCCGTAGCCCTGCCTGCGGTACTGGTTGATCAGGTCGATCAGCACGATCGCGTTGGTCACCACGATGCCGATCAGCATCAGCATGCCGATCATCGCGGGGACGCCCATCGGGGTGCCGGTGGCGACCAGCAGGCCGATCGCGCCGGTGGCCGCGAAGGGGATCGAGACCAGCAGGATCAGCGGCTGGACCAGCGAGCGGAAGGTCGCCACCAGCAGCATGAAGACGATCGCGATGGCCGCCAGCATGGCCAGGCCCAGGTTGGCGAACGCCTCGTCCTGGTCCTCGGAGACCCCGCCGATCTCGGCCGTGGCGCCCGCGGGCAGGTCCAGGCCGTTGATCCTCGACTGGAGGTCCGCGCTGACCGCGCCGGTGTTGTCGCCGGTCGGCTTCGCCGTGATCGTCGCGGCCCGCCGGCCGTCGATCCGGGTCATCGACACCGGTCCGTCGACGAGCTTCACCGTCGCCACGTCGGACAGCTTCACCGGGCCCAGGCGGAGGTCCCTGAGTTCGTCGAGGGTCCGCGCGGGCTTCGCCGTCCTGATCACGACATCGCGCTCGGCGTCGTCCAGGGTGGCCTGCGCCGCGGTGGTGCCGCGCACCGCCTGGGCGACCGCCGCGCCGAGGGTGGCGTCGGTGAAACCGGCCGCCGCCGCCTTGCCGTTGGCCCGCACCGAGATCCGCGGGACGCTCTGCGACAGGTCGCTGGTGACGTCGGTGACGTCGTCCAGGCCCGCCACCTCCTTGCGGACCTCCTCCGCGGCCTCGCGCAGCACCTCGGCGTCCGCCGCCTTCACCACGACGCTCAGGTCCTGGCTGCCGAAGCCGTCACCGGCGGCGACGGTCGTGGTGCCGACGCCGTCGAGCTTCTTCAGGCCGTCCTCGATGCGGTCGGTGACCTCCTCGGAGGACGCGGAGTCCTCCAGCATCACCGAGTAGGACGCCTGGTTGCTGTCCGTGCCGCCGCCGAAGGCCGCCATGAAACCGGACGAGCCGATGGTGACCTGGTAGTCCTTGACGCCCTCGGTGTCCCCGAGCAGCCGCTCGATCTTCCGTGCCTGGGCGTCGGTCGCGGCCAGGCTGGTGCCGGGCCGCAACTCCTGCTTGACGGTGAGGACTTCCTGCTCGCCCTGGTCGAAGAAGTTCGTCTTCAGCAGCGGCGCCATGGCGAAGGTGCCGATGAGGACGACGACCGCGAGGGCCACGCTGGTCAGGCGGCGCCGCGTCGCGAAGCGCAGGACGGGGACGTACAGGCGCTGCAGGCGGCTCTCGGCCTCCTTCTCCTCCGCCCGGCGGCGGGCTTCCTCGGCGTCCTCGGGGGTGCCCTTGGGGGCGCGCAGGAACCAGTACGACAGCACGGGGACGACCGTCAGCGAGACGAGCAGCGACGCCAGCAGGGCCGCGGTCACGGTCAGGCTGAACGAGCCGAACAGCTCGCCCACCATGCCGCCGGTCAGGCCGATCGGCAGGAACACGGCGACCGTGGTGAGGGTGGAGGACGTCACCGCGCCCGCCACCTCGCGGACCGCCTTGAGGATGGCCTCCTCGCGCTCCTCGCCGTAGCCGAGGTGGCGCTTGATGTTCTCCAGGACCACGATCGAGTCGTCCACGACCCGGCCGATGGCGATGGTCAGGGCGCCCAGCGTCAGCATGTTCAGGGACAGGTCTCGCGTCCACAGCACGATCAGCGCGAGCACCACCGACAGCGGGATGGACACCGCGGTGACCAGCGTGGAGCGGATCGACGCCAGGAAGACCAGGATGACCAGGACCGCGAAGAGCAGGCCGAGCGCGCCCTCGGTGGTCAGGCCGTCGATGGCCTTCGCCACCGCCGGGCCCTGGTCGCTGACGACGGTCACCTCGGCGCCGGCGCCGAGGTCCTCGCGCATCTGCGCCAGCTTGTCGTCCACCGCGTCGGAGATCGCGACCGCGCTGCCGTCGCGGTCCATGGTGACCATGACGGCGAGGCTCGGCTCGCCGTTGGTCCGGGTCAGGGAGTCGGCCGGGGCCTGCTCCTGCTCGACCTTGGCGACCGCGCCGAGGCGGACCGGCCTGCCGTCGCCCTTGATCCGCAGGTTCTCGATCTGGTCCAGCGCGGTGAAGCCGCCGCCGACCTGCACGGTGCGGTTGGCGCCGGCCTCGTCGAAGGAGCCGGCCGGCACGGTGGCGCCGCCCGCCTGGAGGGCCTCGGTGAGGGACTGCGCGGTCAGACCGGCCGCGGCCAGCTTCGCGTCGTCCGGGGTGACGGTGACCTGGAGGTCCCGCACCCCGTCGACGGTGACCTGGCCGACGCCGTCGATGTCCTTCAGGTCCGGCACGACCGTCCGGTCCAGCTGGTCCGCCAGGGCCTGCTGGTCCTTGTCGGCGGTGACGGCGAGCACCACGGTCGGCATGTCGTCCGTGGAACCGGCGACGACCTGCGGGTCGACGTCGTCCGGGAGCTGGGCGCGGACCCGGTTGACGGCCTGCTGGACGTCGGCGACGAGCTGCTGGGTGTCGTTGCCGTAGTCGAAGGACGCCATGATCAGGGCGTTGCCCTCGCCGGCGGTGGAGGTGACGCCGGTGATGGCGTCGACGCCTTCGAGGCTGTCCTCGATGGGCTCCACGACCTGCTTCTCCACCACGTCCGGGGAGGCGCCCTGGTAGGGGGCGAGCACGGACACCATGGGCAGTTCTATGGACGGCAGCAGCTGCTGTTTGAGCTGGGGTATGGCGATCGCTCCGAAGGCGAGCGCGATGATCGACATGAGCCCGACGAGGGCTCGTTGCGCGAGGCTGAATCTGGACAGCCAGGACATGGGGTCAGGGTCTCTCTTCTGTCGAGCAGAGCGGCTCCTACACCCTGAGCCATCCGGAACCCCTGATTCGTAGCCCCGAGGTGCTGTTCCTCCCCCCGCGCATACTCCCGGCGCAGTACGCGCGGGCGGCGCTCAGTCCACCCTCGGACGGACCAGGCCCGACTCGTACGCGATCACCACGAGCTGGGCCCGGTCCCGCGCGCCCAGCTTGGCCATGGCCCGGTTGACGTGGGTCTTCACGGTCAGCGGGCTGACTTCGAGGCGCTCGGCGATCTCGTCGTTGGAGTGGCCGCCCGCGACCTGCACCAGCACCTCGCGCTCGCGCACGGTGAGCGCGTCGAGCCGTTCCGCACGGGCCGGGTCCCGCTCGTCGTCGCCCGGTCCGCCCTGCGCGAGGAAGCGGGCGATCAGGCCCTTGGTGGCGGCCGGGGAGAGCAGGGCCTCGCCGCCGGCGGCGACCCGGATGGCGTTCAGCAGTTCGTCGGGCTCGGAGCCCTTGCCGAGGAAGCCGGAGGCGCCGGCCCGCAGCGACTGCACGACGTAGTCGTCGACCTCGAAGGTGGTCAGTATGACCACGCGGACCTGGGCGAGGGACGGGTCGGCGCTGATCATGCGGGTGGCGGCGAGACCGTCGGTGCCGGGCATCCGGATGTCCATCAGGACGACGTCGGCGCACTGTTCCCTGGCCAGGGCCACCGCCTGGGCGCCGTCGGACGCCTCGCCCACGACCTCCATGTCGGGTTCGGAGTCCACCAGGACGCGGAAGGCACTGCGCAGCAGCGCCTGGTCGTCGGCGAGCAGGACACGGATGGTCATACGGTCTCCCCCGGCTCTCCCGTGGCGGCGGCACGGGTCTTGACCGGCAGGATCGCATGCACCCGGAAGCCGCCGCCGTAGCGGGGACCGGTGGTCAGGGTGCCGCGCAGGGCGGTGACGCGTTCGCGCATGCCGAGCAGTCCGTGGCCGCCGCCGGAGGGCGGGGCCTGCTCGTCGTGGCGGCCGTCGTCCAGCACCGTGATCTCCACCTGGGGTCCCACGCGGACGACGCTGACCTCGGCCTTCGCCTCGTTGCCCGCGTGCTTCTGCACATTGGTGAGGGCTTCCTGGATGACCCGGTAGGCGGCGAGGTCCACGGCGGCGGGCAGGGTGGTGCCCTGGTCGGCGCGGGCGACCTCGACCTGGAGGCCCGCGCTGCGGAAGGTGCCGACGAGTTCGTCGAGGCGGTCCAGGCCGGGGGCGGGTTCGGTGGGTGCCTCGGGGTCGCCGGACTGTCTCAGCAGGCCGACGGTGGCGCGGAGTTCGTTGAGCGCGGAGCGGCTGGCCTCGCGTACGTGCGCCAGCGCCTCCTTGGCCTGGTCGGGGCGCTTGTCCATGACGTGGGCGGCGACCCCGGCCTGCACATTGACCAGGGCGATGTGGTGGGCGACGACGTCGTGCAGGTCGCGGGCGATCCGCAGGCGTTCCTCCGCGACCCGGCGGCGGGCCTCTTCCTCCCGGGTGCGCTCGGCGCGTTCCGCGCGTTCCTGGATGGCGTCGACGAAGGCGCGGCGGCTGCGGATGGCGTCGCCGGCGGTGGCGGCCATGCCGGTCCAGGCGAAGATCGCGAGGTTCTCCTGGGCGTACCAGGGCAGGGGGCCGGCGAGCATGGCGACGCCGGTCAGGACGGTCATGGTGAGCAGGCCGAGCCGCCAGGCGGTGTGCCGGTCGGTGGTGGAGGCGACGGTGTAGAGCGCGACGACCGCGGACATGGCGACGGGGGCGCGGGGGTCGCCGGTGACGCTCTCGATGACGGAGAGGGTGCCGGCGACGGCGAGGACGGTCCGGGGGGCGCGGCGGCGGAAGACCAGGGCGCCGGCGCCGACGGCCATGAGGACGATGCTGGGGGCGTCCGGGGTGCGCAGGCCCCAGGTGACGCCGTCCTCGCCGTGCGGGTCCACGAACGAGCCGGCCACCATGCAGATCAGGACGCCGGTGGCGAGCGCCGCGTCCAGTGCGAGGGGATGCGCTGTGAGGTGGGCTCTGGCGCGGTCGAGGGTGTTCACGGCTGCTTACGGTACGCGGGGTCCGGGGAAACCGGACCCACACCGGGAAGCCCCCGCGTTCACCCCGGGATCAGACCGTCGTCGCTGAGCAGTTCCCGGACTTCCTCGATGGTGGCGTCCGGGGACGGGAGGATGAGTTCCGAGGGTTCGAGGGAGTCGTCCGGGAGGGGGTCGCCCAGCTCCCGGACCCGGGTCAGCAGGGCCTGGAGGGTGCGGCGGAAGCCGGGGCCGTCGCCGCTGTCCATCTCGGCCAGCAGATCGTCGTCGAGTTCGTTGAGTTCGGCGAGGTGGCTGTCGGCCAGTCTCACCTGCCCCTCCCCCATGATCCGTACGATCATGTCGCCCTCCTCGGCGTGGGCCTACTGCTTGTCGAAGCGCGGGGTGTCCTGCGGCTGCTGCGGGGACTGGGACTTGCCGTTGCCGCCCTCCAGGGCCTGCTGCCCGGACGTGCCCCCGGCCAGCTCCGCCTTCATGCGCTGCAGTTCCAGCTCCACGTCGGTGCCGCCGGAGAGCCGGTCCAGCTCGGCCTGGATGTCGTCCTTGTGCATGCCGGACTGGTCGTCGAGGGCACCGGAGGCGAGGAGTTCGTCGATGGCGCCGGCGCGCGCCTGGAGCTGGGCGGTCTTGTCCTCGGCGCGCTGGATCGCCAGGCCCACGTCGCCCATCTCCTCGGAGATGCCGGAGAAGGCCTCACCGATCCGGGTCTGTGCCTGGGCGGCGGTGTAGGTGGCCTTGATGGTCTCCTTCTTCGTGCGGAAGGCGTCGACCTTGGCCTGGAGGCGCTGGGCGGCCAGGGTCAGCTTCTCCTCCTCGCCCTGGAGGGTGGCGTGCTGCGTCTCCAGGTCGGTCACCTGCTGCTGGAGCGCCGCCCGCCGGGACAGCGCCTCGCGGGCCAGGTCCTCCCGGCCGAGCGCGAGCGCCTTGCGGCCCTGGTCCTCCAGCTTCGACGACTGGGACTGCAGCTGGTTGAGCTGGAGCTCCAGGCGCTTGCGGCTGGTCGCCACGTCGGCGACTCCGCGGCGCACCTTCTGGAGCAGCTCCAGCTGCTTCTGGTACGAGTAATCGAGGGTTTCGCGCGGGTCCTCGGCCCGGTCAAGGGCCTTGTTCGCCTTCGCGCGGAAGATCATCCCCATACGCTTCATGACACCGCTCATGGGCTTCGCGCGCCCCCTTCTGACGACTCCAGCTCCAGCACCTGCGACAGAACCCACAGTACGGGCCCTGCATCCATTACCGCACTGTTCGGGGACGGATGCGCTCATCCCCAAGGACGACTGCGTGCGCTCGGGCTCCGGCGTAGGGAGTAGGTGTTCCCCGGGGTTCCCGGAAACGCATGCAACGTCCCCTCTGTCCCCTACAGGACGACCGGTGTTGCCGATTCGTTCCCCACCGGGCTGGGGTCCATGCGCGACGACCCCGTACCCTTGGGTTTTGTGTTCCGTAGCCGTGCCAAGGATGAGAAGGCATCGGTCGCCGACAAGGCGACCCTGACCGACTCCAATCAGCCCCGCGACCCGCAGGCCCCGAAGGGCAGGCCCACGCCCAAGCGCAGTGAGGCCCAGTCCCAGCGCCGCAGCGTCGCCCATACGCCGACCACGCGCAAGGAGGCCGCCAAGCGTCAGCGCGAGGAGCGCCGCCAGGCCCTGAGCCGGCAGCGCGAGGCGCTGGCCAACGGCGACGAGCGGTATCTGCCGGCCCGTGACAAGGGCCCGGTGCGCCGCTTCGCGCGCGACTTCGTCGACTCGCGCTTCAACGTCGCGGAGTTCTTCCTCCCGATGGCCGTGATCATCCTCGTGCTGAGCATGGTCCGGGTGGGCGCGATGCAGAGCATCGCGCTGCTGCTGTGGCTGGTCGTGATCGTGCTGATCGTGCTCGACTCGATCGTCACCGGTTACCGCCTCAAGAAGCAGCTGAACGAGCGCTACCCGGACGACAACAAGCGCGGCGCCGTCGCCTACGCCCTGATGCGGTCCCTCCAGATGCGCCGGCTGCGGCTGCCCAAGCCGCAGGTCAAGCGCGGGGAGCGGCCCTGAGCACGACGCCGTTCTCCGGGGGCGCGGCGCATGCCTGGCTGACCAAGCTGGGCGGTCTGCGGGACGTCGTACGGCAGGAGCTGGTGGCCCGGCAGCTCGATGAGCAGATAGCCGGGCGCTTCCCGGTCGGGCGGCGCCTGCGGGTCCTCGACGTCGGGATGGGCCAGGGCACGCAGTCCCTGCGCCTGGCGCGGGCCGGGCATCAGGTGACCGGCCTGGAGCAGGACGCGACGATGATCGCCGCGGCGCGGCAGGCGCTGGCGGGCGAGCCGGAGGGGATCCGCGAGCGGATGCGGGTCATCGAGGGGGACGGCCGGGAGACCGGGGCGCACTTCCTGCCGGGCAGCTTCGACGTGGTGCTCTGCCACGGTGTGCTGATGTACGTGGAGGAACCCGATCCGCTGCTGGCGGGTCTGGCCCGGGTGCTCGCCCCGGGCGGCCTGCTGTCGCTGCTGGTCCGCAACGGCGACGCGCTGGCGATGCGGCCCGGCCTGTCCGGCGACTGGGCCGGGGCGCTGGCCGCCTTCGACACCACCGCCCACCTCCCCCATCCTCGAACAGACGCGAACGGGGGGACCCCCACCCGGCTGGGTCTGGACGTACGGGCCGACCGCCTCTCCACCCTCACCGCGACCCTCGCCGGCATCGGTGCCCCGCTGCAGTCCTGGTACGGCGTACGGGTCTTCACCGACACCGCGGCGGACGACGCGGGCATCCCGGCCGACGTGGAGACGCTGCTGGCGGCCGAGGAGCGGGCGGGACGCACGGATCCCTACCGCGGCCTGGCGGCGCTGCTGCACCTGTGCGGGGTGCGGGGCTGAACCCCGTTCGGGTGTGCACCGAAGGCCGGACCCGCCCGGCGACGTGAGACTCGGGGGCATGAACGCTTCCCGTGCCCGCTCGCGGCTCGGTGCCACCGTGCTGCTGTGTTCCGCCGCCCTGCTCTCCGGGTGCACCGGCTCGGGGTCCGGCGCCGGGGCGAAGGCGGACGCCACGACGACGCAGGCCGCGGTTCCCGCCGCGGCGAACGAACTCCAGGACGACTACCGGAAGGTGATCGAGGACGTCCTGCCGTCGGTCGTGCAGATCCAGGCCGGCAACGATCTGGGGTCCGGGGTGGTCTACGGCGGCCAGGGGCACGTCGTCACCAACGCGCATGTCGTCGGGGACGGGCGGACGTTCCGGGTGACGACCGCCAGCAGCGAGGAGGAGCTCTCCGCCCGGCTCGTGTACTCCTACCCCGAGCAGGATCTCGCGGTCCTCAAGCTGAACCGGTCCCCCGACGGGCTGAAGGCGGCCCGGTTCGCGGACTCCTCGAAGGTGGAGGTCGGCCAGATCGTCCTGGCGATGGGCTCGCCGCTCGGCCTCTCCTCCAGCGTCACCCAGGGCATCGTCTCGGCGACCGGACGGACCGTCACCGAGAGCCGCTCCGGCGGCGGGACGGGCGCGACCATCGGCAACATGGTGCAGACCTCGGCCGCGATCAACCCCGGGAACAGCGGGGGCGCCCTGGTGAACCTGGACAGCGAGGTCATCGGCATCCCGACGCTCGCCGCCACCGATCCCGGGCTCGGGGACAGCGCGGCGCCCGGGATCGGGTTCGCGATCCCGGCGTCGACGGAGGACGATCGCCGACCAGATCATCGAGGACGGCCGGGTCACGGACTCGGGGCGGGCGGCGCTCGGCATCACCGCGCGGACCGTCGTGGACGCCGGGTACCGGGCCGTCGGCGTCGACGTGGTCGAGGTTCGGGAGGACGGGGCGGCGGACCGGGCCGGGATCCGGCCCGACGACATCATCGTCGGGCTGGGCGACGCGGAGATCACGACCATCACCTCGCTGGCCGAGGCGCTCGCGGCGGAGAAGCCGGGTGAGCGGGCGACGGTGACGTACACCCGGGACGGCCGCGAGCGGACCGTGGACGTGACGCTGGGCGAGCAGTGACGGCGAGAGCGGGGCGCCCGAAAGGCGCCCCGCTCTTCGGCGCCGCCGCTCGGAGCTACGCCTCGTCGGCGTGCAGGCTCATCGGTCCGTAGATCTCCGTGGCGTCCTCGAACAGCCGTACCTGGTCCACGCCCCCGGCCAGCAGGTCCTTCCACACCTCGCCGATCCAGGACTCGGCGTCTCCCTGGGTGGTGAACTCCTCCGGCTCCACGGCGGGAGCGGTCTCCGTCCCGTCGGCCTTCTCGAAGCGCCAGATCCATGCTGCCATGCGGGGCCTCCTAGGTGAGCTGTGGTCCACGTCAGCCTATTGGCTGCGGAAGCCGCCGCGAACAAGATCGAGGCGGTTGGTGATCTGCGGGCGGGTGGGGGCCGGTCGCGCGGTCCCCCGTACCCCTGTGAGGGCGCCCCAGTCGCGCGGGTTGCCTCCTGACCGGTGAAAATCAGTCCGTGGAACTGACTCTGCTCGGCACCGGCGCCCCCGCGGGCCTCCCCCGTCCCGAATGCCCCTGCGCGGCCTGCGCCACCGCGCTGGGTCCGGCCGCCCGGGCCGCGACCGCGCTGCTCGTGGACGGGGCCCTGCTGCTGGACCTGACGCCCGGGGCGGCGTTCGCGGCCGCCCGGGCGGGGCGTTCCCTGGCGGGCGTACGGCAGGTGCTGCTGTCGCATCCGCACGACGGGCCGGCCGTCGAGGTGCCCGCCGGGCTGCCCGCGCCGGGCCGGGTGCCGGACGGGCGGGAGCTGGCGCTGCTGACGGGGCACCGGGTGCGGGCCATGGCGATGGACGCGGGGGGCACGGGGTACGCGGTGACCGGGCCCGACGGGCAGCGGCTGCTGTATCTGCCGCCCGGCAGCGCGCCGGCCGGGATCGAGAACGGCGACAGCGGGGCGTACGACATGGTGGTCGCCGATGTGCTGGGGCGGCCGGACGCGCTGGCCCGGTTGCGGGCGGTGGGGGCGGTCCGGCCGACGACGGATGTGATCGCCGTCCACCTGGACCATGACGTGCCGCCGGGGGCCGAGGTGCGGCGGCGGCTGGCCTCCCTGGGGGCGCGCGCGGTGCCGGACGGGACGACGCTGGTGGTGGGGGCGTACGAGGAGGTGCCGGACGTGCCGCGGCGGACGCTGGTGCTGGGCGGGGCGCGGTCCGGGAAGTCGGTGGAGGCGGAGCGGCGGCTGGAGGCGTTCCCGGACGTGCTGTACGTCGCCACCGGTGGGCTGCGCGGCGGGGACACCGAGTGGACGGCCCGGGTGGCGGCGCACCGGGAGCGGCGGCCCGGGTCCTGGCGGACGACGGAGACCTGCGACCTGGTGCCGCTGCTGGCCGAGGACGGGGCGCCGCTGCTGATCGACTGCCTGTCGCTGTGGCTGACGGACGCGATGGACGCCGTGGGGGCGTGGGACGACGCGGTGTGGGCGGACGGCGGGGAACGGGCGCTCAGGGAACGGGTGCGGGAGTTGACGGAGGCGGTGCGCGGGACGCGGCGGACCGTGGTGGCGGTCTCCAACGAGGTGGGGTCCGGGATCGTGCCGGCGACGGCGTCGGGGCGGCGGTACCGGGATGAACTGGGGCGGCTGAACGCGGCGTTCGCGGGTGAGTGCGAGCACGTGCTGCTGGTGGTGGCGGGCCAGGCGGTGACGTTGCGGGGGTGACGGTCGCGGGACGGCTACGCGGGCTGCTTGCGGGCGATGATCCGGTACGCACGGGAGTAGTCGCAGCGGGTCGTGGTGACGACCGTGCAGGACTGTTCCGTCAGTTCCGCGCGGAGGTTGGACCGGGGCAGGAGGTGGCCGGGGCGGGTGCGGGGGTGCCACCAGCGGCCGAGGAGTGCGGCGAACGCGCTGTCGGGATCGGGGAGTTCCAGCAGCAGGTGGCCGCCGGGGCGCAGGGCCGTCAGGGCCGCCCGGAGCTGTTCGCGGGGCTCGGGGGTGCGGTGCAGGTGGTGCAGGACGCTCACCACGTCGTAGCGGGCGCGCAGATGGGCCGCGAGGTGGGGTTCGGTCAGCTCGCCGGTGTAGGCCTCCTCCACGTGGCCCGCCGCTCGGGCCCACTCCACGCGGGAGGTGATGTCCACGCCGTCGAAGGAGGTGTAGGGGAAGAGCTCCTTGGCCGCCTCGGGGAACGCCGCGTCGCCGGTGCCGACGTCCAGCCAGCTCTCCGGTTCCGGGAAGCGCAGCATCGCGCGGGCGGTGGCCAGCAGGCGGGCGCGGCGGGGGCGGTCCTGGGGCGGGTAGTGGAGGAGGCCGGGGTTCTGGAAGGCGTGGGCGCAGTCGCCGCAGGCGTCGAGTGTGAAGCCGTCGGTGCGCAGGCGGGTGCGCAGTCGGGTCGAGCCGCACCAGGGGCAGTCGTCGCGGCGCGGGGCACGGCAGAGGTCCGTGCCGTGGAAGAGGGCGGACATGGGCGGCTCCGGGCGCGAGAGAGATGCGACATTCAGCTGCAAAACGGAACGTATGGGATCGCGATCTTGGGTGCAACGACGTGGCCGCGATGTGGCGGCGATCCGTTCGACCGGGGCCGGTACTGTTCGGCGAATGAGCTCGCTTAATCTCGACGACTTCACCGATCTGATCGAGCGCCCCGACGGCGGGGTCCGCCGCGACGCCGAGGCGCGCCGGGAGCGTCAGATCGTGCCGCCCGGGTCGCTGGGCCGCCTCGACGACCTGGGTGAGTGGCTGGCCGCGGCGCAGGGCGTCGCTCCGGTGCGGCCGGTGGAACGGCCGCGGGTGGTGCTGTTCGCCGGTGACCACGGGATCGCCGAGCTGGGTGTCTCGGCGCGGGCCGCGGGCAGCGCGGGGCAGTTGGTGCGGGACGTCCTGGAGGGCGGCCGGCCGGTGTCGGTGCTCGCCCGGCGGCTGGGTGTTCCGGTGCGGGTCGTGGACCTGGGTCTCGACTGCGACCCCGGGACCCTGCCCGAGGACGTCGTGCGGCACCGGGTGCGGCGCGGCAGTGGGCGCATCGACATCGAGGACGCGCTGACCCTGGAGGAGGCGGAGGCCGCCTTCCGGGTCGGCGTCCGGATCGCCGACGAAGAGGCCGACTCCGGTACGGATCTGGTCGTGCTCGGCGATGTGAGCGTGGGCGGTACGACGGCGGCGGGCGTGCTGGTCGCCGCGCTGTGCGGGACGGACGCGTCCGTGGTGACCGGGCGGGGTGGGCTCGCCATCGACGACCTGGCCTGGATGCGCAAGTGCGCGGCGATCCGGGACGCGTTGCGGCGGGCCCGGCCGGTGCTCGGGGACCAGTTGCAGCTGCTGGCGACGACGGGCGGGGCCGACCTCGCCGCGATCACCGGTTTCCTGCTGCAGAGCGCGGTGCGGAAGATGCCGGTGATCCTGGACGGCGTCGTCGTGGCCGCGTGTGCGCTGGTGGGCCAGCGGGTGGCGTTCCGGGCGCCGGACTGGTGGCTGGCGGCCCACGACAGCGGCGAGCCCGGCCAGGCGAAGGCGCTGGACCGGATGGCCCTGGAGCCCCTGCTCTCCCAGGGCGTGAAGGTCGGCGAAGGACTGGGCGCCCTGCTGGCCCTCCCCATGGTCCAAGCGGCGGCATCCCTGGCAGCGGAGCTACCGGAAACGACGGAAGTGAAACTGCCGGAAACGACGCAGGAGGCACTGCCGGAACCGGCCCAGGAGGAACTGGAAAAGCCCGAAAACTGACCCTGCCCGCCGCGGTCAGCGGTCGTCCGGGGTGTGGCCGGTGTTTGGGTTCGGTGTGCCGCCGATCCAGTTCTGGAGGGTTCGGGTGGGGCCTGACCAGCGTTTGTCGTGGCGGGTGGCGCGGAGGGTGGATTTGGCTCGGGCGCGGGGGCGGCGGGTGTAGAAGCGGCGGGACCACAGGGAGCCGGGGCGGGCCAGGCGGAGGGCGCCGATCAGGGCGACGACGGGGACGATCACCCCGAAGACGGCCAGGAACGTCTTGCCCTTGGAGAGGGCCACCAGGGAGAGCAGGAAGTTCACGGCGACGGTCCAGATCACGCTGCCCCGGCCCTGGACTTCGTCCTCGCTGAGGTCGTTGACGCCGAACGGCGAGAAGCCGGACAGGACGAGGCCGACCAGGGCGGCGGTGAGAACGACGACCTCGACGCTCCGGCGGCCCTCCTCGGTCCAGTAGACGTCGGCCAGGTGCAGGATCAGCGCGAACTCGTCCAGGACCAGTCCGGCGCCGATGCCGAACACCACCGCGCACAGGGCCGCACCGAAACCGTTCCGGCCGCTCGCGACCGCGCCGAACCCGCCGATGACGGTGAGGATCACGCCGGGGACCACGTGGTGGATGTGCACCCCGCCGGCCTGGACGTTCCCGAAGGGGCCCTTGCCCGCCCGGATCAGGCGGGTGACGACCCGGGTGACGACGAAGGTGAGCACGAAGGCGGTGAGGGCGAGGAGCAGGGGCAGCTTGCCCGGTTCGATGATGTTGCGCTCCAGCCATGACCCCATGGGGCGAGTGTGCCCGGGCCGGGACGGGGCCGCGGCCGGTGTTGGGCCGTGGGAGTGGTGCGGCTAGCCTGCCCGGATGTCCCGCGCTCCCGCCCTCCACGGCCTCCGTTTCGCCTTCGGCACCCTCACCGTTCTCCCGGTCGGGGTCGAGCGGTGGGACCGGGACGCCGCGCGCGGCGGCATGCTCGGCGCTCCCGTGGTCGGGCTGGTCGTCGGGGCCCTGGCCGGCGCCCTCGGGCTGGTGCTGCTCTGCCTCGGCGCCGGGCCGCTGCTCGCCGCCGTCGCCTCCGCCGCCGTACCCGCTCTGCTCACCCGGGGGCTGCATCTCGACGGCCTCGCCGACACCGCCGACGGGCTCGGCAGCGGCAAGCCCGCCGAGGACGCGCTGCGGATCATGAAGCAGTCGGACATCGGGCCCTTCGGCGTCATCACCCTGCTGTTCGTCCTGCTCGCCCAGGTCGCCGCCCTCGCGCAGCTCTACGCCGACTCCTGGGCCCGCGGTGCCCTGGCCGCCCTCGTCAGCGCCGTCGCCGCCCGGCTGGCGCTCACCCTCGCCGCCCGTGCCGGGGTGCCCGCCGCCCGGCCGGAAGGGCTCGGCGCGGCCGTCGCCGGGGTGGTGCCGGTGCGCTCGGCGGTGGCCGTGACCGTCGCCGTCGCCCTGGGCACGGGCGCCGCCGGGGCGCTCCTGGGCGCCGGTGACGCCGTACGCGCCCCCCTCGCCGTCCTCGCCGCCCTCGCCGTCGCCGAACTGCTCCTGCGCCGCTGCGTCCGGCGCTTCGGCGGGGTCACCGGCGATGTCTTCGGCGGGGTCGCGGAGACCGCCGCCACCGGGGCCCTCGTCGTGCTGACGCTCGGCCTCTAGCAGGGCTCGCGCCACGCCCCCAGCTCGTACTTCTTCAGCAGCGAACTCAGGCCCAGCCGACGGGAGTCGGTGCAGAAGCGGCTGGTCGGCAGCTCGTACTCCACGTGGAAGACCGCCTTGTCCGCGTCGATGAACGGCTTGAGCGCGCCGCACTCGCCGTACTGCGCGCACTGCTCGTTCACCGCGAAGTCGAAGTCCCCCACCAGTTCCGGGATCTGGTCCAGGTCGTTCTTCAGGCCGACGGCCAGGCCCCGGTCATGGGCCAGCTTCGCGATCAGGCGGTTGTAGCGGAGCTGGTCGCGGGCGGTGAGCAGGAAGCCGGTGCGGTTGCGGTAGCCGTCCATGTTGTCCGGCTCCACCGCGTCGAAGCCCTTGTCCCGGCACATGTCGAGCCGGGCCGCCATCAGCGGCTCCAGTACGTCCGTACGGCGGATGTCCAGCCAGCGCTCCCCCTCCCAGCCGTTGCCCCGGCCCAGCACCTCGTCGGGGAACTCCGCCGCGTCCGGGCGGAACTCCTCCCAGGCGCCGGTGGAGAGGTAGCAGATCACCCTGCGGCCGTCCCGGTGCAGGCCCTCGACCGTCCGCTCCGAGTGGTCGAAGCCGTCGATGTCGTAGACCGGCACGTCGACGGAGGTGTCCAGGCGTCCGCTCAGCTGCCACTGCCAGTCCGTGCCGGGGCGGGGCTGCCAGCGGGCGCCCGGCGGCTTGCCGTCGGAGGCGGTGGTGCAGCCCGCGAGCAGCAGGACGAACAGGGCGGCCAGCGCGTACAGGCGTCTCACCGGGCGGGCTCCAAGGCGTGCGGCAACGTACCCCAGGGATGATCTCCCACTCCGGGCACCGCGCAGTGCACGGTGGCCCCGCGCGCCCGCGCCGGCCGCTCCGCGTCGACGCCCGCCGGGACGCCGTACAGCAGATGGCATACGCGCACCCCGGCGCCGTAGCTCTCCTGCCGCGGGGGCAGTTCGCGGTACGTCGACCAGGTGCCCTCGAAGGTGACCAGCACGTCGGCGATGCGGCCGTAGGAGGGGTGCGGTGGGGTGCCGTGGTTGAGGACGAGGGTGGCGCTGCCGAGGCCCCAGGCCGCGACCGCGAGCCGCTGGTAGTGCGCGAACTCCTCCCGGCCGGTGGCGACTTGGTCGAGGAAGGCGCCGTCGGTGCCGTACCAGTCGCGGTGCCGGGTGAGGTCGCGGAGCACGTCGGCGTGGGGACGGCGGCCGTAGCCGGTGTCGGTGTAGCCGAGGACCCGGACGTCCGCCGAGCGCAGCCGGGCGGCGAGGTCGGCGAAGGCCGGGTCGGGGCGGTCGCCGGGACCGCTGGCCGGGTTGAGGATCACGCCGTAGAGGCGCGGCGCGGCGGCGACGACCGCGTCCCACTCGGCCGGGCGGACGGCGGGGTGCTCGTAGTAGGGCACCAGCAGGTTCTTCATCTGTGGGCGGTCGCCCTTCCCAGCAGGACGCACACCAGTGCGGACTGCGCCACGGCCGCCGCCCCGTACACCGCCACGCCCACGGTGTGCGGGCCGCCGGTGTGGGTGACCAGGGCGAGCGTGTGGGCCAGGGCGGCCAGGACGCAGATCAGGGCGGCGCCGGTGACCGCGCCGAACGACTGGAGCAGCAGGCCCGTCCACATCACCACGCCGAGCAGGAGCAGTCCGGCGAGCCGGAGGCCGGAGACGGCGGGGGCGTGCGGCCACAGGGCGGTGGTGACGAGGTTGAGAGTGAGCAGGGCGGCCAGGTAGGCGGCGAGGCAGACGGCGACCGTGCGGGCGGTGGTGCGCCGGAACGCCCTCGGGGTGCTGCTGGCCCGCAGTCCGGCGAGGGAGCGGCTGCGGAAGCGGTGCAGGAGCCATTCGGCGGGGCCCATGCTGAGGGTGAGGGCCACGGCGGCGGGGGCGGCCACGGCGGAGCGCCCGTCGCCCGCGAGGACGTCGCCGAGGGCCGCGTACACGACCAGGACCCCGGTGCCGAGCCCGAAGAGGGCGTAGGGGAGGGAGGCGGCGAGGGGGACGGTGCCCGGTTCCGGGGCCGCCGTCGGGGTGCCGCCGCGCGGTGCCGCCGCCAGCACGGCCAGTACCGCCACCGCGGCCGCCGAGCCGAGGAGCAGCGACAGTCGTGCCGCGTCCGGCACGGGGTGGACCAGCGCCAGGACCGCCCCGGCCGTCATCGGCAGCAGGGCCGCCAGCAGGGCCCGTTCGCGGCCCAGCACCAGCAGGGCCGTCGCCGCGCCCAGGTAGCAGGACTGCCCCGCCGCGAAGGCGACCGCCGCCGGGGCCGCCGTACCGGCGGCGAGCAGGGCCACCAGGGCGCCCAGCAGCGCCCCGGCCGGCCCGCCCAGCAGCAGGGAGCGCCGGGCCGCGGCCCTGTCGCCCAGCCCCAGCCAGGTGTACGCCCGGTGCGCGAGACCCTGGTTCCAGGCCCAGCCGAACAGGGCGGCGGCCAGCAGCGGAACCGTGCCCGCCGGGAGGCCGTGGTCGCCCGGGGGGCCCGCGAGCAGGGGGGCGCCCAGGACGTAGCCGAAGCCGGGCAGGGCGAAGACGACGCCCCGCAGGAGACAGCCCAGGAGGCCGGCCCGCCACGGGTCGGGGGCGGGGCCCTCGGGCTCGGGGTAGCGGCGGGTCACCCGCTCGTACAGCTCCTCCGCCAGCGCGAAGGAGTTCCTGACGCCGTAGCGCTCGCGTATCTGGTCGTCCGAGAGGCCGTCGGACTCCAGCAGCGCGGCGATCTCGTCGGGGTGGACGGCGGCGGCGACGAAGTCGTCGAGCCGCTCGGCGAGTTCGTCGACCGGGTCGGGTCCGGCCCGGCCGGGGGTGCGCTGCCGGGGGATCACGGGCAGGGTGCCGGGGGCGCCCGGGGGCATCCGGAGGCCGCCGCTCACCAGTCGGTCCCGTCCGTCGCGACCTTCTCGTACCAGGGGTCGCGCAGTTCGAGGGTCCAGTCGGCGACGGTCTCGACGGTCGGCTCGTACACCTCGGGCAGACCCGCGAGTTCCTGGTAGATCGTCCGGAAGGCGTCCACGGAGCGGCGCAGGGTGAACCGGTCGATCACCCGCTGCCGGGACAGCTCGCCCAGGGCCAGGCGGCGTTCGCCGTCCCTGAGCAGGGTGAGGGCGGCCGCGGCCATCTTCTCCGGCTCGCGCGGCGGGACGACCAGTCCGGTGTCGCCGACCGCCTCGCGCACTCCCCCGACGTCCGTCGAGACCGTCGTACGGCCGCAGGACATGGCCTCGATGATCGAGAACGGGAAGCCCTCGGAGATCGACGACAGCATGACGACGTGTCCGGCGGCGTAGGCGCGCCAGACCTCGCTGATGCGGCCCTCGAAGGTGAGGCCGTCGGTGACGCCGAGTTCGGCGGCGAGCTTCTCCAGTCTCGTCCGGTACGCCTCGCCGCCGGGCGGGACCGGGCCGAACAGCCGCAGCCGGGTCTCGGGGAGTTCGGCGCGGACCATGGCGTAGGCGTGGAGCAGGGTCTCCAGGTCCTTGATGGGGTCGACCCGGCCGCACCAGGTGAGGGTGGGGATGTCGGGCTCGGGGCCGGCGTGCGGGAAGGCATGCGGGTCGACGCCGTTGTAGACCGTGCGGATCTTGCCGGTGTCGGCGCCGCCGCGCTCCTCCCAGCGGCGGTTGTACCGGTTGCACGGTGTGATCAGGTCGGCCGCCCGGTACCCGTGTGAATTGAGTTCACGGTAGAAGCCGAGCATGAACGCCTTCACCGGCCAGCGCTGTTCGGCGCTGCGATAGCCCAGGTAGCGCTCGCGCAGATAGATGCCGTGCTCGGTGAGGAGGAACGGTACGCCGTCCAGCCGGTGGGCGGCGAGCGCGGGCAGCGTGGCCAGTCCGCTGCTCACCGCGTGCGCCACCGAGTCCTCCGGGATCCGCGTGCCCAGCGGGCGCAGCGCGTGTTCCAGCAGGTCGGTCGCGGTGAGCGCGTCGTGCACGGTGGGCCCGGCGGCGGCCGTCGGCAAATGCGGCATCGTCCAGATCCACAGCAACGACCGCAGCGCGGACTCGGAGCGCAGCGCTGCGGACAGCTGCCCGGCGCGGGCGAGCTGGGCCAGCTCGTACAGCGCCTCGCCGAAGTCGCAGCCGGCCTCGGGGTCGAGGAAGGAGAGCAGGAAGCGCTCGTAGGAGTCGAGGAAGCGGCGGCGGGCCCGGCCGAAGGGGGCCCGCCGGTGTCCCGGACGCGGCCCCCAGGTCGGCACCGTGACATGCCGGCGGACGTTGGGCGGCAGCTCCCAGGTGACGGGTTCGCGGCCGCTGCCGGTGAGCGAGACGATGTCGAAGTCGACCTCCGGCATGCCCTTGACGAGCTGGTCGCACCAGGTGCTGACGCCGCCGTGGACGTGCGGGTAGGTGCCTTCGGTGAGCATGGTGACATGAAGGCCCGATCGCCTCATGCGTGAGTTCCCCCCTGCAGAACGGGTCTTACGGACCGACCGCGCACCCCGGGTGGTCAGGTTCCGGGGTGCGCGGGCCGGCTCAGGCCGACGGAAGCTTCAGCGTCAGCGCCGACTGCAGCGTCGCCGGTGTGGTCCAGGCCGAGCGCTCGCCCGCGTACGGCGTGCCGAACACGGTGGTGCCGAGCACCAGCTGCTTCCTGGTGCCCTCCGGTGCCGTCACCGGGATCTGGGTTCCCGACGGGGCGCTCACCGTCACGGTCGTGCCGATGCGGTACGCCGTGACCCGGTTGTCCGCCACCGCCGTACGCCAGGCCGCGCGGCGCTGGAGCTCGGTGCCGATGGCCTTCTGGGTGAGGTTCTCCACCGGGGTGTTGTCGGCGAACAGTGCCCGGTAGTCGGCCAGCACCTTCTCCATCACCGGGTAGAGGAGCCGGTCCTCGGCGAGGTTGGACTGGTGGGCGTAGTGCGGGCGCGGGTCGTTGCCGACCACGTGCCCGAGGGCGATACGGGCCTCCTGCGGGACGATGTACTCGTCGAAGCCGGTGGCCGGGTCCAGCGGCTCGTCGAGGCAGGTGGAGGCGGGGTTGGTCGCGCAGAGACCGCTGCCGCCGTCCTCCGCGGAGGCGTAGATCCAGTTGTACTCGTCGGCCATCTCGGCCTCGGTGCCGGTGTTGTAGTACACGTTCATCGGGTGCCGGGGCACGGTCAGGGCGGCGCCCACCGCGCGCTGCTCGGGCTCACGGGAGTTGTCCGAGGCGATCCACTTCACGCCGTTGTCGGCGAGGGCGCCGGCCAGGTTCGGGTTGTCGACCGGCTGCTGCGGGAGCGTCTTCAGCCCGGAGTGCTCGCCGGTGACCAGCTCGGTGCGGTCGACGGGGAGGCCCTTGGCCACGGCCCAGTTGTGGTTGTCGCGGATCTGCGCGGCGATCTCGGCGCGGCTCATGTACTTCGTCGAGCCGTCGGCGTTCTTCGCGCAGCTCCACGGCACGGTCGAGGTGTCCTGGACGCAGCCGAGGAAGGGGTGCGTCCAGGTGTGGTTGATCCAGCGGTACTGCGCCTTGTCGGCGAGCATCCGGGCGGCGAGCGGGTCGGTGCCGCCGTGCTCGGTCTTCCACTCCTCGCCGGAACCGGCGTTGAAGACCATGTCCATGGTGAAGCCGTGGGTGCGCTGCCACTGGGCGGCGTACCCCGCGTCCTCGGCCGTCATGCGGATCGGGTCGGTCTCCTCGCCGCCGCCGACGCAGTCGATGTCGCCGGGGGTGCAGTTGCGCTCGGTGTCCCAGCGGGCGTCGGGGGCGAAGACGTCGTCGACGTGCACCGCGAAGTAGTTGCGGTCCTGGCCGAGGTGCACGCCCTGGGTCAGCCACTCGACGATGCCGCGGGCCAGGACCCGGAACTGCTGCTGGTGCTGGTTGTAGGCGAAGGTCACCACCAGCTCGCGGCGCCCGTCGTGGGCGTACTCCCCGATCAGGCTGCCGCGCCCGGTGCCGTCGGGCACGGGGACGTCGACGTAGCTGGTGAAGCCGGCGCGGGGGCGGGCGACGTAGCCGTAACTCTCCTGGATCGTGGGGGCGTTGTCCTCGAACCGGAACGCGCCGTCCAGGTAGCCGAAGGACGAGGACTTCCCCGCGTCGGTGACGGCGGCCCGGCGTCCGTCGAGGCTGCCGGACCAGCCGCCCTCGGTGGTGAAGTCGAGGCCGACCCCCGGGTGCGCCCAGGTGTAGGCGTCGACCTGCGGGATGCCGTAGGTCCGCTCGTAGGTCTCCAGCGCGGTCTGCTCGGCGGAACCGCTGCCGAACGGGGCCTCGTTCGGCAGGACGACGCCCTGGAACTTGGCGCGCGGGCGGCCCCCGACCGTGTCGCTGAGGAACGCGGCGGTCACCGCGGGGCGTGCCGAATCGTTCAGGTCGATCGTCGTGTACGGGATGCCGGTGCCGCGCAACTGGGCGGCGATGGCCCGCACGGCGCTGCCGCCGTCGTCCACCACCAGCACCCTCAGGTCGACGCGCGGATCCACGGCCGCCGAGGCGCCGGGCACCCCCGGTCCCAGCGTCATCACTCCCGCGACCGTCAGGGCGGCCGCGGTCCTTCTCCATCTGCGCGCACGGTGCGCCATGTGTCGTCCCCTCCCCCAGAAGCCCCCCCTGGACGGAACCGAATCGGGGAGGATCCTTGGCAATCATGCGAAGCGGCGAGCCACCGGCTCACCGGAACGCGATGAGTGTGTCCCAGCTCACCGGGAGTGAGGGCCGGTAAGCGGCCATGACGCCACCGACAGGTGAACGCCCGCAGGAATGAGCGAACGGACCGTACGCGCGTAGGCTCGTCCCGAGTGTCAGCCGCACCGGGGAAGGCCCCGCTGAGCCCGCACCCGTTCAGCCGAACAGGGTCGGCCCGCGGGCCCGGTCGACCCACACCTCTCGGCCACTGCAACTTCACATCGGAAGCGAGATTTCACCACCGTGACTGCTCTCACTCTCAGCACCGCCGCGGCGCCCGGCCTGCGGGCCGACGCGATCGTGATCGGTGTCGCCAAGGGCGCCAAGGGCCCCGTGGTCGCCCCGGGCGCCGAAGCCCTGGACAAGGCCTACGACGGCAGGCTCGCCGGCGTCCTGGAGACCCTCGGTGCCTCCGGCGGCGAGGGCGAGGTGACCAAGCTCCCGGCCCCGTCCGGCTTCAAGGCCCCCCTCGTGGTGGCCGTCGGCCTCGGCGCGGAGCCCGAGAAGGACGCCGGGTACGGCGCGGAGGCGCTGCGCAAGGCCGCGGGTGCGGCGGCGCGTGCGCTGGCCGGCTCGAAGAAGGCCGCCTTCGCTCTTCCCCTCGCCGACGCCGCGGACGCCGGTGCCGTCGCGGAGGGCGCGCTGCTCGGCGCGTACTCCTTCGACGCGTACAAGGACAGCGGCAAGGACGGCAAGGGGCCGCTCGGCGAGGTCACCCTGCTCGGCGGGAAGCCGCGGGACAAGGCGTTCAAGGCCGCGCTCGAACGGGCCGCCGCCGTCGCCGAGGAGCTCAACCGCGCCCGTGACCTGATCAACACCCCGCCGAACGACCTCAACCCGGAGGCGTTCGCCGCGGTCGCCCAGGTGGCGGCCAAGGAGCACGGCATCAAGGTGCAGGTGCTCGACGAGAAGGCCCTCCAGAAGGGCGGCTACGGCGGCATCCTCGGCGTCGGCGCCGGATCCGCGGCGGGCCCCCGGCTGGTGAAGCTGTCGTACACGCACTCGAAGGCGAAGAAGCACCTCGCGTTCGTGGGCAAGGGCATCACCTACGACTCGGGCGGCATCTCGCTGAAGCCCGCCGGGCACAACGAGACGATGAAGTGCGACATGAGCGGGGCGGCGGCGGTGTTCGCGGCCGTCGTCGCCGTGGCGCGGCTGGGTCTGCCGGTCAACGTCACCGGCTGGCTGGCGCTGGCCGAGAACATGCCCTCCGGCACCGCCACCCGCCCGGGTGACGTGCTGCGGATGTACAGCGGCAAGACCGTCGAGGTGCTCAACACCGACGCCGAGGGCCGGCTGGTGCTGGCCGACGCCCTGTGGGCGGCCTCGCAGGAGAAGCCGGACGCGATCGTCGACGTGGCGACGCTGACCGGCGCGATGGTGCTGGCGCTGGGCAACCGGACGTTCGGCGTCATGGCCAACGACGACGCCTTCCGTACGGCGATCGTGGAGGCCGCCGAGGAGGTCGGCGAGGCGTCCTGGCCGATGCCGCTGCCGGACCACCTGCGCAAGGGGATGGACTCCCCCACCGCCGACATCGCGAACATGGGCGAGCGGATGGGCGGCGGCCTGGTCGCGGGCCTCTTCCTGCGGGAGTTCGTCGGCGACGGCATCACCTGGGCGCACCTCGACATCGCGGGCCCGGCCTTCAACGAGCAGGGGCCGTTCGGCTACACGCCGAAGGGCGGCACGGGCTCCGGTGTGCGCACCCTGGTGCGGCTCGCCGAGCTGACGGCCGCCGGCGACCTGGGCTGATCCGGTCCGGCGGGGCCTCGCTCGCGGGTAGCGCGAGGCCCCGCCGCTCGAGGACGGGTGGATCACCGCCGCGTGTGGTGTCTCACACGTCGGCCCGCCGTCTCGCCCGATGCCGACAAGTGCGAAGATGGGGCTCGGCAGGACAGGGCCCCCACCGAAGGGCCGAAAGCAAAGAGCGGCCGGACACCAGCCGCCGACCGGTCACTGGAGACCGGCGTGGCGCACATGCATGGAGGACGTGACGTGGCGAACGACGCCAGCACCGTTTTCGACCTAGTGATCCTCGGCGGTGGTAGCGGTGGTTACGCCGCGGCCCTGCGCGGGGCACAGCTGGGCCTGGACGTCGCCCTGATCGAGAAGGACAAGGTCGGCGGCACCTGCCTGCACCGGGGCTGCATCCCCACCAAGGCCCTGCTGCACGCGGGCGAGATCGCCGACCAGGCCCGCGAGAGCGAGCAGTTCGGCGTGAAGGCCACCTTCGAGGGCATCGACGTCCCGGCCGTCCACAAGTACAAGGACGGCGTCATCGCCGGCCTGTACAAGGGGCTGCAGGGGCTCATCGCCTCCCGCAAGGTGACGTACATCGAGGGTGAGGGCCGCCTCTCCTCGCCGACCTCCGTCGACGTCAACGGCCGCCGTGTCCAGGGCCGCCACGTCCTGCTGGCGACCGGCTCCGTGCCGAAGTCGCTGCCGGGCCTGGAGATCGACGGCAACCGCATCATCTCCTCGGACCACGCCCTCGTCCTGGACCGGGTGCCGAAGTCGGCGATCGTCCTCGGCGGCGGTGTCATCGGCGTCGAGTTCGCCTCCGCCTGGAAGTCCTTCGGTGCGGACGTCACCGTCATCGAGGGCCTCAAGCACCTCGTCCCGGTCGAGGACGAGAACTCCTCCAAGCTGCTCGAGCGCGCGTTCCGCAAGCGCGGCATCAAGTTCAACCTGGGCACCTTCTTCTCGAAGGCCGAGTACACCCAGGACGGTGTCAAGGTCACCCTCGCCGACGGCAAGGAGTTCGAGGCCGAGCTGCTGCTGGTGGCCGTCGGCCGCGGCCCCGTCTCCCAGGGCCTGGGCTACGAGGAGCAGGGCGTCGCCATGGACCGCGGCTACGTCCTGGTCGACGAGTACATGCGCACCAACGTTCCGACCATCTCCGCCGTCGGTGACCTCGTCCCGACCCTCCAGCTCGCGCACGTCGGCTTCGCCGAGGGCATCCTGGTGGCGGAGCGTCTGGCCGGTCTGAAGACCGTCCCGATCGACTACGACGGTGTCCCGCGGGTGACCTACTGCCACCCGGAGGTCGCCTCCGTCGGCATCACCGAGGCCAAGGCCAAGGAGATCTACGGCGCGGACAAGGTCGTCGCTCTGAAGTACAACCTGGCGGGCAACGGAAAGAGCAAGATCCTCAACACCGCGGGCGAGATCAAGCTCGTCCAGGTGAAGGACGGTGCCGTGGTCGGCGTCCACATGGTCGGCGACCGCATGGGCGAGCAGGTCGGCGAGGCTCAGCTGATCTACAACTGGGAAGCGCTGCCCGCCGAGGTCGCCCAGCTCATCCACGCCCACCCGACGCAGAACGAGGCGATGGGCGAGGCCCACCTGGCCCTCGCGGGCAAGCCGCTGCACTCGCACGACTGATCCCTCGGTCGACGAAGCGACGACACAGACTTCCGCAATCCGTTAGGAGCAACCGAAACCATGCCGGTTTCCGTAACCCTTCCGGCGCTCGGCGAGAGCGTCACCGAGGGCACTGTCACCCGCTGGCTGAAGGCCGAGGGCGAGCGCGTCGAGGCCGACGAGCCGCTGCTCGAGGTCTCGACCGACAAGGTCGACACCGAGATCCCCTCGCCTGCCGCCGGTGTCCTGGCCTCCATCAAGGTCGCCGAGGACGAGACCGTTGAGGTCGGCGCCGAGCTGGCCGTCATCGACGACGGCACGGGCGCGCCCGCTGCCGCCGAAGCCCCGGCCGCCGAGGCTCCGGCCGCCGAGGAGGCGGCCCCGCCGGCTCCCGAGCCGGCCCCGGCCGCCCAGCCGTCCACGGAGCAGGCGGCTCCGGCCCCGGCTCCCACCGCCGAGGCCGCTGCCGGCTCCGGCTCCGCCGAGGGCACCGACGTCGTCCTGCCCGCGCTCGGTGAGTCCGTCACCGAGGGCACCGTCACCCGCTGGCTGAAGTCGGTCGGGGACAGCGTCGAGGCCGACGAGCCGCTGCTCGAGGTCTCCACCGACAAGGTCGACACCGAGATCCCGGCGCCCACCTCCGGTGTGCTGCTGGAGATCACGGTCGGCGAGGACGAGACGGCCGAGGTCGGCGCCAAGCTCGCCGTCATCGGCGCGCCGGGTGCGGCTCCGGCCGCTGCCCCGGCTCCCGAGGCCCCGGCCCCGGCTGCCGCTCCGGCGCCCGAGCCCGAGCCCGCTCCGGCCCAGGCCGCCCCGGCCCCCGCCCCGGCTCAGGCTCCCGCTGCTCCGGCCGCCCCCGCCGCCCCGGCCCAGGCCGCTCCGGCTCAGGCCGCTGCCCCGGCCCCCGCGCCGGCCGCTCCCGCCGCTCCGGCCCAGGCCGCCCCCGCTCCGGCCGCTCCGGCGCCCGCCGCGCAGGCCACCGACGAGGGCGCCTACGTCACCCCGCTGGTGCGCAAGCTCGCCGCCGAGAACAGCGTCGACCTGGCCACCGTCAAGGGCACCGGCGTCGGCGGTCGCATCCGCAAGCAGGACGTCATCGCCGCCGCCGAGGCCGCGAAGGCTCCGGCTCCGGCCGCCGCGGCTCCGGCCGCCGCCGCCAAGAAGGCCCCGGCACTGGAGGCTTCCCCCCTCCGCGGCCAGACCGTCAAGATGCCCCGCATCCGCAAGGTCATCGGCGACAACATGGTCAAGGCGCTGCACGAGCAGGCGCAGCTGTCCTCGGTCGTCGAGGTCGACGTCACCCGCCTGATGAAGCTGCGCGCCCGCGCCAAGGACGCGTTCGCGGCCCGGGAGGGCGTCAAGCTCTCCCCGATGCCGTTCTTCGTCAAGGCCGCGGCCCAGGCGCTGAAGGCCCACGCGCCGGTCAACGCCAAGATCAACGAGGCCGAGGGGACCATCACCTACTTCGACACCGAGCACATCGGTATCGCGGTGGACTCCGAGAAGGGCCTGATGACCCCGGTCATCAAGAACGCCGGTGACCTCAACCTCGCCGGTATCGCCAAGGCCACCGCCGACCTGGCGGGCAAGGTCCGGGCCGGCAAGATCACGCCGGACGAGCTGTCGGGCGCGACCTTCACCATCTCCAACACCGGTTCGCGCGGCGCGCTCTTCGACACGATCATCGTGCCGCCGGGCCAGGTCGCGATCCTCGGCATCGGCGCCACGGTCAAGCGCCCGGCCGTCATCGAGACGGAGGAGGGCCCGGTCATCGGCGTCCGCGACATGACGTACCTGACCCTGTCCTACGACCACCGCCTGGTGGACGGCGCCGACGCGGCCCGCTACCTGACGGCGGTCAAGGCGATCCTGGAGGCGGGCGAGTTCGAGGTCGAGCTCGGCCTGTAACTCAGCTGGGCTTTCTGCCTGTACGGCGCCCCGTCCGGAAATTCTCCGGGTGGGGCGCCGCTGTTACGGAAGGCCGACGGCGACGCCCCATGAGCGCGGGCTGTGTCGATGTGCGACACCGCCGCATGGGCGCGATCAACCGCACACGAGCCTCGGCCGCGCGACGCCACTCGCAGCCGAGCCACTGGGCGCGGCTCGCGCCGTACGCCGTGTAAGCCTCGTCTCACCTGCGTGAAAGCCCCCCTGTGCGCCCCTCCGAGACGGACCGACGGCCGTATTGTCTAAGCGTCAAACGCGCGCCCTAAGGAGCCCTCATGACCGCGCCCGTCGTCCACTCGCTGCGCGAACAGATCCGCGAGCACATCCTGGAAGGGATCATCAGCGGACGCTGGCAGCCGGGCGAGCGGATCGTGGAGCGGCGGATCGCGACCGAGCTGGAGGTCAGCCAGACGCCGGTGCGCGAGGCGCTGCGGGAGCTGGAGTCGCTGCGGCTGATCGAGTCGGCGCCCAACAAGGGCGTACGGGTCAGGAATCTGACCGCCGCCGATCTCGAGGAGAGCTACCCGGTACGGGCCGGCCTGGAGGCCATCGCCGCGGAGCTGGCGGCCGCGCGGCTCGCGGAGGACTGTTCCGCGCTGGAGCCGCACGTCGCCGCGCTGTACGAGGCGGACCGGAACGCCGACGGGACGGCGCAGGTGCGGCACACCGTCGGTTTCCACCGGGAGATGGTGCGGGCCGCCGGGAATTCCGTCCTGCTGCACACCTGGGAAGGGCTCGGCATCGAGGTCTTCACCGCCCTCTCCATTCGCTGGCTGGGGACCGTCCAGCAGTCGTACGCCGAGGAGCACGAGGAGCTCGTGCAGGCCTTCCGGCGGCGGGACCCGCGGATCGCGGAGCTGGTCAAGGCGCACGTCCTCGGCTGCGCCCCGCGCCACGAACCCTGAGCGGACCCCCGCTCATACGTCGTCCGACCTGCATAAACAGACGGCACCCGGTGTCTCAGGGCGAGGCACCCCGTGCCGACTTTCTCGTTATCGAGAGGTTTTCCCCTTCAACCCTTTGATCGATCATCGATCAGGGAGTTACAGTCGCCGACGGGTCTGAACCGAGACCCACGCCCTGTCCTGCCAAAGACCAAGGGCACCCCCGAACCCTTACCGATGAGGGAACCCCCTTCGACTGAGGAAGGCGGCGACATGACCGACCCCAACGCCATCCAGCCGAGCGAGCTCGACCAGCTCCACGACCGGGACCCGGAGGAGACCGCCGAATGGCAGGCCTCCCTCGACGCGGTCGCCAGGGCGGCCGGCCCGCACCGTGCGGCTTACCTGATGCGCCGCACCCTGGAGCGCGCGGAGGGCACCGGCATCGCGCTGCCCAAGCTGCTGGAAACCGACTACCTGAACACCATCCCCACCGCCGCCGAGACGGCCGTCCCCGGTGACGAGGAGATGGAGCGCAGGATCACCGCCTGGAACCGCTGGAACGCGGCCGCCATGGTGACCCGGGGCTCGAAGTACGGCGTCGGCGGCCACATCGCCACCTTCGCCTCCGCCGCGTGGCTGTACGAGACCGGCTTCAACCACTTCTTCAAGGGGAAGGAGGCGGACGGCTCCGGTGACCAGCTCTACATCCAGGGCCACGCCTCCCCCGGCATCTACGCCCGCGCCTTCCTCGACGGCCGGCTGAACGAGCACCACCTCGACCGCTTCCGCCAGGAGTCCGGCGGCGACGGCCTCCCCTCGTACCCGCACCCGCGCCGCCTTCCCTGGCTGTGGGAGTTCCCGACCGTCTCCATGGGTCTCGGTCCGCTCTCCGCCATCTACCAGGCGCGCTTCAACCGGTACCTCACCCACCGCGGCATCAAGGACGTCTCCGCCTCCCACGTGTGGGCGTTCCTCGGCGACGGCGAGATGGACGAGCCCGAGTCGACGGCGGCCCTCGCGCTCGCCGCCCGCGAGGAGCTGGACAACCTCACCTTCGTCATCAACTGCAACCTGCAGCGCCTGGACGGCCCGGTCCGCGCCAACTTCAAGATCGTGCAGGAGCTGGAGGCCCAGTTCCGCGGCGCCGGCTGGAACGTCATCAAGACGCTGTGGGGTACGGCGTGGGACGAGCTGTTCGCGCTCGACACCACCGGCGCGCTGGTACGCCGGCTCCGCGAGGTACCGGACGCGCAGGTGCAGACGTACCAGACGCGTGACGCCGCCTACATCCGCCAGGACTTCTTCGGCAAGGACCCGGCGCTCGTGGAGATGGCGAAGCTGCTGAGCGACGACAAGATCCTGGAGTGCTTCCACCTCTCCCGCGGTGGTCACGAGGCGCGCAAGGTGTACGCCGCCTACAAGGCCGCCGTCGAGTTCAAGGGCGCGCCGACCGTGATCCTGGCCCAGACCGTCAAGGGCCACACCCTCGGCGAGGGCTTCGCGTCGAAGAACGCCAACCACCAGATGAAGAAGCTGACGGTGGACGAGTTCAAGACGATGCGTGACCTTCTCGAACTGCCCATCAAGGACAGCGACTTCGTCGACGGCCAGGTCCCCTACGGCCACCCCGGCGCCGACTCCCCCGAGGTCCGGTACCTCCAGGAGCGCCGCGCGGCCCTCGGCGGCCCGGCCCCGGCCCGTCGTACGCACGTGCTGGCGCCGCTGCCCGCGCCCGCCGAGAAGGCCTTCGCCTCCTTCGACAAGGGCTCCGGCTCGCAGAACGTCGCCACCACCATGGCCTTCGTCCGCCTGGTCAAGGACCTGGTCCGCGACAAGGAGTCGGGCAAGCGCTGGGTGCCGATCGTCCCCGACGAGGCGCGCACCTTCGGCATGGAGAGCCTCTTCCCGTCCCTGGGCATCTACTCGCCCAAGGGCCAGACGTACGAGCCGGTCGACCGTGACCAGCTGATGTACTACAAGGAGGCCAAGAACGGCCAGATCCTCAACGAGGGGATCACCGAGGCCGGTTCGATGGCCGACTTCATCGCCGCGTCCACCGCGTACTCCACGCACGGTGAGGCGATGATCCCGTTCTACATCTTCTACTCGATGTTCGGCTGGCAGCGCACGGCCGACCAGATGTGGCAGCTCGGCGACCAGCTCGGCCGCGGCTTCCTGATCGGCGCCACCGCCGGCCGGACGACGCTGACCGGTGAGGGCCTGCAGCACGCGGACGGCCACTCGCCGGTGATCGCGGCGACGAACCCGGCGGCCCTGACGTACGACCCGGCCTTCGCCTACGAGGTCGCGGCCATCGTCAAGGACGGTCTGCGCCGGATGTACGGCGAGGCGGCGCCCGGCGAGGACCCGAACGTCTTCTACTACCTGACCGTCTACAACGAGCCGCTGCCGCAGCCCGCGAAGCCGTCCGGGCTCGGTATCGACGAGGGCATCGTCAAGGGCCTGTACCGCTTCAACACGGCCGAGTCGGCGGGTGTGACCGTCCCGGCGAACGCCCCGCGCATCCAGCTGCTGGGCTCCGGTACGGCGATCCACTGGGCGCTGAAGGCGCAGCGGATGCTCGCCGAGGAGTGGGGTGTCGCGGCCGACGTCTGGTCGGCGACGTCCTGGACCGAGCTGCGGCGCGACGCCCTGGAGGCGGACGCGGCGCTGCTGCGGGGCGAGGAGCGGGTGCCGTACGTCCGGCAGGCGCTCCAGGGCGCCGAGGGCCCGGTGCTGGCGGTCTCCGACTACATGCGGCAGGTCCCGGACCAGATCGCGCAGTGGGTCGAGCAGGACTGGTCCTCGCTGGGCGCGGACGGCTTCGGTCTCTCCGACACCCGTGAGGCGGCCCGCCGCCACTTCGGTGTCGACGCCGAGTCCATCGTGGTCGCGGCCCTGGCCCAGCTCGCCAAGCGCGGCGAGACGCAGGCCACGGCGGTGAAGGAAGCGCGCGCCAAGTACGGCCTGTAGGACAACGGCCCGCAGGGGCACGGCCGGTAGGACAGGGCGTCAAGGAGGAGGCCCCCCACCTCGGTGGGGGGCCTCCTGCATGATGGCCGTATGCGCGCCGCCCGCCTGATCAAGATGGTCCTGCTCCTGCAGTCCCGGCCCTCCATGACCGCCGCCGAGCTGGCCCGGGAGCTGGAGGTGTCCGAGCGGACCGTGACGCGGGACGCGCAGGCGCTGTCGGAAGCGGGGGTGCCGGTCTACGCGGACCGGGGGCGGGCCGGGGGGTACCGGCTGATCGGGGGGTACCGGACGCGGCTGACGGGGCTGCACCGCAGCGAGGCCGAGGCGCTGTTCCTGAGCGGGGTGCCCGGTGCGCTCCGGGAGATGGGCCTCGACGACGCCGCCTCCGCCGCGCGGCTGAAGGTGTCCGCGGCGCTGCTGCCCTCCCTCAGGGACGCGTCCCGGACCGCCTCCCAGCGGTTCCATCTGGACGCGCCGAACTGGTTCAAGGAGCCCGAGACGCCCGCGCTGCTGCCCGCCGTCGCGGAGGCCGTGTGGGACGACCGTCGGGTGGTGGCGGTGTACCGGCGGGGCGAGGGCGAGGTGCGGCGGGAGCTGGAGCCGTACGGGCTCGTGCTGAAGGCGGGGGTCTGGTACCTGTGCGCGCGGGTCGCCGGGCACGGGACGTACCGCGTCTACCGCATCGACCGGTTCGCCGCCGTGGAGGCCGGGGAGGAGCGGTTCGAGCGGGACGAGGAGTTCGATCTGCCCGCCTTCTGGGAGGAGCGGGCCGAGCAGTTCGCGCGGTCCCTGCTGCGCGCGGAGGTGGTGGTACGGCTGTCCCCGGACGGGGCGCGCAGGCTGCCGTACCTCCTCGATCCGCTGTCCGCGCGGGAGGCGCTCGCGCGGGCCGGTGAGCCGGACGGGGACGGGTGGGTGCGCGTGACGGTGCCGGTGGAGTCCGAGGAGGTCGCGCACAGCCAGCTCGCGTCGCTGGGTCCGGAGGCCGAGGTTCTGGCCCCCGACTCCCTGCGGGCGCGCTTCGCGGCGGACGCGCGGCGGCTGGCCGCCCTGTACGGCACGGAACAGGCGCGATAACAACCGCGGACGCCCGATAACAATCCGCACCACTCCACGTGCGCCCCACCCGTCAAGGGCCGATGCTGGACCCGTGATGGACGAGACGGAGTTCTGGGAGCTGGTGGACGCCACGCGCGAGGCCGCCGAGGGCGACCCCGAGGAGCAGGCGGACCTGCTGGTGGACCGGCTGCTGCAGCTGGACCCGGAGATGGTCCTGGACTTCGCCCGCCACTTCGAGGCCCGCTACAACCGCGCCTACACCTGGGATCTGTGGGGCGCCGCCTGGGTGCTGCTGGACGGCGCGAGCGACGACGCCTTCGACTTCTTCCGGTGCTGGCTGATCGGCCAGGGCCGGGAGGTGTACGAGGGCGCGGTGCACGACCCCGACGCGCTGGCCGACCTCCTGGACGAGTTCGACGAGGAGCTCGACGGCGACGGCGAGGAACTCGGCTACGCGGCCGACGAGGCCTACGAACAGCTCACCGGCACCGTCGCCCCGGACCTCGGCATCCCGCCCGCCGCCACGGAACCGCAGGGCACCCCGGTCGACTTCGAGAACGAGCCGGCCCTGGCCGAGCGCTACCCCAGGCTCTGGGAACGCTTCCGGGCCTAACCCTCGCGTTCGGCTCACCCCGTTGCCGCGTCCCTTGGTGCCGCACGCTCAGTGGCGGCCCTGGAGGTGGGCCGCCAGTTGGCGGATCTGGGGTAGCCGGGCGCTGAGGGCCGCGCCGGGGCAGCTGGTCATGTAGCCGTCCCGGTGTCCCGCGAGGGCGTGCAGGGTGGCGCGGGTGCCGCGCGGGTAGCGGCTGAGGCTGTTGCTGGAGACCAGACGGACCTCGGCGCGCGGGTCGGTGCCGGACAGACCGAGTTTCCAGGCGGCCAGCGCGGCGATGGAGTCCGTCATGGCCTTGGGCACCTCCGCGCCGGCCGTGAAGGTGCCGAGGGCGGCGATCCCGGCGGTGCGGTGGTTGAAGCCCTGGGTGTGGGCGCCGGTGACGGCGCGGTCGACGCCGCCGGCGCGGCCCTCGTAGATGGTGCCGCAGCGGTCGACGAGGAAGTTGTAGCCGATGTCGTCCCAGTCCCGGGAGCCGGTCTGGCCGGTGTACAGGTAGCGGAGGATGCGGGGCGCCTCGGCGCAGTCGTAGGCGTTGGGCGAGTCGGTGTGGTGGAGGAAGACGGCCACGACCTTGTCGTCGTAGCGCGGTGGCGGCTGGGAGCGCCGGGTGTCCTCGTCGAGCCAGGCCGAGCGCGGCACGATGGGCGGCCGGGTGGCGCTGTGCAGGGCCGCGGGACGGGCCGCGAGGGCGCGCCCGGCCGCGGGGCGCTCCACGCCGCTCGCGCACAGGGCGAGGGCCGTGACGGCGGCGAGCCCCGGCAGACAGCCGAGTGCGGCGAGCGCCGGACGGGGTATTCGGCCGGGACGACGCCTTCGTGCCCCCCGCGTTCTTCGGAAGGCCGGTCGGAAGACACGCATGGACCCACTGTCCGACGGATCCGCTCCGCCCGCGATGTGTGCTCTGCCACCCGGTGGAACCATCGTCATGGTCTGCGGCGTTTTCCGGGTACACGCGCGCGTGGCTGATCACAGCACCTGTTCCGTGCGTACTGGATGGTCCGAGAGAAAGGCGGCTCCGTGGACCTGCTCGACATCCTGCTGTTGCTCGCGATCCTCGCCTACGCGGCTTCCGGCTACCGGCGCGGTCTGGTCGCCGGGTGCGTCTCGCTCGCCGGGTTCGTGGGCGGCGCGGTCATCGGTGTGTGGGTGCTGCCGTGGGTGATGGAGCTGGTGACGCCGGGGACGACCGCGGCGACGGTGACCGCGGTGCTGACGGTGCTGGTCCCGGCGGCGGTGGGGCACGAGCTGGCGGGGCGTCTGGCGCTGCGGCTGCGCCGCGAGCTGGACCGGGGTCCGCTGCGGGTGGCGGACGGCATCGGCGGGGCGGTGGCCAACTCGGTGGCCGTGCTGATCGTGGCCTGGGTCGCGGCGAGCGTGCTGGCCGCGTCCTCCTCGCCGCTGCTGACCTCGGCGATCCGGGACTCCCGGGTGCTGGGGACCGTGCAGGACGCGATGCCGGACACCACCCCGGCCTGGTTCTCGGGGGCCACCTCGGCGCTCACCGAGGCGGGCTTCCCGCAGGTGTTCAACCCGTTCGAGAACGAGTCGGCCGCCGAGGTCGCCCGGCCCACCGGCGACAGCGTCACCGCCGCCGCCACCGGCGCCGCCCAGCGGAGCACGGTCAAGATCGAGGGCGTCTCGGGCTCCCAGGGCCGCGAGGGCAGCGGTTTCGTGTACGCCGCGCGGCATGTGATGACCAACGCCCATGTGGTGGCCGGCATCGACGAGCCGAGCGTGCGGGTGGGCGGGGTGGGTCCGGCGTACGACGCCCGGGTGGTGCTGTTCGACCCGGACAAGGACGTGGCGGTGCTGTACGTGCCCGAGCTGAGCGCGCCGGTGCTGAAGTGGGACGACAGCGCGGCGCGCGGCGACTCGGCGGTCGTCGCCGGCTATCCCCAGGACGGCGACCTGAACCTCCAGGCGGCCACGGTCGCCAACCGGGTGCAGGCGACGGGCCGGAACATCTACAACGACGAGACCGTGACCCGGGAGATCTACTCGATCCGCTCCACCGTCCGCCCGGGCAACTCCGGCGGCCCGCTGCTGACCACGGAGGGCCGGGTGTACGGCGTGGTCTTCGCCCGCTCCACCTCCGACGCCGAGACCGGCTATGTGCTGACCGCGGACGAGGTCGCCGAGGACGCCGAGCGGGCGGCAGAGGCGACACGGGCGGTGGACACGGGCGAGCTGGTCACGTCGTAGAGACCAGAACCTCGCAGAGACCAGAACCTCGTAGAGACCAGAACCTCGTAGAGATCAGAGCGCGCGCCCCATGGCGACGTCGTCGACGTAGACGCCGTCCAGGCAGAACTCCTCGGGCAGGACGCCCTCCACCACGAAGCCCTCGGACTCGTAGAGCTTGCGAGCCGGGGTGTTGTGGCCGAGGACGCGCAGGGTGAGGCGGCGGGCGCCGCGGCGGCGGGCCTCGGCCACGGCCGCCCGGATCAGCGCGCGCCCCACCCCCAGGCCGCGCGCCTCCTCGGACACGGCGAGGCCCTGGATCTGCCGGACGTGCGCGTTCGAGGCGAGCGGGGTGGGGAAGGCGAGTCGGATGTAGCCGACGAGGCGGCGGTCCAGCTCGGCGACCAGGTAGTCCTCGGGGAGGTGGCGCTCGTCGAAGAAGGCGCGGTACGGCGGTTGCGGGCGGGGCGTGACCGCGTGCAGCGTCGACCAGGTGTCACGGTCGAGCCGGGCCAGCCGCTCCTCGTCGGCGGGCGCGGCGGTGCGTATGCGCGGCTGTCGGGACTCGGACATGCGGGTCACCCTACGGCGGTGGCGGACCGGGCAGGCGGGGCGGCGGGCGGAGGATGGGGCCATGGAACACTCGAAAATCGTGGTGGCGGGCGCGTCGGGGCTCATCGGCGGCGCCGTGGTCCGGTCCCTGAGGGCGGACGGGCACGAGGTGGTGCGCCTGGTGCGGCGCGCGGCGCGGGCGAAGGACGAGGTCCGCTGGGACCCCGAGGCCGGGTACGTCGATCCGGCCGGGCTCGCCGGGTGCGACGCGGTGCTCAACTTCGCGGGGGCCGGGGTGGGCGGGCGGCGCTGGACGGACGCGTACAAGCGGCGGATCCGGGACAGCCGGGTGCGGGGCACGGCGACGCTCGCCGAGGTCATGGCGGCGCTGCCCGAGCCGCCGCGGGTCTTCGTCAACGGCAGCGCGATCGGCTACTACGGCGAGACCGGCGACCGGGCCGTCGACGAGAGCGCGCCGCCGGGGACCGGCTTCCTGCCCGAGGTGTGCGTGGCGTGGGAGGGCGCGGCGGCGCCGGCCGAGCGGGCGGGGGTGCGGACGGTGTTCGTGCGCACGGGACTCGTGGTGGCGCGGCAGGGCGGGGCCTGGGGGCGGCTGTTCCCGTTGTTCAAGGCGGGGCTCGGCGGGCGGATGGGCGACGGCAGCCAGTACTGGTCGTACGTCTCGCTGCACGACGAGGTGGCGGCGATCCGGCATCTGATGGCGGCCGACGGGCTGTCGGGGCCGTTCAACGTGACCGCGCCCGAGCCGCTGACGAACCGTGAGATCACCGAGGTGATGGGGCGGGTGCTGCGCCGGCCGACGCTGTTCGCGGTGCCGGCGCCGGTGTTGCGGACGGTGCTCGGGGAGATGGCCGGGGATGTGCTCGGCAGCGCACGGGTGGTGCCGAAGCGGCTGCTGGAGTCGGGGTTCAGCTTCGCGTTCCCCGATGCCGAGGCGGCCGTACGGGCCGCGCTGTGACGAGGTGAGCCCGGTCGGCTGACCGCATGCGACCGTTGTGCGACCGTGCCCTGCCGATGCGCGACTTCCGCTGACCGATTGCCGCCCTAACCTCGACCCGAACTCGGGTATTCCCGGAGCCTGTTGGGGGCATGACGTCTCCACCGGCCGCGCAACCTCGAGGAGGGGCACGTGCTTGAGCCCGCGTACCAGGCGGACGTCGTCGTGGTGGGAGCCGGGATCGCCGGCCTCGCGGCGGCGCAACGGCTGACCAGTGCAGGAGTGAGCGTCACAGTCCTGGAGGCCGCCCATGAGGTGGGCGGCCGCATGTCGACCGAGAAGGTCGACGGCTTCCGGCTCGACCGCGTCGGGCAGCTGATGTCCACGTCGTACCCCGAACTGAGACTGACCCCGGGACTCGACGCGCTCGCCCTGCGCACCTTCGCCCCCGACATCCTGCTGCACAGCGACGGACGCCACCATCGCGTGGGCGCTCCGGCGTCCCAGGGTGGCGCAAGGGGCGCACTCCACACGGTGCGCGCCCTGGCGAGCGCCCCCCGGCCCACGTCGGCGCCCCGCGCGCCGCTGGGCACGGCGGTCGACCAGGCGCGGCTCGCCGCGGCGCTGGCCCGGCTCGCGGGCACCCCGGCCGCCCGACTGCTGGCCCGCCCGGAGTCGACGGCCGGGCGGTCGCTGACGGCCCGCGCCCTGCCCGCCCGCACGGTCGACACCTTCGTACGGCCGCTGCTCTCGGCCCTGCTGGGCGATCCGGAGCTGACGGTCTCCAGCCGGTGCGCGGACCTGGCGCTGCACTCCTTCGCCAAGGGGCGGCTGTGCGTGCCGGAGGGGGGCGCGGAGACCCTGCCCCGGCTGCTCGCCCGGTCCCTGCCCGCCGGGACCGTGCACACGGGGGTGCGGGTCACCTCGGTCTCCACGACCTCGGTGACCACCGCGGAGCACGGGGTGTACCGCTGCCGCGCCGTGCTCCTCGCCACCGGCGCACGCAGCGCCGCCGGCCTGCTGCCCGGGCTGCGGGTCCCGGACTTCCATCCGGTGACGGTCGTCCACCACACGACGGACGAGCCGCCGTCGAGCGGCGCCGCACTGCTCCTCGACGCCGACCGGGGCGGCCCGGTGGCGCACACGGCGGTGGCCAGCGCGGTGGACCCGGCCCGGGCCCCGGCGGGCCGCGCCCTAGTGTCGTCGACGGTGCTCGGCGCACCGCCCGCGGACCTCGACACCGCGGTCCGCAGGCATCTGGCCCGCCTGTACGGCACCTCCACCACCCGCTGGGAGACCCTGGCCGTCCACCACACGGCGGACGCGGTGCCGTCCATGCGCCCCCCGCACGACCGGCACCGCCCGGTGCGCCTGCTGGCGGGCCTGTACGTCTGCGGCGACCACCGGGACACCAGCACCGTCCAGGGCGCCCTGCACTCGGCCCGCCGCGCGGCGCGGTCGATCGTGAGCGACCTGGGAGTGACCGGCTCCCTGCACCGGGCGGACCCCCTGCCGGCGGCCCAGGCGGCCTGAGGCGGGCCGGCCGGCCTACCCCAGCGCGGCCACCTTGTCCCGGTACCCGCGCACCGGGGCGGCGTCCTTGTACGGTTCCAGCCTTCGCTCGAAGTCCCGGATGTACTCCACCGCCCGTACCGACCGCATCTCCGCCGCCTGGCCCGCGGCCTCCACGCCCAGCGCGCACGCCTGGTCGAGTTCGCCGAGGCCCAGGCGTGCGGTGGCGAGGACCACACGGCAGAACAGGCGGCTGCGGGCGAAGGCGGGGGCCCGCAGCTGCAGGGACCGCTCGGCGTGCTGCGCCGCCGCCCGGAACTGCTGCAGGTCGCGGTGGCAGTGGCCGAGTTCGTCGGCCAGCTGCGCCTCGTCGAAGAACCGGGCCCAGTGCGGCACCTCGTCGCCGGACCGCACCGCCTCCAGGGCGCGCTCGGCGCGGGCCAGGGACGCCGTACAGGCCCGTACCTCCCCCATCACCCCGTGCCCGCGCGCCTCGGCCGCGTGCAGCAGGGCCTGGACGGTGGGCGGGGCGGTCGTGCCGACGCCCTGCTGGGCCACCCGCGCGAGCTGCACCGCCTCCCGCCCGTGCCCGAGGTAGACGGCCTGCCGGCTCATGGTGACCAGCACGTACGAGCCGTACGCCCGGTCCCCGGCCGCCTGTGCCAGCCGCAGCGACTGGACGTAGTACCGCTGCGCGAGCCCGTGCGCGGCGATGTCGTACGACGTCCAGCCCGCGAGCCGGGTCAGATCGGCGGCCGCGGCGAACAGGCGGCGGCCGGTCTGCTCGCCGTAGGTGCCGCGCAGCATCGGCTCGCACTCGTGTTCCAGGTAGCGCACGAGGGCCTGGCGGGCATGGCCGCCGCCGTACATGTTGTCCAGGGTGCGGAAGAGCTCGCCGACCGAGCGCAGGGCGTTGATGTCGCCGCCGGTGACCTTCTGGCCGGGGCCGCGCTCGGCACCGCGCTGCCGGGGCACCGAGGAGCGGTTCTGCACCGGCACCCGGACCGGCGCCTCGCCGCGCGCGACCCGGTCGTCGGGCCGGCCGATCAGCCAGTCCCGGCTGGGCACCACCAGTCCGGCCGGGGTGAAGGCGATCTTGCGCAGCTCGGCATGGCTGCCGGAGTCCTTGCGCCACAGCCCGCTGACGATGTCGACGGCCTCCTCGGGGGTCGCGGCGAACTCCAGGCCCGCGTAGACGGGGGCGCAGGCGTCCAGACCGAGGTCCTGGGCGGTGAGCCGGCGGCCGAGGCGGCGGGTGAAGACCTCGGCGATCAGGGCGGGGGTGGTGCCGCGCGGCTGCTGTCCGCGCAGCCAGCGGGTCACGGATGTCTTGTCGTATCGCAGGTCCAGCCCGTGTTCGAGTCCGAGCTGGTCCACGCGACGGGCGAGACCCGCGTTGGAGAACCCCGCTTCTGCGATGAGCGCGGCGAGCTGGCGGTTGGGGGTGCGCTGCGCGGGTCGTTCCGTCATCTGCGGTGCGGTCTCCTGCCTTCCAGGCCTCTGACTTGCCCGGATTGCCTGTGAGCAGCCCTTATGGCCTCAGTGAACGGCGCGAATGTAGCGGAGAGTGAGCAGGCCATCGCACATTTCGTCACCCGTTCATCCGATCGTGTGAGGATTGCCCGCAAGACTGACGCTCGACCGGCAGTCGTACAGTGGCGTAGGCACCCTTCGTGCCTTACGACGTCCAGGGAGGCGCTTGCCGTGAGTGAGTTGCGGTTCGTCCGGATGGGGTTCGGAGCGAACGCCGTCGAGTACCAGCAGGCCTGGGACGAGCAGCGCCGGGTGCACGCGGCCCGGTTCGCCGACGAGATCCCCGACACCGTGCTGCTCCTCGAACACCCCCCGGTCTACACGGCCGGCCGGCGCACGGCGGACAACGAGCGGCCGCTGGACGGCACCCCGGTCATCGACGTGGACCGCGGCGGCAAGATCACCTGGCACGGTCCGGGCCAGCTGGTCGGCTACCCGATCCAGAAGCTCCCGCGCCCGGTGGACGTCGTGGCGCATGTACGGCGGCTGGAGGAGGCCCTGATCCGCACCTGCGCGGAGTTCGGCCTGGAGACCACCCGCGTCGAGGGCCGCAGCGGAGTGTGGGTGCTCGGCGACCCGGTCGAGCGGCGTCCCGCGCTCGGCGGTCTCTCGCTCGACTTCGACCCCCGGCTGCAGGACGAGGAGTTCGACCCGCGGCTGAACGGCCCCGAGTACGCCCCGTCCAACGCGGGCCAGCGCCGCGAGGACCGCAAGATCGCCGCGATCGGCATCCGGGTCGCCAAGGGCGTCACGATGCACGGCTTCGCGCTGAACGTGAACCCCGACAACAAGTGGTTCGACCGCATCATCCCGTGCGGCATCCGGGACGCGGGCGTCGCCTCCCTCGCCGCCGAGCTGGGCCGGGACGTGACCATCGACGAGGTGCTGCCGGTCGTCGAGCGGCACTTGACCGACGTCCTGCGGAACGCGGAGCTGAAGCCGCGGGAGATCGAGCGGGCGGCCGTCTGACGCCGGGAATCCGCCATCGGGCCGTGGGGTTGGCCTGACAGCAGGGCTGAGTAAACACGGGCGTACCCTGGTGTACGCCGAAGAATCGAAGCTACAGGGAGCCGATGTGTCCGCAGTCACACCCGACGGACGCAAGATGCTGCGCCTTGAGGTCCGGAACGCCCAGACCCCCATCGAGCGCAAGCCCGAGTGGATCAAGACCCGGGCGAAAATGGGTCCCGAGTACACCAAGATGCAGAACCTCGTGAAGAGCGAGGGCCTGCACACGGTCTGCCAGGAAGCCGGCTGTCCCAACATCTACGAGTGCTGGGAGGACCGCGAGGCGACCTTCCTCATCGGCGGCGACCAGTGCACCCGGCGCTGTGACTTCTGCCAGATCGACACCGGCAAGCCCGAGGCCCTCGACCGCGACGAGCCGCGCCGCGTGGGTGAGTCCGTGGTCACCATGGACCTGAACTACGCCACCATCACCGGCGTCGCCCGCGACGACCTGGAGGACGGCGGCGCCTGGCTGTACGCCGAGACGGTCCGCCAGATCCACCAGCAGACCGCGGGCCGCGAGGCCGGCCGCACCAAGGTCGAGCTGCTGGCCCCCGACTTCAACGCCGTGCCGGAGCTGCTGCGGCAGGTCTTCGACTCCCGCCCCGAGGTCTTCGCGCACAACGTCGAGACCGTCCCGCGGATCTTCAAGCGCATCCGCCCCGGCTTCCGCTACGAGCGGTCGCTGAAGGTCATCACCGAGGCCCGCGACTTCGGCCTGGTCACCAAGTCGAACCTGATCCTCGGCATGGGCGAGACCCGCGAGGAGGTCAGCGAGGCGCTGCGGCAGCTGCACGAGGCCGGCTGCGAGCTGATCACCATCACCCAGTACCTGCGCCCCTCCGTGCGCCACCACCCCGTGGAGCGCTGGGTCAAGCCGCACGAGTTCGTGGAGCTGAAGGAGGAGGCCGAGCGGATCGGCTTCTCCGGCGTGATGTCCGGGCCGCTGGTGCGCTCGTCCTACCGCGCCGGACGGCTGTACCAGATGGCCGTGGAGAAGCGCGGCTCGTACGTCGCCTCGCAGGCGGTCTGACGGCACCCAGTGCCACCGTGCGCGTGTGAACCTGCGCACAAGCAACTACCGCCCGGTAGCGGCCGATTGACGCGGTCCTGGGCGTCCCCGCAGATAGGGGCGCCTTCAGGACCGCGTCGTCGTTTTCGAGCCACACCTCGGGGCTTCATTCGCGTTTGACCGGCCGGTCACGCCCTGGTAACACCAAACAGTGACGCTGGACTCACAGCACGTACATCCGAACCTCCGAGGGGGGACCTCACTCATGCAGGCCGCGCCGGTACGCGCCACCGCCATTCCGTCCTTCAGCACTGCACTCCGTGCCGTCGAGTCGCTGCTCATGAGCGGCGGCCAGCGCACCGCCCGCCGCAATGCCTGGACGTCCGTCCTGGAGGACCGCCGCCGGGCCAAGGACCGGGTCGAGGCGCAGCAGATCCTGGAGCGGGTGCTCACCCCCGGTCCCTGACCGTTCGGTGACCGGCACTGCCGTCGTCGGCGCTCGCGGGGCCACGTAGACTTCGTGCCATGGCGAGAAGTGACAGCGCGGCGGATGCCGCTAACCCCGGGCGTCTGAAGCAGATCGCCCTGACGTACAAGATGACCCGCAGGGCCGACAAGAAGATCGGCTTCGTGCTGGCGGGCGTCTTCCTCCTCATCCTCGGTGTCTTTCTCGCGATCGGCTTCCTGATCGGTCACCCGATCTACCTCGGCATCCTGGGGGTGCTGCTCGCTTTCCTCGGCACGGCGATCGTGTTCGGGCGGCGGGCCGAGCGGGCCGCCTTCGGTCAGATGGAGGGCCAGCCGGGCGCCGCCGCTGCCGTACTGGACAACATCGGCCGGGGCTGGACGACCACCCCCGCGGTGGCGATGAACCGCAGCCAGGACGTGGTGCACCGGGCGGTCGGCAAGGCCGGGATCGTGCTGGTCGCCGAGGGCAACCCGAACCGGGTGAAGAGCCTGCTGGCGGCCGAGAAGAAGAAGATGAACCGCATCGTGGCGGACGTGCCGGTGCACGATCTGATCGTGGGCGTCGGTGAGGGCCGGGTCGAGCTGAAGAAGCTGCGGACGACCATGCTGAAGCTGCCGCGGGTGCTCTCGGGCCCCCAGGTGACCGCGACCAACGACCGCCTGAAGGCCATGGGCGACCTGATGAGCAACATGCCGCTGCCGAAGGGGCCGATGCCCAAGGGCATGAAGCTCCCCAAGGGCGGCCCGAAGGCCCGCTGAGCCGCAAGTCCGCTGAGCCGCAAGCCCGCTGAGCCTCAGGCCAGCGTTCTGAAGGACCGGTCGTAATAGACCAGCGGGGCTCCTTCACCCAGTCGTACACCCGTCACCCGGCCGATCAGGACCGTATGGTCCCCGGCCGGGTGACGTGCGTGTACGGCGCATTCCAGCACGGACGGGGCCCGCTCGACCGTCGGCAGTCCGCCGGGGCTCAGCCGCAGTCCGGCGGAGCCGAACTTGTCGGTGCCCTTGGTGGCGAAGCGCTCCGCGAGCGGGCGGTGGACCGGGGAGAGCACGCTCACCGCGAAACGGTCGCAGCGGGCGAAGGACGCGGCCGAGTCGGCCGAGTTCGCCAGGCACACCAGGACCATCGGCGGCTCCAGCGACACCGAGCAGAACGAGCTGGCGGTGAAGCCGCGGGGGGTGCCGTCCGGGCACCGGGTGGTCACCACCACGACACCCGAGGGGAACCGGCCCATCGCGGCCCGGAACTCCTCGGATGCCACCTCGGATGCCACCGCCGTGTCCGGTATGTCTGTGTCCAGCTCGGTCATGACGCGACTATCCGCGAGCCCCGCCGCCCCGGCAACCGGACGTCAGCTCCGGTCGGACAGGGCCCAGGCGCCGTAGGCGGCGCCCGTGGACTCGAAGGAGAGCGCCACGTGGGAGGCGGCGCTGTTCACGTCCCGCCAGAAGCGCTGCACCGGGTCGGTCGAGGACTGGCCGGAGGTTCCGCTGCTGCGGAAGACCCGGTCGACGGCCGAGACCAGCAGTTCCACCGCCAGCGCCAGGTCCCGGGCCCCGCGGACCGCCGCCTCGCCCCCGGCCGGGGACTCCGTCCCGTCGGCGACCGCCGCGGTACGCCGGACGAGGAGTTCCGCGGCGTCCGCCTCGGCGGCCGAGCGGGCCAGCGAGACCTGCGCCGAGGGCATCTCCCGTACGGCCCTCCCCCGCCGGTCGACCCGCGATCCGGTCCGCTCGACCCAGGCCCGCATGGCGCCCCGCACGGCGCCGACCAGCGGGGCGGCGAAGGGCAGCGAGTTCACGGCGTGCATCGGCACGATGTGGCAGCGGGCGTCCGAGGCGGGGGCGCGGCCGGCGTGCACGGCGGAGCGGGCCAGGGTGCGGTGCCCGGGCACGAAGACGTCGGAGAGCACCAGGGTGTCGCTGCCGGTGCCCCGCATGCCCACGGAGTACCAGCTGTCGGCGATGGTGAAGTCGTCCCGCGGCACCGCGAAGTACCGCACCTCGGGCCGCCCCTCGGGGTCCGCCGACGGCTCGTCGGGGACGGGCGCGCAGGCGAGCGCCCAGTCGGCGAAGTGCACCCCGCTGATGTACTTCCACTCACCGCTCAGCCGCCAGCCGCCGTCGACGCGGCGCGCGGTGCCGGACGGCATCAGAGCCGCGGCGAGCAGGGCGTCGGGTCCGGCCGCCCAGATCTCCGCCTGACCCCGCTCGGGCAGGAACGCCGCGTAGCGTCCGGCGTAGGCCGCCAGGGAGGCCGCCCAGGCGGCGGAGGTGCAGCCCTCGCCGACCCGGAAGACCGCCGAGGTCAGTTCGGTGAAGCCGCCGGCCGTGCCGCCGTGGGCGAGGGGAACGAAGTGCCGGGCGAACCCGGCGTCCCGCACCGCGTGCACCACCTGGGGCGAGAGCCGCCGTGCCTCCTCGGCCTCCTCGCTGTGCCGGGCCGCGATGACGGCGACCTCGGCCGCCCGGTCCACGATCGTCGACATGCTGTCGTACGACACTGTCCAACCACCTCCGCCAGAGTTGGCGGCAGTGTTTCGAACACCATTCGACGTCGTGGGGACCCCGGGCCGTGACCGCCGCGACGGTCACCCGACCGGCGTCAGATCCGGACCTCGACCGTGCGGGCCAGCCGGTCGTGCAGGCCGCGGCCGTCGCGGTCCCAGATCAGGGCCGGGACGGCGAGGCAGAGCAGGACCGTGCGCAGCAGGGCGCGCGGCGGATTGACCCGGCCGGTGTCCAGGGCGAGCACCCGCAGACCGAACAGGCGCTTGCCGGGCGTGAAGCCGACGCTGCCGAGGGTCAGGGCGCTCATCACGAACAGGATGAGCAGCGCCCAGTTGCCGGTGGTGCTGTCGTAGCCCTCCGTGATCAGGCCGTATGCGATCAAGAGGCACAGGCCCCAGTCCACGGCGAGGGCGCCCAGGCGCCTGCCCGGACGGGCGATGGAGCCGGGCCCGTGCTCCGGCAGACCGAGTTGCTCTCCCCGGTATCCGAGGTCGATACCGGCGTCCTCCATGGCCGCGCGGGGCCCGGAGAGCCACGATCCGATTGCTTGCCTGTTGTCCACCCGTCCACGGTACTGCGCCCCCATATGACCGAGGACAGTCGGGGTGCGTCGGGGCTACGGTGGAACGAGGGCCGGTTAACTTGTGCGAAACAAATGGGTCACGCCAGAGAAATCACGCGTCCCTAGGGTCGAGGTCAGCGTGTGCCACCGCACTGGCCGCACGAACGAACTACCACCCCGGCACGGACCGTCGGGAGTAGGAGGAGCTGGATGTTCCAGAACGCCGACGAGGCCAAGAAGTTCATCGCGGACGAGGAGGTCAAGTTCGTCGACGTCCGCTTCTGCGACCTGCCGGGCGTCATGCAGCACTTCACGGTGCCCGTCGAGGCGTTCGACCCGGACGAGGAGCTCGCCTTCGACGGTTCGTCGATCCGCGGCTTCCAGGCCATCCACGAGTCCGACATGGCGCTGCGCGCTGACCTGTCGACCGCCCGGGTCGACCCGTTCCGCCGCGACAAGACGCTGAACGTCAACTTCTTCATCCACGACCCGATCACGGGCGAGCAGTACTCCCGTGACCCGCGCAACGTGGCGAAGAAGGCGGAGGCCTACCTCGCCTCGACCGGTATCGCGGACACCGCGTACTTCGGTCCCGAGGCCGAGTTCTACGTCTTCGACTCGGTCCGCTTCGCGACCTCCGCGAACGAGTCCTTCTACCACATCGACTCCGAGGCGGGCGCCTGGAACACCGGTGCGCTGGAGGACAACCGCGGCTACAAGGTCCGCTACAAGGGCGGCTACTTCCCGGTCCCGCCGGTCGACCACTTCGCCGACCTGCGCGCCGAGATCTCCCTGGAGCTGGACAAGCAGGGCCTGAAGGTCGAGCGCCAGCACCACGAGGTGGGCACCGCCGGCCAGGCCGAGATCAACTACAAGTTCAACACGCTGCTCGCCGCGGCCGACGACCTCCAGCTCTTCAAGTACATCGTGAAGAACGTGGCCTGGCGCAACGGCAAGACCGCGACCTTCATGCCGAAGCCGATCTTCGGTGACAACGGCTCGGGCATGCACGTCCACCAGTCGCTGTGGAGCAACGGCGACCCGCTGTTCTACGACGAGGCCGGCTACGCGGGCCTGTCGGACATGGCGCGCTACTACATCGGCGGCATCCTCAAGCACGCCCCGTCGCTGCTGGCCTTCACCAACCCGACGGTGAACTCCTACCACCGCCTGGTGCCGGGCTTCGAGGCGCCGATCAACCTGGTGTACTCGCAGCGCAACCGCTCCGCTGCGATGCGTATCCCGATCACGGGCTCCAACCCGAAGGCCAAGCGCGTCGAGTTCCGCGCGCCCGACTCCTCCGGCAACCCGTACCTGGCCTTCTCGGCCCTGCTCCTGGCGGGCCTGGACGGCATCAAGAACAAGATCGAGCCGGCCGAGCCGATCGACAAGGACCTGTACGAGCTGGCTCCCGAGGAGCACGCGAACGTCGCCCAGGTCCCGACCTCCCTCCCGGCCGTCCTCGACTCCCTGGAGCGCGACCACGAGTTCCTGCTCGCCGGTGACGTCTTCACGTCCGACCTGATCGAGACGTGGATCGACTTCAAGCGCGCCAACGAGATCGCCCCGCTGCAGCTGCGTCCGCACCCGCACGAGTTCGAGCTGTACTTCGACGTGTGATCGACGCCTGAGCCGTTGTGCCGGCGCCCCCGTTCCTGTTTCTCAGGGCGGGGGCGCCGTCGTATCGTGGGGGTACGGCTGTTCGAGAAGGGTCTGCGGGGATGTCCGAACGGGACGACGGCGAGCGGGAGTTCGACATCAAGTGGGCGGACGCGGCCGCGCACAAGGAGCCGTCCGCGCGGGCGCGGATGCTCGCCGCCCGGTGGAAGGAGAACCCACCCGGCCCCGTGCCGTTCCGGGGCGACCCGGATCCGGTGCGGCACAGCCGGCGGCGGTCCTGGATATCCACCGCCGTGGTCCTGGGGAGCATCGCGGCGATCATCGTGCTGCTGGGGTACGTGAACCTCAGGGGCACCTACTAGCTTCGGGGCGCCCCTGGGTCACGAACCTTCGCTCAGCTGTTGCGGCCGCGGTCCTGGCGGCGGAACTGCATGGGCCGCTCGCGGCGGTAGCGGCGCTCCCACTTGGCCTGCGTGTCACGACGCTGCCGGTACGCGCGGTAGTCCGACGGCATCGAGCCGGGTCCGCCGCCCGACCGGGGGGTCGGCGACGCGACGCGCCCGTACCGCACGTACAGGAAGAGCACGGCGACGGCGGCGAGCCAGTAGAGCGGGTTCCCGAATCCCATGACAACCAGGACGACGGTCCCGGAAAGAACGATGGTGCCCATGACGGCCTCCCCTCCGTGGGCGTGGGTGGCTGAGATTAGTCCAGGCTAGGGAGCCGAGCACTCGGCGTGCATCCCCTTTTCCACCGGCCTAGAGTCGGATCGATTGCGCAAATGCCGCAATACGGTCGTACGGGAAGATTCTGTACGGGAAACAAGGGGTGCCCCACCATGAGCGATCTCTTCGTCATCGCCTATCACGACGTCGCCACCGCGAGCCAGGTCCGCGACAAGCTGTTCGAGCTGTCCAAGCAGCATCTGGTGGAGCTGGAGGACGCGGTGGTCGTCGAGCGCCACCAGGACGGCAAGATCAAACTGCATCAGGCGGTCAACCACACGGCGGTCGGCGCGGCCGGCGGTGCGCTGTGGGGCGGTGTGATCGGACTGCTCTTCCTGGCCCCGCTGCTCGGCGCGGCGGTGGGCGCGGCGGCCGGTGCGGCCGGGGGCGCGGTCACCGACACGGGCATCAACGACGACTTCATGAAGGACCTCAGCGCGAATCTGCGGCCGGGCGCCGCCGCGCTGTTCGTGCTGGTGAAGAAGGCGGCCGACGACAAGGTGATCCCGCAACTGACACCGTACGGTGGCGAGTTGGTGCAGACCTCGCTCAGCAAGGCCGACGAGGACCACCTGCGGGAGGCCATCGCGGCGGCGACCCGGAAGACGGAGCCCGCATGACGGCGCAGGTCTAAGCCCCTTGTTCGGACTCGCCCCGCCGGGATTGTCAGTGGCTTCCGTCAGGATGTGGTGACGGCTGTGACGGGTGGAGGTCGGAGGTCGGACATGGGTGACGGCGGGCCGCGGTACATCGGGGCGGCCGAGCGGCGGGCCCGGCTGGCGGTGCGGCATCGGCTGGCCGGGGAGGCGCGGGCGGGGAGCCCGGAGGAGGTCGCCGGGTCGCTGGTGGCGCTGCACGGTACCGATCCGGCGACGGTGTTCCTCGCCGTCGGGGCGCGGCTGGCGGACCCGGCGAAGACCGTCGCCGGTACGGAGCGGGCGCTGTACGAGGACCGTTCGCTGGTGCGGATGCACGGCATGCGGCACACGGTGTTCGTGTTCCCGACCGGGCTCACCGCCGTCGTGCACGCCTCCACCGGGCTCGCGGTCGCCGCCCGGGAACGCGCCTCGCTGGTCAAGGACATGGCGAAGGCGGGGGCGCCGGACGCGGAGTGGCTGCGGGAGGTGGAGGCGTCGGCGCTGTCCGCGCTGGCGCGGCGCGGGGAGGCGACGGCGGCCGAACTGGCCCGGGACGAGCCGCGGTTGAGGGAGCAGTTCGTGTACGCGGCCGGGAAGAGCTACGAGGGGGTGCACACCGTTTCGTCGCGGCTGCTGAGGGTGCTGGGGATCGAGGGGAAGGTCGTACGGGGGCGGCCGCTCGGTTCGTGGACGTCGACGCAGTTCCGGTGGGCGCCGGCGCCGGAGCATCCCGAGCTGGACCCTGCCGGGGCGCAGGCGGAGCTGCTGCGGCGGTGGCTGGCGGTGTGCGGGCCTGCCACGGAGGCGGATCTGAAGTGGTGGACGGGGTGGCGGGTGACCGAGGTGCGGCGGGCGCTGGCGGCGATCGGGGCGGAGGCGGTGGGGCTGGACGAGGGCACCGGATATGTCGTCGCCGGGGATGCCGGGCCGGTGGCGGAGCCGGGGCGGCCGTGGGCGGCGCTGTTGCCGGGGCTGGATCCCACGGCGATGGGGTGGCAGGGGCGGGACTGGTATCTGGCGCCGTCGCTGCGGGGGGCGTTGTTCGACCGGAGCGGGAACGTGGGGCCGACGGTGTGGTGGGACGGGCGGGTGGTCGGGGGGTGGGCTCAGCGTCCTGACGGGGAGATCGTGTGGCGCCTGCTGGATTCCTCCGGGGTGGGCCGGGAGGCGGAGACGGCGATCTCGGCCGAGGCGGAGCGGTTGCGGGAGTGGGTGGGCACGACCCGGTTCACGCCCCGCTTCCGCACACCGCTGGAGCGGGAACTGGCGGGGTGAGGGCCGGGGCCGGGCGGGGGCCGGCACGGAGTGGGGGCTGAGGTGCGGGTGCGGGTGATTCCCGACGCCGCTGGAGCGGGAGTTGCGGACCGAGGACCGGGACCGAGCCCCTGCTGCCGGCGCGGCCTGGAGTGCGGGTGCGGGTGCGGGTGAATCCGGACGCCGCTGGAGCGGACCTTGGCGAGACGAAGGCCGGGGTGCGGGTGCGGGTGCAGGGGAATCCGGACGCCGCTGGAGCGGACCTTGGCGAGACGAAGGCCGGGGTGCGGGTGCGCGTGAATCCCGACGCCGCCGGAGCGGGAGTTGCGGGCCGAGGACCGGGACCGAGCCCCTGCTGCCGGCACGGCCTGGAGTGCGGGTGCGGGGGAATCCGGATGTCGGCGGAGTGAGGGGGAGACCGGGGCGGGCTCCGGCGCGGAGTGGGGGCCGGGGTGTGGGTGTGGGTGAGGGTGGATTCACTCGCCCGCGCCGGCGGGGTGCCGGGGCCTCGCGGAGGCAAGGCGCCCGGCATGGGGCTCAGCGGTTGTAGCGCATGAACGCCCGCACCATGTGGCACGTCGTGTCCGACGGGGGATGGATGCCGATCTGCTCCGCGGTGTCGCGGATCGTCTCGTTGCGGGCCTGGTTCGGGACGTAGACCCCCGAGTCGAGCAGGGCTATGGCGAGGCGCATGGCCTTGAGGCGGCGGTTGTGGGTGACGTACCACTCGCGGGGGCGGCCCGCGGGCAGCGGGCGCTTCTCCAGCGGGACGTACGGCAGGTCCAGCAGGACCGGGCGCTTCGCGGTGGACTGGGTCGGCTTCGGCTTCAGTGCGGCAGCGGGCACAGGCATCCTCCTGTCGCGGTCAGGGCGCCGTCCGTCCGGACGCTCCGGCGACACCCTCGAACACTGCTTCCAGTCTACCGCCCACCACTGACAATCAGCAGAGCGCCCGCGCCATCAAACGCCCTGGTGAGAAAGGGGATTGACGGTCTGCCACAGCGGATCAGGGAGGGGCTCCTGGGGCCACAGGAAATCGAACAGAGGTGACCTCCGTCCCCATCCGCTTACCGTTGGCGACATGGAGATCTGGATCAATCCCGCCTGTTCCAAGTGCCGCGGCGCCCTCACCGTGCTGGACGCCGAGGGCGCCGACTACACCGTCCGCCGCTATCTGGAGGACGTCCCGAGCGAGGACGAGATCCGCGCCGTACTCGACCGGCTCGGCCTCGAACCGTGGGACATCACCCGCACCCAGGAACCCGCGGCCAGGGAACTCGGGCTGAAGGAGTGGGCGCGGGACGAGGCCTCCCGCGACCGGTGGGTCAAGGCGCTCGCCGAGCACCCGAAGCTCATCCAGCGCCCGCTCATCACCGCCGACGACGGCACCGCGGTCGTGGGGCGCACCGAGGAGGCCGTACGGGACGCGCTGTCCCGAAAGTGACGCGGGCGCACGGTTGTTGAGGGTTTGTCGCTCGGCGTGAACCGCGGCCGGGCGCCCTGTTACCCTCCGCCGCCATGACGTCCCCTGAGCACGGAACGCCGTACGGTCATCCCGGCGGCCCGTACGTGTACCCCGGCCCCCCTGACCCGCACGCCGCCTGGGTCGCCGAGCAGGAGCTGATACGCCGGCGGCGACTGCGCCGGACCGCGGCCGGGGTCGCGGGCGGGGTGCTGGTCGGGGCCGTGGTGGCCGGAGCCCTGCAGTTCGTGGGCGGCGACGGCGAGGCCCCGGCGGTGGCCGCGGACGCGACACCGAGCGCCGCCGCCGGGCCGTCCGGCGCCGAGGGCGTCCCCCGTGTCGACGCCGGCACGCCCTCCGGCGTCCCGAGCGCGCTGGCCTCGCTGCTGGAGCGCCCGATCATCAGCGCCGACCAGGCGTTCCCGCGGGAGACGGTCACGCTGGAGGACGGCTCCACCTTCGAGCGCGTCGACCGGGCCACCACCACCGACTGCGCGCGCGGGATGTCGCAGGCGCTGGCGGAGCTGATCGAGCAGGGCGGGCCGTGCGCACGGATGACCGCGGCCCTGTTCACGGACGCGGACCGGCGCTCGCAGGTGACGGTGTCGGTGCTGAGCTTCGAGCGCCCCGAGGACGCCTCGCGGGTGTTCATGATGGCCTCCATGGACCCGGTGACGTACCAGGTCGTCTCGCTGGACCCGGCGCCGGAGGCGGGGCTGCCGACCGTGCCGCCGGGGTCGCCGGGGCTCTTCGAGCGGCTGATGACCGTGCGGTCCGTGGTGTTCGCCAACGGGCAGTGGGGCGACGGCTCCGAGATGCGCCAGGAGGAGCTGACCCGTCAGACCCAGGGGCTGCTCCAGTACGTGAACGACGACGTGGTGGCCTACGAGGACGCCGCGCCCCAGGAGTGACCCAGGAGTGACCCAGCGGGAGTGGACCAGCAGAAGTGGACAACTGCCTTGTGGCACAGGTCACTTCGATCACTCCCGCAACCCCTGAGCAACTTCGTTCGGTATCTCGTACCTAGCGGCATACAGCTCCCCACCTCCCAGGAGGCGCGTATGTCACGCAGGAGAACCCTCAGCACGAAGAAGAAGGTGGCGCTGCTCGTCAGCGCCGCGACGGTGGCGGGCGGCGGTGCCTTCGTCATGGCGAGCACCTCGAACGCCGCCCCGCCGAAGACCGCCGCGGAGTCGAGTGTCTGCCAGGGACTCGCCACCGCCCTCGGCAACAATCTGCGGTTCATCGAGGAACAGCGGGCCAAGCCCGACGTCCAGTCGGCGGCCCGGATCACCAACCGCGAGGCGGTCGTCGCGCAGATCAAGGTCCAGCAGGAGGCGTCCGGGTGCGTCGTCGGGGAGTCGGCTCAGGGCTCCCAGGCCGCTCCGCCCGCCGCGCCGCCCGCGCAGTCGCAGCCGCCGGCGGAGCAGGCCCAGCCCTCGCAGCCACCGGCGGCGGCCGGGGAGCAGGTCTGCAACGGTTCCACCGTCACCCTCTCCGGGGAGGGCGGCGCCCCGGCCGCGTCCAGCAACCAGTTCCCGGCCGGCACCAGGCTGAAGGTCACCAACCTGGACAACAACAAGTCCACGACGGTGGAGGTCACCTCGGTCTCCGGCTCCTGCGTCCTGCTGAACAACGCCGCCTTCGAGCAGGTCCGCGAGCCCGGCAAGTTCCTGATCCGCCGGGCCGTGATCGAGAAGGTCGGGTGAGCCCCTGACCTTCCGCGGCGGAGCGGCGACCGGCTGTACCTCGGGGGGCAGCCGGTCGCCGCTCCATGCCCCTCGCCGCCACGGTTACGGCTCACAGCGTGAGACGCACCACAGCACCACCAGGTAACACGGGGTTCACATTCGAGCAATGACCGGGAAATCGCCTGTTGACAGGCTCGCGGGCATCAACGCGGCGCCCCAGTGCCGCAGCGCCGCAGCACCCGCAAGTGCGCCTAGAGACCCACCCCGAAGGATGTGGCCCGTGAGCTTCAAGGCTGAGTACATCTGGATCGACGGCACCGAGCCGACGGCCAAGCTGCGTTCGAAGACCAAGATCCTTGGCGACGACGCGAAGGGTGCCGAGCTGCCGATCTGGGGCTTCGACGGGTCTTCCACCAACCAGGCCGAGGGCCACGCCTCGGACTGCGTGCTCAAGCCGGTCTTCTCCTGCCCGGACCCGATCCGCGGCGGCGACGACATCCTGGTCCTGTGCGAGGTCCTGAACATCGACATGACCCCGCACGCCACGAACACCCGTGCCGCGCTGACCGAGGTCGCCGAGAAGTTCGCCGTCCAGGAGCCGATCTTCGGCATCGAGCAGGAGTACACGTTCTTCAAGGACGGCTACCCGCTCGGCTTCCCCAAGGGCGGCTTCCCGGCCCCGCAGGGCGGCTACTACTGCGGCGTCGGCGCCGACGAGATCTTCGGCCGTGACGTCGTCGAGGCCCACCTGGACAACTGCCTGAAGGCGGGTCTGGGCATCTCCGGCATCAACGCCGAGGTCATGCCCGGCCAGTGGGAGTTCCAGGTCGGCCCGCTGGCCCCGCTGGAGGTCTCCGACCAGATGTGGGTGGCCCGCTGGCTGCTCTACCGCACGGCCGAGGACTTCGGCATCGCCGCGACCCTGGACCCCAAGCCGGTCAAGGGCGACTGGAACGGCGCCGGCGCGCACACCAACTTCTCCACCAAGGCGATGCGCGAGGGCTACGACGCGATCATCACCGCGTGCGAGTCGCTCGGTGAGGGCTCCAAGCCGCTCGACCACGTCAAGAACTACGGCGCCGGCATCGACGACCGCCTGACCGGTCTGCACGAGACCGCCCCGTGGAACGAGTACTCCTACGGCGTCTCCAACCGCGGCGCCTCGGTCCGTATCCCGTGGCAGGTCGAGAAGGACGGCAAGGGCTACATCGAGGACCGCCGCCCGAACGCCAACGTCGACCCGTACGTGGTGACCCGGCTGATCGTCGACACCTGCTGCACCGCCCTGGAGAAGGCCGGCCAGGTCTGATCCGCCACTGCCCGGCAAGGGGCGCCCGCCGTCATGGCGGGCGCCCCTTCCGCTTGCCGGGCGGCGGCGCTCTGCTGACGGCAGACGCCTGTTCCCCTGCGCGCCCGGGCCGGGCAGAGTCACCCCATGAGACTTCTGGTGCTGGGTGGTACGGAGTTCGTGGGGCGGGCCGTGGTCGAGGCGGCACTCGGCCGGGACTGGGAGGTGACCGTCTTCCACCGGGGGCGGCACGAGGCCCCGGCCGGGGTCAGGGCGCTGCACGGCGACCGCACCGCCCCGGGCGGGCTCGCCGCGCTGGAGGAGGGCGAGTGGGACGCCGTCGTCGACACCTGGTCGGCGGCGCCCAGCGCGGTGCGGGATGCCGCACGGCTGCTGCGGGACCGCGTCGGGAGGTACCTGTACGTGTCCAGCTGCTCGGTGTACGACTGGGCCCCGCCCGCCGGTTACACCGAGGACGCGCCGACGGTGAGCGGCGCCTCCCCCGACGCCGGGCAGACCGCGTACGCCGAGGACAAGCGGGGCGGCGAGCTGGCGGTGCTGGACGCCTTCGGCCCCGACCGCGCGGTGCTGGCGCGGGCGGGGCTGATCATCGGCCCGTACGAGAACGTCGGCCGGCTGCCCTGGTGGCTGAACCGCACGGCCCGCGGCGGACCGGTGCTGGCGCCGGGGCCGCGGGAGCTGCCGATCCAGTACATCGACGCCCGCGACCTCGCCGACTGGCTCCTCGGCGCCGCGGAGCAGCGGCTGAGCGGCCCGTACAACCTGATCGGCCCTTCCGGACACGCCACGATGGGCGCGCTGCTCGACGCGTGCGCGGCGGTCACCGGCGGTACGGCCGAACTGCGCTGGGCCGAGCCGGAGGTGATCCTGGAGGCCGGGATCGAGCCGTGGGTCCAGTTGCCGGTGTGGGTGCCGCCGAACAGCGATCTGCATGCCGCTCTGCACGGCGCCGACGTCTCCCGGGCCGTGGCGACGGGGCTGCGCTGCCGTCCCGTCGAGGAGACCGTCGCCGACACCTGGAGCTGGCTGCGGAGCCTCGGCGGGACGGCGCCGATGCGCGCGGACCGCTCGACGAAGGGGCTCGACCCGGAGGTGGAGGCGAAGGTGCTGGCGTCGCTCGGTGGTCCCGGTGGTGTACCTGGCGACACCCCCTGAGCGGGGGCCCGGCCCCGTGACCCGGTCCCCGGGCTCGTCCAGACTTGCGCCATGACCACCACAGAGACGCACAGCAGGGCCCGCGGCATGACGCTCGCGGCGGTACGGGGACTGGGGCTGGCGCTGGTGCTGCTGCCGGGGGCGGTGCTCTGCTTCACGCTCTCCCTGGTGTCCATCGCGCTGATCCCCATCGGTGTCGGGATCGTCACCACGCCGTGGGTGCTCACGGGGGTGCGGGCGTTCGCGGACTGGCGGCGGGTCGTCGCGGCCCGGTGGGGCGGGGTGCGTATCCCTTCGGCGTACCGGCCGATACCGCCGGACGCCAACCCCTGGACCCGCACCTTCGCCATGCTCCGCGACCCGGCGACCTGGCGGGATCTGCGGTGGCTGCCGTTCGACATGACGGTCGGCTTCGTCACCGCGCTGCTGCCGGCCGTGCTCGTGCTGTACCCGCTGGAGGGATTCGCGCTGGCACTGGGCCTGTGGCGGATCTTCCCCGACGGGTACTGGTACGGATTCGTGCCGATCACCGGGCAGGCGTCGGCGTTCGGCGCGGCCGCGCTGGCCGCCGGGTTGCTGGTGCTCGCGCACTTCTGCAGCACCCGGCTGCTGCACACCCACTTCACGCTCACCCGGGCCGTTCTCGCCTCCAACCAGGGCCGGCTCGCCGAGCGGGTGCGCGTGCTGACCGAGACCCGGCGGGACGCCGTCGACACCTCCGCCGCCGAACTGCGCCGTATCGAACGCGACCTGCACGACGGGGCGCAGGCCCGGCTGGTGGCGATGGGCATGGACCTCGGCACCGTCGACATGCTGCTCGACAAGGACCCCGAGCAGGCCAGGCAACTCCTCGCGCAGGCCCGCAAGTCATCCGTCGACGCGCTCGCCGAACTGCGCGACCTGGTGCGCGGCATCCATCCGCCGGTCCTCGCCGAACGCGGACTGGGCGATGCCGTACGGGCGTTGGCGCTGCGGCTGCCGGTGGCCACCGAGGTGACGGTGGAGCTGCCGGGGCGGGCGCCGGCGCCGGTGGAGTCGGCCGCGTACTTCGCCGTCAGCGAAGTCCTCACCAACGCGGTCAAGCACTCCGGCGCCGACCGCATCTGGATCGACCTGCATCACGGCGAGGGCATGCTGCGGGCCACGGTCACCAACAACGGCAAGGGCGGCGCGGTGATCGGCGCCGGATCGGGGCTGGCCGGGGTGGAGCGCCGGCTGGGTACATTCGACGGCGTCCTGGCCGTCAGCAGCCCCGCGGGCGGTCCCACCCTGGTCACCATGGAGCTCCCTTGCGCGTTGTCCTAGCCGAAGACCTGTTCCTGCTGCGCGACGGACTCGTCCGGCTCCTTCAGGCCCACGGCTTCGAGATCGCGGCGGCCGTCGAGAGCGGACCGGAGCTGCAGCGGGCGCTGGCCGAACTGAAGCCGGACGTCGCCGTGGTGGACGTGCGGCTGCCGCCCACGCACACCGACGAGGGCCTCCAGTGCGCGCTGCAGGCCCGCCGGGACCGTCCCGGCCTCCCGGTGCTGGTGCTCTCCCAGCACGTGGAGCAGCTCTACGCCCGTGAACTGCTCGCCGACGGCGACGGCGGGGTCGGCTATCTGCTCAAGGACCGGGTGTTCGACGCGGAGCAGTTCACGGACGCCGTACGGCGGGTCGCGGCCGGCGGGACCGCGATGGACCCGCAGGTGATCCAGCAGCTGCTGACGCGGCGGGCGGCGGAGGACCGGCGGCCACTGGACCGGCTCACCCCGCGCGAGCGGGAGGTGCTGGAGCTGATGGCGCAGGGACGGACCAACGCGGCCATCGCGGGCCAGCTCGTCGTCACGGAACGGGCCATCGCCAAACACACCTCCAACATCTTCGCCAAACTGGATCTGGAGGTGTCGGACGACGACAATCGCCGCGTCCTGGCGGTTCTCGCCTATCTGGACCAAGGGCGGTGAAATGACAAGCGCCGAAGGGCAGTTGCCGTGAAATTCGTGGGACTGCTGAACACCCGTGGGACTGCGTCCGTATGGAAGGGAGCCGCTTCACTCCTGTCGGGCGCCTCGCTGCCCCGCAAGGAAGTCAGAGGAGTTCCATGGGACGCAACACACGAAAACGCCGTACGCCGCTGGCCACCAAGGCCATTGCCGCATCGGCGGCCCTAGCGCTCGGTGGGGGCGGGCTGATCTGGGCGAACTTCTACGCATCCGCGCACGAGTCGGGCCCGGACCAGAACCGGACGAGGTCCGCCGGCGCGCAGATCGCCACGATCGACTGCCCGGACGTCGGCCAGAAACTCACCGAGGTGCCGGGTCAGGCCCGTGGCGAGGTCGACGGCGAACTGGCCACGATGGACCAGCAGATCACCGAGGCCTACCAGCGGCTCGCGACGACGCGTGACGCCCAGGCCCGGGACGCCGCCTTCGTCCAGAACGCCATCCTCCAGCCGCTCAAGGACCGGCGGAAGGTCATCATCGACCGCATCCAGCTGGAGATCAACCGCGTCGGTGGCAACGCCTCGGAGGACCTGGACAACCTGTCCGGCTGCACCGGCACTCCCGCCGAGCAGCCGCAGACCAACGACGGCGGGACCGGCCAGGACCAGGGCGGCGACGGCGGCCAGGACCAGGGCCAGGAGGGGGACGGCCAGGACCAGGGTGACGGCCAGGACCAGGGCAACGGCGGACAGGCCGGCAACGGCCCGACCGCGGACGACTTCGTCGACATCACCCAGGTGCAGGCCAACGCCCAGCCGGGGGTCGGCGCCAACGGTCTGAAGGCGAACGGCAGGTCCGGCTCGCGCGGCAGCTTCACCACGAAGTGCGGCACCAACAGCAACGACAACCACAACACGGACAACGTGATCGTGGCCCCGGGTGTCAGCAACGGCGCCCACCACCTGCACGACTACGTCGGCAACCAGAACAACGACGCCTTCGCGAGCGACCAGGACCTGGCGGGGGCGCAGACCACCTGCCAGAACCAGGGCGACCGGTCGTCGTACTTCTGGCCGGTGCTGCGTCTGCAGGACGGCACGCAGGACTTCGACCAGAACAACGCCGGCGGCGGCACCGAGGGCAATGTCGGCAAGATCCTCGAACCCGTCCAGGCCCAGCTGAAGTTCGTCGGCAACAAGCGGGGTCCGGTCGTCGCGATGCCGCAGGCGCTGCGCATCATCACCGGCGACGCGAAGGCCTTCGTCAACGGCAACGCCAACGCCAACGTCAACTGGAGCTGCACCGGCTTCGAGAACCGGGTCCAGCTTAAGGACAAGTACCCGATCTGCCCCGAGGGCAGTGACGTGGTCCGCACGTCCAACTTCCAGAGCTGCTGGGACGGCCAGAACATCGACAGCGCCAACCACCGCACCCATGTGGCGTTCGTCCAGGCCGACGGCACCTGCGCCAACGGCTTCAAGGCGATCCCCCAGCTCCAGGTCCGGCTGGTCTACGACGTTCCCCCGCCGACCGTGGAGAACGGCCAGGTGGTGAACCCGTACGCGGTGGACACCTTCCCGGAGCAGCTGCACAAGCCGATCACCGACCACAACGACTTCATCAACTTCTTCTCCACGAGGCTGATGAACAAGATGGTCAACTGCATCAACAACGGCCAGCGCTGCCGGTGACGCCACTGCCGGTGACGCCATGAAGAAGGCCGGCGGTGAGGATTCCTCACCGCCGGCCTTCGCGTGTCTCAGTGGCCGCCGCTGTGCACCGAGTGGTCCGTGCCCTCCTCGATGTCCCCGCCGAGCGTCTCGCGCAGCGACGTGAGGGTGCTGGTCTCGTCGCCCACGGCCACCCACTTGCGGCCGACCAGGTAGTGACCGCCGTAGTCCTTCGCGCCGTTGATCCACTCGCGCTGGCCGCGGTCGGTGGCGAAGGTGGCGAGGATGAATCTGCCGTCGGGGTTCTTGCAGATGGCCTGCCGGATCTCGTCGGCGTCGGTCTGTATGTCGGGCCTGCACTTCACCTCGGCGGCCAGCTGCTCCAGACTGCCGGACGCCGTCTGCGGTACGGCCGCCTCGTCACCGCCAAAGCCGCACCCCGCGAGCGTCAGCACCGCCACCGCCGCGAGCATCGGTCGGGTCACCTTCATCAGTTCCTCCATACAGGGGCCTCCCGGTGGATACGGCTCCCGCGCGCGGAGCACTCAAAATACCGCTGCCCCGGTGCACGCCCGCGTGCGAGAGTGCTGCGGTGGACCAGGACTGGGAAGACCGCATGACCGCCGCCTGGGCGGGCTTCGACGACTACACCGAGGAGGAGGCGGACGACTTCCGGGCCGTGATCGACGCCCTGGTCGCCGAACTCCCGGACGACAGCCCGGTCGGCCCCTTCGAGCGGGCCTGCGCCTGGGACTCCACGGGCCACTCCGACCGGGCCGTGCCGCTGTACCGGGAGGCCCTGGCGCGAGGGCTCACCGGCTACCGGGGCCGCCGGGCGAAGATCCAGCTGTCCAGCTCGCTGCGGAACACCGGACGGGCCGAGGAGGGCGTCGCGCTGTTGACGCCCGAACTGCACGCACCGTCGGACGAGTTGGACGACGCGGTACGGGCCACCCTCGCCCTGTGCCTGTCCAGCCTCGGCCGGGACCGCGAGGGCCTTTCCCTGGTGCTGGGCGCGCTCGCGGCCCATCTGCCGCGCTACCAGCGGTCGATGGCGAACTACGCGCGGGCCCTGATGGAGCCCGGCGACTGAGGTCACCCGGTTGGCGGTGACCAACCAACGCGTCGCTCGTTTGGCTGGACGTGCAGTCACAGGATGTCGCCCCGCGCCCCACGCCCTCCTCCGCCACCGGCCCCGTCGTCGACGTCGACGTCGACGTCGACGTCGAACAGGCCGAGGCCGCGCTCGTCGAGCACTATCCCCGGCTGGTCCGGCTCGCCTATCTGGTGCTGCCGCCCGGGCTCGGCCGCAACCGCCGGGTCCTGACCGCCCACGCCCTCACCCAGCGGGCCCTGCCCCGCGGCCGGACCTCCGCCGCCGTGATCCCGGCCCAGGCGACCGGCCGGCCGGGCGACCCCGGGTACGCCTTCGTCCGCCTCCAGGTGGTGCGCACGGCGCTGGAGGCGGGCCTGCCGCTGGCCCGCAAGGCGTGGCCGAAGCGGTCCCAACTGCCGCCGCTGTTGCCCCAGGTGTGGGGCCTGCGGCTCTTCCCGCGCTCGGGCGGCGCCGACGAACTCGCCCTGGACCAGCGGCTCTCGGCGCTGACCGGCCCGGGGCGCGCGGCGTACGTCCTGCGCGGTCTGGAGAAGCTCCCGGACGGCGACGTACGCGAACTGCTGACGGCGGCCGGGGTCGAGGACGTGGAGGAGGCGCTGGAGGAGGCGGACGGCCTGCCCGCCGAGTACCCGCTGCTGGACTCCCCCGAGTTCGACCCCTGCTCGCTCCAGGCCCGGCCCACCGATCTGATGCGGCGCAGGCAGCACATGCGGGCCGCGCTGGTGGCCGGTGCCGCGCTGGTGGTGTGCGGGGCGCTGCTCGGGCTGCCCGGTGAGGGCTGGGGCCCCGACGGCGCGGCGGCGCCCTCGTACGCGCGGAACCCGGCCGCCGAGGCCGCCCTCGACCCGAACCGGCTGCTGAAGGTCCCGCCGGCCGCCTGGCAGTCCGCGTCCCGCCGCGACTTCTCCGTCTGGCCCGCGCGCGGCGAGCTGACCGACGACCGGGCGCTGCTGCGCCGGGCCCTCGCCGTGTGGGCCCGCCCCGGCGGGACGGTCAGCGTCTCGGTCACCCCCGGCACCTTCTCCGGCGGCCCCGCGGGCCCGCCGCAACTGCTGTACGCGGGCGCCGTGGACAACGCGCGCGTGGTGATCCTCTACGACGGACTGCGCATCGCCCGCTACGCCGAGCCCAAGGACGGCACGGCCGGTGCCGCCATGGACTTCGCGCGGGTCGACAACGCCACCGGCGCCGAGGCGAACGCCGTGGTGCTGGGGCGGGCCGACGTCAACGTCCGCTATCTGATGGCGCCGTGGGTGAAGAAGGCCGCCGAGCGGGACCTGCTGAAGCCGGGCTCCGGGGCGATGGCGCTCCCCCTGACCGACGGGGTGACCGCACCGCTGGCCAGCCCGGCCGCCCAGCAGTCGAACTGCACGTCCTGGAACGTGCTGGAGGTGACCGACGGCGACGGCACCCGCCTGATGTCGGACCTCGGCGAGCTGGTCCCGGCCCGGCTGACCACCGGCCGCCCGGGCTCGGTCAAGGACGCCTCCGGCGCCGAGGAGCTGCGGACCTGGGCGCCGTACGCCTGCTCGCTGTCGGCGGTGCGGGCGCAGGGGGTGCGGACGGTGAACGCCTGGGAGTACGCGCGCCAGCCGCTGCCGGACGCGAGCGGCACGGCCGACTGGGCGTGCACCCGCGCCGAGACCTGGCGGGGCGGCGGCACGCGCGTGCTGGCCCAGTTCCGCACGCCGGGCGGCACCCACGGGGCGGTGGCCGCGAAGGCCGAGAACGTCCCGGCGTGCGGTCCGCGCGATCCGCATGTGCTGGCCGGGGTGCTGTGGAAGTCGCAGGGCGGGTCCTGGTACCTACTGGCGGCGGGCAGCCGGGACACGGAGTCCATCCGGACGTCGGGCGGGGTGAGCGCGGCCGCCGAGGGCTCGGTGCTGGCGGCGAAGACCCGGCAGGGGGCGCAGGCCGAGCTGAAGGGCACCCTCGAGGACGGGCGGGCCATCAACGCGCTCGGCTAGATCGCGAAGGCGGCAAGAAGTCGGTGCAGGAGGGTTTCCCTCGGACTTACCCGTCAGTACATTGACGCCATGTCTAACAAGGCCAGGTCTGACCAGCAGGCCCGGGGGCCCCTGCCCGTCGAGGACGAGTGGACCGCGCTCAAGGCGCGCAAGGTGTCCTTCTCGTGGGACGGCACCCCGCTGCACTGGGTGCCGGGTGACCCGTTCACCTCGCACACCATCAATGTGCTGCACCTGCTGCTGCCCGCGGGTGAGCGGTGGTTCGTGCAGGTGTACAAGCAGGTGCTGCCGTACATCCGGGACGAGCGGCTGCGCGAGGACGTCATCGGGTTCATCGGCCAGGAGGCGATGCACTCCCAGGCCCATGACGAGGTCCTGCCGCATCTGAAGGAACAGGGGCTCGATCCGACGCCGTACACCGCGCAGGTGGACTGGCTGTTCGAGAAGCTGCTCGGGGACCGGACCCTGCCGCCGGGCCGGGCCAGGCGCTGGTGGCTGATGGAGCGGGTCGCGCTGATCGCGGCCATCGAGCACTACACCGCGTTCCTCGGCCACTGGGTGCTCAACGCCGAGGAGCTGGACCGCCGGGGCGCCGATCCCACCATGCTGGACCTGCTGCGCTGGCACGGCGCCGAGGAGGTCGAGCACCGGTCCGTGGCCTTCGACCTGTTCCTGCATGTCGACGGCGGCTACCGGCGGCGGGTGCGGACCTGGGCGACGGCGTTCACGGCGCTGGTGTTCCTGTGGCAGCGCGGGGCCCGCTTCTTCATGGCCAACGACCCGACCCTGCTGGACGGCAAGGCGAGTTTCCGGGCCTTCTACGTCCGGGGGCGGCGCGGGGTGCTGCCCTCCACCGGGGACATGCTCCGCTCGATCCCCCGCTATCTGAGCCGGGAGTACCACCCCTCCCAGGAGGGCTCCACCGAGCAGGCGGTCGCCTATCTGGCCTCCTCCCCTGCCGCCGTCGCCGCTGTCGCCGCCGTCGCCACCGAGAAGGAGAGCAAGTGATGCCGAGGCTCAGCACGGTCGTGGTCGTCGCGGGCGCGGCGCTGCTCGCGAGGCGGGCCCTGCGCCGCCGTGTCCAGGCCGCGCCGCTGTGGCCGATGCCGGCGCTGGACGAGCCGGTCTCCGGGCGGCCCCGGAGCCGGGCGCTGCGGCTGCTGGTGACCGCGCACGAGCCGATCGCCGACGGGGTCGTGAAGCTGCGCCTGGAGGGGCACGGCCTGCCCCGGTGGGAGCCCGGCGCCCATCTGGACCTGGTGCTGCCCTCGGGGCTCGTGAGGCAGTACTCGCTGTGCGGGGACCCGGAGGACACCTCCTCGTACACCGTCGCCGCCCGGCTGGTCGAGGACGGGCGGGGTGGTTCGCGCGAGGTGCACGAACAGGTGCAGGAAGGCGTCGAGCTGGAGGTGCGCGGGCCGCGGAACCGCTTCCCGCTGGTGGCGGCGCCCGGTTACGTCTTCGTCGCCGGGGGCATCGGGATCACGCCGATCCTGCCGATGCTGCGGGCGCTGCCCGAGGGCACCGACTGGCGGCTGCTGTACGGCGGGCGGACGCGGGCCTCGATGCCGTTCCTGGAGGAGGTCGAGAAGCTGGACGCCGGGCAGGGCCGGGTGACCGTGGTCGCCGAGGACGAGGACGGACTGCCCGATCTGGTCCGGCTGTTCGCGGCGGCGCCCGAGGACGCGGCCGTCTACTGCTGCGGTCCCGAAGGGCTCATGGCGGCGGTGGCGGAGCGGGCGCCGGGGGTCCGTACGGAGCGGTTCGCGCCCCGCGCCCCGGCCGGCGGCGACGGCTCGTTCGAGGTGGAACTGCGGCGCAGCGGACGGGTGCTGACCGTGCCGGCCGGCTCGTCCGTGCTGGCCGCCGTGCGGGCCGAGCTGCCGGACACCCTCTACTCCTGCGAGCAGGGGTTCTGCGGGACCTGCCAACAGCGGGTGCTGGAGGGCGAGGTGGAGCACCGGGACGAGCTGCTGACGGACGCGGAGCGTGACGACTCGATGCTCATCTGTGTGTCGCGGGCACGCGGTGAACGCCTGGTGCTGGACATGTGAACATCCTTGGCCGGTGCGGCCCGTTCGGGGGCCGAATCCGATCGGTAAGGTGTTCGTATGAGTACCGGGGTGCGCCGCAGAATGGGCGTCGAGGAGCGACGGCAGCAGCTGATCGGCGTCGCCCTCGACCTGTTCAGCCGCCGCTCGCCCGACGAGGTCTCCATCGACGAGATAGCGTCGGCCGCGGGCATCTCCCGTCCGCTGGTCTACCACTACTTCCCCGGCAAACTGAGCCTGTACGAGGCCGCGTTGAAGCGGGCCTCGGACGATCTAGCGTCCCGGTTCGTGGAGCCGCAGGAGGGTCCGCTGGGGGCGCGGCTGCTGCGCGTGATGCGCCGCTACTTCGACTTCGTCGACGAGCACGGCCCCGGTTTCTCGGCGCTGATGCGCGGTGGCCCGGCGGTCGGCTCGTCGACGACGAACGCGCTCATCGACTCCGTACGGCAGGCCGCGTACGTCCAGATCCTGTCGCATCTGCGGGTGCAGGACCCGCCCGCGCGGCTGGAACTGGTCGTCCGGTCCTGGATCTCGCTGGCCGAGTCGACGGCGCTGATCTGGCTGGACGGCCGGCGCATCCCGCGCGCCGAGCTGGAGGTGCAGCTGGTGCACGACTTCGCCGCGCTGGCCGCCGTGAGCGCCGCCTTCGACGAGGAGATGACGGCGCTGCTGCGCCGCGTCCTGAAGGACGAGACGGCCGACGGCCCCTTCAGCGACCTGGCCGCCCGGCTCATCACCCTGGCGTCCTAGATCTCGCCCTTGCGGTAGGAGGGGTCGAGGTCGCGGACCTCGGCGGAGACCTGCACCCGGTAGCCGTCCTCCGGCTCGACGAACTTGCGCAGCAGGTCCACCACCGCCTCCGTGAGCTCCGCCTTCGTCTCGTCGGTGCGTCCGGCGAGCAGGCCGATCGAGACATGCACCAGGCCGTGGCCCTCGACGTCGGCGCCGACCGCCACGTCCTCCCCGCGCACGACCTGCGTCTTGCACGCCTCCAGGCGTGCGGCCGCCTTCTCGACGACCAGTTGGTGCAGCGCGCTCGCGAACCCCTCCCAGTCGACATCGTCCCGCCCGGTCCGGGTGACGAGGATCTGTGGCATGGGCACTCCTGTTCTACGGCGACACCGCTCACCCTAGCCGCAGCGCCAGCATCGCGATGTCGTCCTCCCGCTCATGGCCGAAGCAGCCCAGCAGGGTGTCGCACAGTGAGGCGAGGTCCGCCGGGGCCGCGCTCGCGGCGGTGCGGAGCTGGTCCATGGACACGGCGAGGTCGACTCCGCGGGTCTCGATCAGACCGTCGGTGACCATCAGGAGGCGGTCGCCGGCGGCCAGCTTCACCTCGGTGGGTTCGGGCCGGTCGAGGCCGAGGCCGAGCAGCGGACCGCGCACCTTCACGTACTCGGAGTCGCCGTCCTCGCGCAGGACCAGCGGCGGGATGTGGCCCGCGTTGGCGATCCGCAGGCGCCCGGAGTCGGGGTCGGTCAGCACCAGGCAGACGGTCGCCGTGACCTCGGGGTGGTAGTGCTGGAGCATCCGGTCGAGCCGCTCCGCCAGCACCCGGGGATCGCCGTCCTCCACGCAGTAGGCGCGCAGGGCGTGCCGGATCTCGACCATCACCGTGGCCGCCTCCAGCGAGTGCCCGACGACATCCCCGACCGCGGTGAGAATGCCGTCCGGGGTACGCAGCGCCGCGTAGAAGTCGCCGCCGATCTCGGTCTCCCGGGTGGCGGGCACGTACCGCACGACGAGGTCGACGCCGGGCAGCGGAGGCAGGCGTCGCGGGGCGGGCAGGAAGCTGCGCTGGAGGGTGAGCGCGATGTGCCGCTCCGCCCGGTACATGAACAACGGTTCGGCGGCGAAGGCGGTGGCCTGGGCGAGCCGGAGCAGCGACACGTCGTCCAGCGGGGTGTCCCGGGCCGGGGTGGCCACGCACACCGGTGTCCGCCCGTCCTGGGTGAACGCCAGCACCAGCCGGGCGTCGTCCTGCCGGCCGGACCGGAAGAACCCGGCGGGCCACAGCGGGGCGGGCACGACGGTGCTGTGCACTCCGGTGCGGCCCTCGGCGATCCGGGTGATGAGCCGGGCCACCGCCTCGTGCGCGCTGGTGTCCGGCATCGCGAGCCGGCTCCTGGAGGTGCCCGAGTCCATCTCGCCGTTCGGGCCGAGGACGAAGACCACGGCGTCGGTGCCGGTGATCCGCGCCGCGCCCTCGGCGGCCGCTTCGGCAAGCTCCCGCGGGCAGCGGGCGGCCTGCACGGTGACGATCGCCTCGGACAGCAGGGTCAGCCGGTGCGCGAGGAGTTCGAAGCCGCCGCGGCGGCGCGCGCCGCGCACCGCCGCCCGCACCACGGCCTGGATCTCCTGGGGTTCGGCCGGCACGCTCAGATAGGCGTCGCCGCCCGCGTCCAGGCCCATGCACCGGTCGTTGGGGCCAATGGCGGCGGCGGAGAAGTGGACGACGGGCAGATCCGCCGTGGAGGGCCGGGCCCGCACCTGGCGGCACAGCTCGAAGCCGCTCATGTCCGGCAGTCCGACGTCCACGAGCGCCACATCCGGCAGGGCCCCGCCCCGCAGCCGCGCCTCGAGTTCGAAGAGCGCTTCGCCGCCGCTCGCCACCGGCACCACCCGGTGACCGGCGCGGCGCAGCACGGCGCCCATCGCGTATCGGTTGGCCGCCACGTCGTCCACGACCATCACGGTGGTCGCGCTCGGCCGCTGGTCGTTACCGTCCATCACCGGTGGCCCTCAGAACGCAGAGAGGGTGGAGCGGACCCCGGACAGGGACCGCTCCACCCAACTTAGTGCGATGTCAGGCAGTTCGCGAGAAGACTGCCACCGTGCGCCCCGGAACGGCGAAGGTCCCGGATTCCTTCTCGTACGACGATGTCCTGACGATAGGATCCGCGCCGGCGGCCTGCACCTCGTGCAACACGTATCCCTTTCCTGCCAGTTCGCCGATCCGCTGTTCCTGCGGCTCGGGCGTCGCGTTGAACACGACCACGAGGTCGCCGAGCGTCATGGTGATCACGCCGGGCGTCTCGTCCTTCCCGGACAGCGGGAAGGCGAGCTTCGACTGCACCTGCTCGGCCGAGCCGAGCGAGAAGGCGGCCTCCGTGGACCGGATCCGCAGCAGGTCCCGGTACGCCGCCGAGGCGCCGTCGATCTGCTCGCACCCGACCTTCACCGTGCCGAGCAGCGGTGTGGCGTACGGCCACTTGGACTGGTTGTCGGCGGCCATCGGCAGTCCGCGGCCGAAGCCGTTGCCGTCGGCGCAGTTCCAGTGGATCGCGTTGAACCAGTCGCCGCTGTCGTAGGAGTTGCGGTCCAGCGACTTGGAGCGCAGCAGGTCGGTGCCGGCCTGGGAGAGCGCCGGACCCTGCGAGAGGGTGGCGGTCGCCATGGCGAGGACCTGCATGCGGGCCCGGTCGTCGGCGCCGACCGTGCTGGGCAGCTTGAAGGCGAGGGCGTCGAACAGGGTCTCGTTGTCGTGGGCGTCGGCGTAGGCGAGGGCGTCGCCGGGCGCGTCCGCGTATCCGGCCGGCCGGCCGTTGTAGTCGACCTCGGCGCCGGTGACCTCCTTGCCGTCGGTGTCGGTGAACCGGTATTTCGCGAGGTTGCCGGACAGACCGACCTTGATCAGATCCTGGTAGTGCAGCAGCCGGGCCTTCTGCTCGGCCGTGGTGCCGTTGTTCTTCGAGGAGTTGGGCTCGGTGTACAGGCCGGACGCGAAGCCCTGGACGCCGGGGTCCTCGTCGAAGGGGCCGCCGCCACGTACGGCGTCGCGGGCCCGGTCGGAGAAGGTGGCGATGCCCGTCCCCGCCATGTTCTGCTGCGTGGCCTGGGTGAAGCGGGCGTCGTCGGCGACCTCGCCGAAGTTCCAGCCCTCGCCGTACAGGATGATCTTCTTGCCGTCGACGCCGTCCTTCTCAAGGGTCAGGGCGTCGAGGGCCTCGCGGACCGCGAGGATGTTCTCCTTCGGGTGATGGCCCATCAGGTCGAAGCGGAAGCCGTCGACCTTGTACTCCTTGGCCCAGGTGACGATCGAGTCGACGACCAGCTTGCCCATCATGGCGTTCTCGGTCGCGGTGTTGGCGCAGCAGGTGCTGTTGGCGACCGAGCCGTCGGCGAGGAGCCGCTGGTAGTAGCCAGGCACGATCCGGTCCAGGACGCTCGTCGCGGCCTGGCCGCCGGCGGCGGTGTGGTTGTAGACGACGTCCATGACGACCCGCAGGCCGTCCTCGTTCAGCGCCTTGACCATCTCGCGGAACTCGATGTTGCGGGCGGTGCCGTCCGGGTCGGTCGCGTAGGAGCCCTCGGGGACCGTGTAGTGGTACGGGTCGTAGCCCCAGTTGTAGGCGTCCTTCGCGGCGATCTTCGCCACGCACTCCTGCTGCCGGTCGGAACCGGCCGGGAAGGAGGCCAGGTCGCAGCCGACGGTCGCCTGGTCGGCCTTCTTCTCGGGGATGGTGGCGATGTCGAAGGCGGGCAGCAGGTGGACGTAGGAGGTGCCCGATTCGGCAAGCTTGCGCAGGTGCTTGGAGCCGTCGCTGAGCTTGTCGGTGAAGGCCAGGTAGGTGCCCCGCTGGGCGGCGGTGCGGTCCTCGACCGAGAAGTCCCGGACGTGCAGTTCCTGGATCTGCGCGTCCTTCAGCGGCACGGCCTCGGGCTTGGTGTACGTCGTCCAGCCCGCCGGGGTCAGGGACGTGTCGGCGAGGTCGACGAGCAGGCTGCGCTCGGAGTCGGCGGTCAGGGCGAGGGAGTAGGGGTCGGTGACCTTGTTGGTGACGACCTCGCGGACGCTGGGCGCCCACACCTTCACGACGTACCGGTAGGGCTTGTTCTTCCAGGACGCGGGGCCGGTGACGGACCAGACGCCGGTGGCCGAGTCGCGCTTCATGGCGGCGGTGGCGCCACCGATCTCCAGCTTGACCGACTGCGCGGTCGGCGCCCAGACGGCCAGCGTCGGGCGGCCCTTGCGGAACGTCGGGCCGAGGTCGGCCCGCGTGCCGTCGTAGAGGTCGTCCAGCACTCCCCCGATCTGCACGCCGGTCGCCGCGAGCACCGCCCCGTTCACGGCTCGTTGGGAGGCGACGACCTGGCCGCGCAGGGCCTCGCGGACCCGGTCGCGGTCCCGGGGGTCGACCGAGTAGGCGGTGTACGACTTCAGGTGCGGGAACTTCGCCTTCTGGGCGTCGGTGAGCGTGCTCTTGGTCAGCCGGAGCCAGCGCTGGTCGGCGCCGGTCAGCGTGCCGTCCTCGACGGCGATGGAACCGGTGCGCGAGTACAGCAGCTGGGTGGAGGCTGCCGCGTCCGAGCCGTGCCAGGCGACCGTGTTCCGGTCGATCCAGACCGCCTTGGAGGTGGTCAGGTCGAGGGCGGCCGCGCTGCCCGCGGGCTGCGGCAGGAGGTACTTCTCCTGGCCGTTCAGCAGCCACACCTCGTGGCCGTTGGCCGTGAGGTCCAGCGACTGGTCGGAGGGGAGGTCCTTCTCGTCGCCCTTGTGGATGATGTAACTGAGGCTGCCGGCACCCTCGGTGAGCGGCACCTCGTACACCGCGCCGAAGGCGTCGGTCCGCACCGGCTTGAGCGGGTTCGACCACTCGGTGGGGTTCGCGGCGCCGGTCCAGACGTGCAGGCCCCAGCCGTCGTAGTCGCCGTCGGCGCGGTGGTAGTGCAGAACGGCCTTGGACGTGTCCTGCGCCGGGTACTCCGGCCGCTCGGTCACTACGTCCTCCTTGCCCTGCTCGATCCAGATCTCCCCGGTCTTGGTGACGTCGATCGTGCGGTCGGCGGAGACGTCCTTGTTGCCGTCCTTGTCGATGACCAGGAAGCCGACGCTGGAGGCGCCGGGCTTCAGCTTGACGTAGGCGAAGGCGCCGTAGGCGTCCCGGCCGATGAAGGGGTGGCTGTCCGGCCACTCGGTGGACTCGCCGTCGGCGAGGTCGCCCCAGGCGTACAGGCCCCAGTCGGTGTAGTCACCGTCGGCGCGCTTGTAGTGGACGATCGCGTAGTCCCGGGAGGAGGCGGTCGGGATCTCCGGGGCGGGCGGGGTGCCGGTGGTGGACGCGGCCGTCGCCGAGGCGGTGCGCCCGGCGGAGTCGATCACGACCGCCTTGTAGCGCAAGGCGGTGCCGGGTGCGACGTCCTTGCCGATGGTGTGGGTGACCTTGTAGGGGGCGTGGTCGGCGGAGCCGAGCGTGAGCCACTTGCCGGTACCGGTCTGGGCGGCGAAGACGACCCGGTTGAGCTGACCGCCGTCGACGTCGGCGGAGATCTCCACGGTGCCGGTGGCACCGGCGGCCGGGGCCTTGAGGGTGAGCGCCGGCTTGGCGGCGGGGGCGGCGAGCCGGCCCGCGGCCTTGAGGACGATCGCGGAGCCGGCCGGGACGGTGACGGTGAGCTTCTTCTCGGCGTCACTCCTGAGGGAGTCCTCGGTGCCGTGGATGCCCTGGAAGCGCATGCCCGCCGAACCGGTCGCGAAGGTCGCCGACTTCGCCTCGTCGGCGTTGTTGAAGGCGACGACGTACTCCGTCGTGTCGGTGGCGAAACGGGAGAAGGCGTAGACGCCCGCGCCGTCGGCCGCGTGGCGCTCGGTCTGGACGCCGTCGGTCAGGGCCGGGTGGGCCTTGCGCAGCTTCGCGAGAGCACTGATCTGCCGGTAGAGCGGCGCACCCGTGTCGTAGGCGTCGCTCACGTGGGTGCGGTCGGTGCCGATCTGGTCGTCGTCCAGGTAGTCGGCGGTCTTGGAGGCGAACAGGGTCTGGCGGGCGTCCTTGTCGCCGCCGGCGCCGGTGAAGCCCTGCTCGTCGCCGTAGTAGACGACCGGGTTGCCGCGGCTGAGGAACATCAGCTCGTTGGTGAGCTTCGCCTTCTTCAGCAGCTCGGCGTCGGTGGCGTCCTTGTCGTCCTGGTTCAGGAAGTACCCGATGCGGCCCATGTCGTGGTTGCCGAGGAAGGTGACCTGCTCGTACGCGTTGGCCTTGCCGGTCGTGTACTTGTAGTCGTCGGCGAAGACCGAGGCCAGCCGCTGCGCGCTGCCGCCCTGGGAGGCGTACTGACGGGCCGCCTCCTGGAAGGGGAAGTCCAGCGTGGCGTCGAGGCCGCCCTCGGTGACGTACGGGGCGGTGATGTCGGTGTCGGCGGAGTAGACCTCGCCGAACATGAAGAAGTCGTCCCGGCCCTGCTTGGCCGCGTAGGAGTCGAGGGCGGTGGCCCACTGGGTCCAGAACTCCATGTTCACGTGCTTCACGGTGTCGATGCGGAAGCCGTCGATGTCGAAGTCCCTGACCCACCGCTGGTAGATCTTCGCCATGCCTCTGACCACCTCGGGACGCTCGGTCCACAGGTCGTCGAGGCCGGAGAAGTCGCCGTGGGCGGAGCTCTCACCGGCGAAGGTGGAGTCGCCCCGGTTGTGGTACATCGTCGGGTCGTTGAGCCACGACGGGACCTTGTTGTTCTCGGACACCTTCGGGGTGCGCGGGAAGGAGTCGGTGTCGGTGTCCGGGAAGCCCGCGGAGCCGTCGGCGTAGTCGGCGTCGTCGAAGGGCTCGCCGTCCTTCGTCAGGTACGGGAAGGCGCCCTTGGCGAGGTAGCCGTAGGACTTCTCCGCGTAGTCGACGACGTCCGCCGTGTGGTTGGTGATGACGTCGAAGTAGACCTTCATGCCCTTGGCGTGCGCCTTGGCGATCAGGGTTTCGAGGTCCTTGTTGGTGCCGAAGTGCGGGTCGACCTGGGTGAAGTCGGTGATCCAGTAACCGTGGTAGCCCGCGGAGGCGTTGGCCCCGGTGCCCTGCACGGGCTGGTTCTTGAAGATCGGCGCCATCCAGATGGAGGTGGTGCCGAGGCCCTTGATGTAGTCGAGCTTCCGGGTCAGGCCCTTGAGGTCGCCGCCCTGGTAGAAGCCCTTGTCGGTGGGGTCGTAGCCGGTCGCCAGGCGCGAACCGGTCAGACCGCCCTTGTCGTTGCCGCTGTCGCCGTTGGCGAAGCGGTCCGGGAGCACGAAGTAGAACTGCTCGCGGGTGACGTCGTGCCGGGCGGGCTCGGCCGCCAGCGTTGCGTCGGAGGGGGGCGCGGGCGGGGTGTCGGCCCCGGCCGCGAGGGGCTGGACGAGCGCCGCGGCCAGCGCGGTCACGGTGACCGCGGCGACCCGTCCGGCATACGCGGTACGACGCCTGGGCGGCGCCAACCATCTAGGTATCACTGACGTGAACTCCTTGCGATACGGCTCTGTTGGGTCCGACCCCGCGCGACCGTATCGCCGCCGTAAGCGTTACAGCAAGAGTCCTGAAATGATTGGCAAGAGCTTTCAGCTCTGCAGGCCGCTCCGGCTCAGCAGCTGGACTTGCCGGCGTAGATCGCCAGGGCGGTGCGGGCGCCCAGGGTGGCCGAGAACTGACCGCTGGAGTTCACGGTCACCGTCGTGTTGTTCTGCACGTTGCAGTACGTGCCGGCCGGGAGGGAGGTCTGGTAGGTGCGGGTCAGACTGCCCGGCTCGTGGTTGATGGCGACGTAGCCCTTGCTGCCGCGGCCGAAGGCGATGGCGTCGGCGCCGTTGTCCCACCAGTTGGTGACGGCCTGGCCGCGGGTGGCGTTGCGGAAGGCGACCATGGACTTGATCTCCGGCCAGGCGTGCTGGCACTTCCAGCCGTTCTGCCAGCAGGCGCTCACCTGGCCGCCGTTGGGCGGGCCGGCGTCGTGGTCGGTGAACTCGTAGCCGGAGTTGATGTCGGGGGCGCCGTAGGGCCAGGCCAGCATGAAGACGTTGGCCAGGGTGTAGGTGGCGTTGTCCTTGTAGCTGAGCGTGGAGCCGTTGCGCTCGGTGTCATGGTTGTCGACGAAGACACCGGAGACGCCGCTGCTCAGGTAGCCCCAGCCCTCGCCGTAGTTCTTCAGGTAGGCGAGGTTCTCGTTGGTGAAGACCCGCTTGAGGTCGTAGGCGTAGCGGAACTCCTGGACGTCGCCGTTGCCGGTGTACTCGGTGGGCTGGACGGCCTCTCCGCTGCCGAAGATGACCTCCTGCTTCCAGTACGCGTTCGGGTTGGCCAGCCGCGACTTGATGTCGGCGAGGTCGGCGGCCGGCATGTGCTTGGCCGCGTCGATGCGGAAGCCGTCCACGCCGAGGGAGAGCAGGTCATTCATGTACCCGGCGATGGCGCCCCGGACGTAGGACTCACCGGTGTCCAGGTCGGCGAGGCCGACCAGTTCGCAGTTCTGGACGTTCGCGCGGTCCGCGTAGTTGGTGATCTGCGCGGTGCAGTTGTCGAAGTCGTAGGAGGAGTACAGGCCGGGGTAGGCGTACTTGGTGTACGACGAGCCGCCGGTGCCGGTGCCGCTGCCCGCGGACATGTGGTTGATGACGGTGTCGACGACGACCTTCACCCCGGCCGCGTGACAGGTGTTGACCATGTTCTGGAACGCCGCACGGTTACCGAGCCGACCGGCGATCTTGTAGCTGACCGGCTGGTACGACGTCCACCACTGCGCGCCCTGGATGTGCTCGGCGGGCGGGGAGACCTGGACGTAGCCGTAGCCGGCCGGGCCGAGGGTGTTGGTGCACTCCTTGGCGACGGAGGCGAAGTTCCACTCGAACATCACCGCGGTGACGTCCTTGGTGCCGGGTGGGGAGGCATGGGCGGTGCCGGGGACCAGAGCTCCGGCCGCCGTGGCGGCGAGCGCGGTCGCGGTGACGGACCATCTCGATATCACGGGGTACTCCTTGTGGGGACAGCAGGCGTCCTTGCCTGGTGTCCGCGGAACGTACCGCTAACGAAACGTTTACAGCAAGAGTCTTGAAACCAGCGGCAAGAAATTTCATTGAAGACCGGACATGACGGAGGGCCCGCCGAAGCGGGCCCTCCGTGGTGCGTGACCGTCAGGCCGTGGTCCACCACACCGTGGTGTCGGACGGGACCTTGGCCTCGCCCTCCACCTCGGCGACCTCGCCGCTGGCGAGCAGGAGGCGGCCGTGGACCGGGGTGGTGATCGACTCGCCCGTCGTGTTGGCGACACAGACGAACTCGCCCCGGCGGAAGGCCAGGACGCCCTCGGGGGCCTTCAGCCACTCCACCGCGTCCCCGGCGCCCAGGTCCGGGTGGTCGCGGCGGGCGGCCAGGGCCGCGCGGTACAGCTCCAGGGTCGAGCCCGGGGCGCCGGACTGCGCCTCCACGCTCAGCTCCGCCCAGACGGGCGGCTGGGGCAGCCAGCTGCCGCCGCTGCCGAAACCGTACGAGGAACCCTCGCGGGTCCACGGGATCGGCACCCGGCAGCCGTCGCGGAAGCCGTCCTGGCCCTCGCCCCGGAAGTACGCCGGGTCCTGGCGGACCTCGTCGGGCAGGTCGACGACGTCCGGCAGGCCCAGCTCCTCGCCCTGGTAGACGTAGGCCGAACCCGGCAGCGCAAGCATCAGGAGCGTGGCCGCGCGGGCGCGGCGCAGGCCCAGTTCGCGGTCGCCCGCGGTGCGGATCTGGGTGCCGAGGCCGGGCGGGTTGGCGAAGCGGGTCGCGTGGCGGGTCACGTCGTGGTTGGACAGCACCCAGGTGGCCGGGGCGCCCACCGGGCGCATCGCCTCCAGGGTGCGGTCGATCACCGTGCGCAGCTCCGCGGCGTCCCATTCGGTGCTGAGGTACTGGAAGTTGAAGGCCTGGTGCAGCTCGTCGGGGCGGACGTAGTTCGCGGTGCGCTCCACGGTCGGGGTCCAGGCCTCGGCCACGAAGATGCGCTCGCCGGCGTACTCGTCGAGGATCGTGCGCCACTGCCGGTAGATGGCGTGCACGCCGTCCTGGTCGAAGAACGGCATGACATCGTTGCCCAGCAGCTTGAGCTGATCGTGCGCCCCGAGGTCGGGCAGGCCGTCCGCCTTGACCAGGCCGTGGGCCACGTCGATGCGGAAGCCGTCGACGCCGATGTCCAGCCAGAACCGCAGGATCGAGCGGAACTCGTCGCCGACCGCCGGGTGGTCCCAGTTGAAGTCGGGCTGCTCGGGCGCGAACAGGTGCAGGTACCACTCGCCGGGCGTGCCGTCGGGTTCGGTGACCCGCGTCCAGGCCGGGCCGCCGAAGATCGACTCCCAGTCGTTGGGCGGCAGTTCGCCGTTCGCGCCCTTGCCGGGCCGGAAGTGGTAGCGGTCCCGCAGCGGGGAGCCGGGGCCCTCGCGCAGCGCCCGCTTGAACCACTCGTGCTGGTCGGAGGAGTGGTTGGGCACCAGGTCGACGATGATGCGCAGGCCCAGCTCATGGGCGTCGCGGATCAGCGCGTCGGCGTCCAGGAGGCTGCCGAACATGGGGTCGACGGCCCGGTAGTCGGCCACGTCGTACCCGGCGTCGGCCTGCGGGGAGGCGTAGAAGGGGCTCAGCCACACGGCGTCCACGCCGAGGTCGCGCAGGTACGGGAGTCGGGAGCGTACGCCTTCCAGGTCGCCCATGCCGTCGCCGTTGCTGTCGGCGAAGCTGCGCGGATAGACCTGGTAGATCACCGCGTCCCGCCACCAGTCGCGGCGATGGGCGACGGTGGCTACGGCGGAGGTCGGTGCCGGGTCGGCGGAGTGCTGGCTCATGATGTCCTTGGGAGATCTGACGGAGTCATCGGGTCAGGGTGCGTACGGCGGCAGGGTGTCGTGCCGAGACGGCCGCGGTGGCAGCGGGGTCGGATGGCCGCCGCGGCCGTCTCGAGTCAGGGGAGGGCAACGCCGTTCGGGGGCGCGGGGAACTGCGCGACAAGCCACGACGGCGCCGCAGCCGAACGACGGCAGTTCCACCCCAGCGGCTCTTACCCCTTCGTGCCGCCCGCGGTGAGGCCGGTCACCAGGTTCTTCTGCACGAGATAGAAGAACGCGGAGACAGGTATCGCGATCAGAACCGCGGTCGCGGCCATCAGCTGCCGCTGCGCATCGTGCTCGCTGACGAAGGTCTGCAGAGCGACGGCGAACGTGTACTTCGTGTCGGACAGCATGAACGTCGAGGCGAAGGCGACCTCACCGAAGGCGGTGATGAAGCTGTAGAAGCCGGCGACCGCCAGACCGGGCTTGGCGAGCGGCAGGATCAGCCGCAGGAACGTGCCGAAGGGGTTCAGCCCGTCGACGCGTCCGGCCTCGTCGATCTCGAACGGGATGGTGTCGAAGTAGCCCTTGAGCAGCCAGGCGCAGTACGGCACCGCGGTCGAGCAGTAGACCAGGATCAGACCGAGGTAGCTGTCGACCAGCTGGAGGTCGGAGAGGATCTGGTACATCGGCACGATGAGCACGGCGATGGGGAACATCTGGGTGACCAGAAGGACCCACATGAACTTCCGGTAGCCCGGGAAGCGCATCCGCGAGACCGCGTACCCGGTGGTCGCGGCGATGATCACGCCGATGACCGTGGTGCCGAGCGAGACGATCAGCGTGCTCCACAGCCAGTGGAAGAAGTTCGTCTCCTGCAGCACGAACGAGTAGTTGTCCAGCGTCATCTTCCCCCAGATGCCACCGGGGTGCAGGTAGTCGTCCTTGTCCGGGCCGAGCGAGAGGAAGACCAGCCAGGCGATCGGGAAGAGGGCGACGAGGCTCGCGACGATCAGGATGCCGTGCGAGACGAGCGAGCCCGCGAGACCGGGCTCACCGCGCCGGATCGCCTTGCCCTGGGTGGGGGCCACACGGATCTCCTTCTTCGCCTCGGCGGAGGTCTCAACGGTAGTGGTGCTCATAAGAACTCCTGCCTCAGATCGCGAGCTGCTGGTCATTGCGGTTCAGCCAGCGGCGGTAGAAGGAGGTGAAGACGATCAGGATGGCGAGCAGCAGCATGCCGTAGGCGGCCGACTGCGCGAAGTCGCGCGGCTGCTGTCCGAAGCCGAGGTAGTAGGCCCACGTGACGAGGATCTGGGCGTCCGGGGCGGTGTCGCCGAAGAGCAGGAAGATGATGGCGAACTGGTTGAAGGTCCAGATGATGCCGAGGAGCACGACGGTGGAGCTGACCGAGCGCAGGCCCGGCAGGGTGACGTAGCGGAACTGCTGCCACTTGGTCGCGCCGTCCATCTCGGCCGCCTCGTAGAGGGTGTTGTCGATGGACTGCAGTCCGCCGAGCAGCGAGAGCATCATGAACGGCACACCGCACCAGGTGTTGACCATGATCGCGGCGAACCGCTGCCAGAAGGTGTCCTCCAGCCACAGCGGGGTGGGCAGGTGGAGCGTCTCCAGGAAGGAGTTGATGACGCCGCCGTCGGCGAGCATGAAGCGCCAGCCGAAGACGGTGACGAAGGTCGGCACGGCCCAGGGCAGGATCAGGATCAGCCGGTACAGGGTGCGGCCGCGCAGCTGCTGGTTGAGCAGCAGGGCGAGGCCGAGGCCGATGGAGTAGTGCAGGGCGACACAGGCGGCCGTCCACACGATCGTCCAGATGAAGTGCGACCAGAACCGGTCGTAGGCGGTCTCGCCCCACAGGATGTCGGCGTAGTTGTCCAGGCCGATGAACTTGTAGGTGGCCTCGATCTCGTTGGCGCCGATCGTGCGGGCCGTGTTGAGGCTGTTGGCGTCCGTGAGCGTCAGATAGAAGCCGTAGCCCAGGGGGTACAGCACGAGGACGCCGAGCACGACGATCACCGGCGTGATCATCGCGTAGGCGTACCAGTGCTTGTGGTACGAGTGCTTCAGGCGCTGGCCCAGCCCGGGCCGCGGCGCGCGGTCACCGCGGCGCTTGCCGGTGGCGCGGTCGATGGCGACTGTCATGGTTCTTCGACACCTTCTGGGAGATCACGGTTGGGCCAGGCCACAGGCCGGTGGCCGCCGGGTCCGTCCCCTGTCGGGCGGGACCCGGCGGCCACGGACGATCACTTGCTGAAGTCCGGCACCAGCTTGGCGATGGCGGTCTCAGCGCTGCTCAGGCCCTCGTCCAGGGACTTCTTGCCGCCGGCGATGGCGAGCAGCTCGGTGTCCACCGGACCCCACAGGGAGCTGTACTCGGGCAGGGCCGGGCGCGGCTGGGCGGCGGCGAGCACCGTCTGGTAGCCGGCGATGCCCGGGTCGGCCTTGACCTCGTCGGTGTAGGCGTCGTCGCGCGTGGGAAGCGTGGAGTTCTTCAGCGCGATGGTCTCCTGGGCGTGCGCGGAGGTCATGAAGTTGACGAACTTCAGCGCGGCCTCCTGGTGCGCGGCGTCGGAGCCGGCGTACACGGAGAGGTTGTGGCCGCCGGTCGGGGCGCCCGCCTCGCCGGAGGAGCCGGCCGGGACGGTGGCGATGCCGAGGTTCGCCTTGTCCTTGAACGCCGAGCCCTTGTAGAAGTTGGTGATCTCCCACGGGCCCTGGATGATCGAGGCGACCTTGCCGCTGACGAACGCCTCCTGGATGTGGGCGTAGGCGTCGGCGGTGGTGTCGGCCTTGTGCAGGCCCTTGCCGTCGAAGAGGTCCAGCCAGGTGCCGTAGGCCTTCTTGGCCTCGGCGGAGTTCACGGTGATCTTCTTGGCTTCGGCGTCGACGGTGTCGGTGCCCTCGCCGTAGAGGAAGGACTGGGCGTAGTAGGCCTGGGTGGAGCCCCAGTAGCCGTCGACGCCGGTCTTCGACTTGATCGTGGCGGCGGCCTTCTTCAGGTCGTCCCAGGTCTTGGGGGCCTCGACGCCGGCCTTCTCGAACAGTTCCTTGTTGTAGACGAGGGCGAGCGTGTCCGTGGTGAACGGGACGCCGTAGGTCTTGCCCTCGTACTTGGCCTGCTCGATCAGGTTGGGCTTGAACTTGCTCTCGTCGGCGAGGGCCTCGGTGCCGTCCAGCGGCAGGAAGAAGCCCTTCTTGGCGAAGGCGGGGGTCCAGCCGACCTCGGAGCGGAGGATGTCCGGGGCGCCCTTGGAACCGGCGGCGGTGTCGAACTTGTTCTGCGCCTGGTCGAAGGGGACGTTGACGTACTTGACCTTGATGTCCTTGTTGGCGGCCTCGAACTCCTCGACCAGGGCCTTGTACGTCGGCGCCTCGTTGGTGGCGTTGGAGGTGTCCCACCAGGTGAGGGTGACCGGACCGTCGGCCTTGTCGCCGCTGTCGCCGTCTCCGCCGCAGGCCGTCGCCGCGAGGGCGAGGGACGCCACCAGCGCGGTGGCCGCTATGCCACGCCGCATGAGTTCTCCTTGAGGGTGAAAAGCCCGTGTGGTGCAGGCGGCGGCCCCGTCTGCCGCTCCTGCTGTCTTGCCGACTGCGCCGATGGGGGTGCCCCCACGCCTTCGAGGCAGTGGGGGAGGCCGCCGGGCGTCGGAAACGTAACAGCCAGGTAAGCGTCGCGAAAGAGCTTGCAGAAAAAAAGTGCAAGGCATCACCGAAGTTACCCGGACGTGACCGCTCGGCGACCGCCGTGAGACCGTTGTTCTGCGGGGTTGAGCGGCCAAGGACGGGGTTGTGCAAGACTCTGCAAGCTCTTGCCATCGGTTTCACGAGGGGACGCCATGTCGCAGCAACCCGCAGCGCGCCGGTCGAACGCCCGCACCCGGCGTCCGATTGGTGTGCAAGGTGACATACGGCCGGTACAGTCCAGTGCCGTGACCACACGGCTTGCTGACATCGCTGCGCAGGCGGGGGTGAGCGAAGCGACCGTCAGCCGGGTCCTGAACGGGAAGCCGGGCGTCGCCGCCACCACCCGCCAGTCCGTTCTCGCCGCCCTCGACGTGCTCGGGTACGAACGCCCGGTACGGCTGCGACAGCGCAGCGAGGGCCTGGTGGGCCTGATCACCCCGGAGCTGGAGAACCCGATATTCCCGGCCCTGGCCCAGGTCATCGGCCAGGCGCTGACCAGGCAGGGCTACACACCGGTGCTCGCCACCCAGACGCCCGGCGGCTCCACCGAGGACGAGCTGACCGAGATGCTGGTCGACCGCGGGGTCGCGGGGATCATCTACGTCTCCGGACTGCACGCGGACACCACGGCCGACATGCAGCGCTACGAGCGACTGCGCGCCCAGGGCGTCCCCTTCGTCCTCGTCGACGGCTTCTCCCCCAAGGTGCAGGCGCCCTTCATCTCCCCCGACGACCGGGCGGCGATGACGCTCGCGGTCACACATCTGGTCTCCCTCGGTCACACCCGGATCGGTCTCGCGCTCGGCCCGAAGCGGTTCGTGCCGGTGCAGCGGAAGATCGACGGCTTCGTCCGCACCATGCAGGACCAGCTGGGTCTCGCCGCCGAGTTCATAGAGACCCAGTTCGTCCAGCACTCGCTGTACACCCTGGAGGGCGGTCAGGCGGCCGCCACGGCGCTGATGGACCGCGACTGCACGGCGGTGGTCTGCGCCAGCGACATGATGGCGCTGGGCGCCATACGGGCCGCCCGGCAGCGCGGCCTGGAGGTGCCGACGGACATCTCGGTCGTCGGCTTCGACGACTCCCCGCTGATCGCCTTCACCGACCCGCCGCTGACGACGGTCCGCAAGCCGGTCCCGGCGATGGGCCAGGCCGCGGTGCGTACGTTGCTGGAGGAGATCGGCGGGACTCCGGCACCGCACAGTGAATTCGTGTTCATGCCGGAACTGGTGGTGCGCGGTTCGACCGCTTCGGCCCCTGGGGACCGAAATCGTCCCTAGGTCGGAGACTGAACGACCGGGTACCGTGCACCCGTCGTAGAACGTGCGACCGGAACCAGACCAGGGGATGATCGGTGGGGGAAGGCGTTTCTGGCAGACTCTGTGCCTATGGGTGACATGACCGTGACCGAGCTGGAGGACCGCGCACAGGCGGCCGTTCCGCACCCCGTCACGGCGGCGGACAGACCGGGTCTGCTGCGCCGGATGCGCGCTCCGCGCCGGCCCCGGCTGTGGTTCGAGATCCTGCTGATCGCGGTGAGTTACTGGACGTACTCACTCGTCCGCAATGCCGTCCCGGAGCAGAAGTCCGAGGCACTGCGCAACGCCGACTGGATCTGGAAGGCGGAGCAGACGCTCGGCCTCGCCGTCGAGCAGTCGTTCAACCACGCGGTGAACTCCGTGACTTGGCTGATCGTGGGCATGAACTACTACTACGCGACGCTGCACTTCGTGGTGACGCTGGGTGTGCTGGTGTGGCTGTACCGCAGCCACCCGGGACGCTACGCGGCGACCCGCACGGTGCTCTTCGCGACCACGGGTGTGGCCCTGCTCGGTTACTACCTGTATCCGCTCGCCCCGCCCCGGCTGATGACCGGCGGCGCCTTCATCGACACCGTGCTGGTCCACCAGACGTGGGGTTCGATGGCCTCGGGCGACCTGAAGAACATGTCGAACCAGTACGCCGCCATGCCCTCGATGCACATCGGCTGGTCGCTGTGGTGCGGGCTGACCATCTTCGCGCTGGCGTCGGTGCCGTGGGCGAAGGTGCTGGGCGTGCTCTACCCGGTGGTCACGCTGGTCGTCATCGTCGCCACCGCCAACCACTTCTGGCTGGACGCGGTCGGCGGCCTGCTCTGCCTGGCCTTCGGCTACGCGGTGGTACGGCTGTGGTACGGAGCGCTGCCGCACGCCCTGCCCAAGCTGGTGCCGGCCCCGGTCCCCCGCCGCTAGCCGGTGTAGAACAGCGCGTCCACCACGGCCCGGGCCCGGCGGGCGGTGCGGCGGTAGTCGTCGAGCATGTCGCCGACGTGGCCGGGGCCGTAGCCGAGGTAGCGGCCCACCGCGGCCAGTTCCCGGGCGTCCGAGGGGAAGGTGTCGCCGGCGCGGCCGCGGACCAGCATCACGGCGTTGCGGACCCGGGTGGCGAGGACCCAGGCCTCGTCGAGGGTGGCCGCGTCCTCCGCGGGCATCAGGCCGGCTCCGGCCGCCGCGGACAGCGCTGCCCGGGTGCGGGTGGTGCGCAGGCCGGGCTGGGTGGCGCCGTGGCGCAGCTGGAGGAGCTGGACCGTCCATTCGACGTCGGAGAGCCCGCCGGGTCCCAGCTTGGTGTGGAGCTTGGGGTCGGCGCCGCGCGGGAGGCGCTCGGACTCCATACGGGCCTTCAGGCGGCGGATCTCGCGGACCGCGTCGTCGGTGAGGCCGGCCGGCGGGTAGCGCAGGGGGTCGATCAGTTCGACGAAGCGGCGGCCCAGGTCCTCGTCCCCGGCGACCGGCTCGGCCCGCAGCAGCGCCTGGGACTCCCAGCCGAGGGACCAGCGGCGGTAGTAGGCCTCGTAGGACTTCAGGGTGCGCACCAGGGGGCCCGACTTGCCCTCGGGGCGCAGGTCGGCGTCGATCAGCAGGGGCGGGTCGGCGCTCGGGATCTGCAGCAGGCGGCGCATCTCGGAGACGACGCGGTTCGCGGCCTGGGCGGCCTCGTGCTCGTCGACGCCGTCGCGGGGCTCGTGCACGAACAGGACGTCCGCGTCGGAGCCGTAGCCCAGCTCGTGGCCGCCGAAGCGGCCCATGCCGATGACGGCGAACCGGGTGGGCAGGGTGTCGCCCCAGCCCTCGCGGACGACCGCGCGCAGGGTGCCGGCCAGGGTCGCCGCGGTCAGGTCGGAGACGGCGGCGCCGACCCGGTCCACCAGGGCGCCCTGGTCGGCCTCGGCGGGATGGGCCTCGGTGCCGTAGGAGCCGACGATGTCGGAGGCGGCCGTACGGAACAGCTCGCGGCGGCGTACGCCGCGGGCCGCGGTGACGGCCTGGGCGCCGCTGTCGGCGCGGTTGACCGCGGCGAGGATCTCCTGTTCCAGATGGGCGCGCGGGCGCGGTGCGAGGCCGCCGCTGTCACCGTCGCCGAGCAGGGCCACCGCCTCGGGGGCGCGCATCAGCAGGTCCGGGGCGAGCCGCCCGGCGGACAGCACCCGCGCGAGGTTCTCGGCCGCCGCGCCCTCGTCCCTGAGCAGCCGGAGGTACCAGGGGGTCTTGCCGAGGGCGTCGGAGACCTTGCGGAAGTTGAGCAGGCCCGCGTCGGGGTCGGCGGAGTCGGCGAACCAGCCGAGCAGGACGGGCAGCAGGGTGCGCTGGATGGCGGCCTTGCGGGTGACGCCGGACGCCAGTGCCTCCAGGTGCCGCAGCGCGCCGGCCGGGTCGGCGTAGCCGAGCGCGACGAGCCGCTCGCGGGCCGCCTCGCTGCTCAACCGGGCCTCGCCGGGGGCGAGTTGGGCGACGGCGTCGAGCAGCGGCCGGTAGAACAGCTTCTCGTGCAGCCGCCGTACGACGGAGGAGTGCCGCCGCCACTCGCGGTTCAGTTCGGCCACCGGGTCGCTGCGCAGGCCCAGCGAGCGGCCGATGCGCCGCAGATCGGCCTCGTCCTCGGGGACGAGGTGGGTGCGGCGCAGCCGGTAGAGCTGGATGCGGTGCTCCATGGAGCGCAGGAAGCGGTAGGCGGCGTCCAGTTGGGCGAAGTCGGCGCGGGCGACGTAGCCGCCGGCGGCGAGGGCCTTGAGGGCTTCCAGGGTGGAGCCGCTGCGCAGGGAGGAGTCGGCCCGTCCGTGCACCAACTGCAGCAGCTGTACGGCGAATTCGACGTCCCTGAGGCCGCCGGGGCCGAGCTTGAGCTGGCGGTCGACTTCGGCGAGGGGGATGTTCTCGACCACCCGGCGCCGCATCTTCTGCACGTCGGCGACGAAGTTCTCCCGCTCGGCGGCTTTCCAGACGAGGGGTTCGAGGGCGGCGACGTACTCCTCGCCGAGGTCGAGGTCACCGGCGACCGGGCGGGCCTTGAGCAGTGCCTGGAACTCCCAGGTCTTCGCCCAGCGTTGGTAGTAGGCGAGGTGGCTGGAGAGGGTACGGACCAGCGGGCCGTTCCTCCCCTCGGGCCGCAGGTTGGCGTCCACGGGCCAGATCGAGCCCTCGACGGTGGTCTCCGAGCAGATCCGCATCATGTGCGAGGCGAGCTTGGTGGCCGCTCTGAGGGCCTTGGTCTCGTCGACCCCCTCCGCCGCCTCGCCGACGAAGATGACGTCGACGTCGGAGACGTAGTTGAGTTCGTGGCCCCCGCACTTGCCCATCGCGATCACCGCGAGCCGGCACGCGGCGGCGTCGTCGGGGGCGGCGGCCCGGGCGAGGGCGAGCGCGGCGCGCAGGGTGGCGGTGGCGAGGTCGGCGAGTTCCGCGGCGGACTCGGCGACATCGGTGGTGCCGCACACGTCACGGGCGGCGATGGACAGCAGACAGCGCCGGTAGGCCACCCGCAGCGAGACCGGGTCGGTGGCCTCGGCCAGGCCCCGCTCGAACTCGGCGACGCCGGGGTGCAGGTCCCGGGGCTCGTAGGTGACCAGGGCACGCCAGTCGTCGGAGTGCCGGGCGAGGTGTTCGGCGAGCGCGGTGGAGGCGCCGAGGACGCCGAGGAGGCGGTCGCGCAGCGGCTTGGCGGCTATCACGGTGTCCAGCAGGCCCCGGCCGGACTGGGCCTCCAGCAGGCGGACCAGGCCGTGCAGGGCGAGATCGGGGTCGGCGGTGGCGCCGAGGGCCTCCAGCAGCACCGGGTCGTCGCGCACGGGGGCCAGTTCCGGGGCCTCCAGCAGCCGCTCGGCGGCGCTCGGGTCGGTGAAGCCGTGCCGAAGCAGCCGCGTGAAGGTACTGCTCCTGCGCCCCGGCGCCGTCATCCTGGGCCTCCCGTCCGATCAAGGTCGTACGCGCCCGAGCCTAACCGCTGCGCTCGGCTCGGGCGGGGTGAGCCCGGTCGGGAACGGAACCTTCTCTTATCGGTGGCGCGGGGCGGTGTTTTCCGCTTCGGTGAGCGTGAACCGTTCGGCCAGATTCGTTGGCGATTCTCCAGGGAGGACCAGTTATGGACTTCACGCTCGAAGTGATCCCGCTGCCCGTGAGCGACATCGACCGGGCCCGGGACTTCTACCGGGACAAGGTCGGCTTCCACGTCGACATCGACCAGGAGGTCATGCCCGGGATGCGGATCGTCCAGCTGACGCCGCCGGGCTCGGGGTGCTCGATCGCGCTGGGCGACAGCCTCTGGGAGATGGGACCGGGCGCGCGTCCCGCCCCGGGTTCCTACCAGGGCCTCCAGCTGTGCGTGGCGGACATCAAGGCGGCGCACGCGGAGCTGGTGGAGCGGGGCCTGGAGGTGTCGGAGCCGGTCCAGTACACGCCGGACGACGGCGCCACGTTCATGTACTTCAAGGACCCCGACGGCAACGGCTGGTCGATCCAGGAGTACCGCCGCAGGGCGACGGAACCGCTGCACAAGATGCTGTCGGACCAGGCCGGCCAGGGCGACTGAGGCCCTGGCCCGACAACACCTCGGGCCGACGGCGCCCTGCCGTCGGCCCAGGTGTGCCTACAGCACCGGCAGGTTCTTCCGCAGTTCGAAGGCCGTGACCTCGGACCGGTACTCCTCCCACTCCTGGCGCTTGTTGCGCAGGAAGAAGTCGAAGACGTGTTCGCCCAGGGTTTCGGCGACCAGGTCGCTGTTCTCCATCAGGGTCAGGGCCTCGCCGAGGTTCTGCGGGAGGGGCTCGATGCCCATCGCGCGGCGCTCGGCGTTGGACAGCGCCCAGACGTCGTCCTCGGCGCCCGGAGGCAGCTCGTAGCCCTCCTCGATGCCCTTGAGGCCGGCGGCCAGCAGGACGGCGTAGGCCAGGTAGGGGTTGGCGCCGGAGTCCAGGGAGCGGACCTCCACGCGCGCGGAGCCGGTCTTGCCGGGCTTGTACATGGGCACGCGGACCAGGGCCGAGCGGTTGTTGTGGCCCCAGCAGATGTACGACGGCGCCTCGCCGCCCGCGCCGGCCGTGCGCTCGGAGCCGCCCCAGATGCGCTTGTAGGAGTTCACCCACTGGTTGGTGACCGCCGAGATCTCCGCGGCGTGCTTGAGCAGGCCCGCGATGAAGGAGCGGCCGACCTTGGAGAGCTGGTACTCCGAGCCCGACTCGTAGAAGGCGTTGCGGTCGCCCTCGAAGAGGGAGAGGTGGGTGTGCATGCCGGAGCCGGGGTGCTCGCTGAACGGCTTGGGCATGAAGGTCGCCTGCACGCCCTGCTCCAGCGCCACCTGCTTCATGACCAGGCGGAACGTCATGATGTTGTCCGCGGTGGACAGCGCGTCGGCGTAGCGCAGGTCGATCTCCTGCTGGCCGGGCGCGCCCTCGTGGTGGGAGAACTCCACCGAGATGCCCATCGACTCCAGCATGGTGATCGCCTGGCGGCGGAAGTCCATGCCGACGTTGGTCGGGGTGTGGTCGAAGTAGCCGGAGTTGTCGGCCGGGGTGGGGCGGGAGCCGTCCAGGGGGCGGTCCTTCAGCAGGAAGAACTCGATCTCGGGATGGGTGTAGAAGGTGAAGCCCAGGTCCGAGGTGCGGGCGAGGGCGCGCTTGAGGACGTAGCGCGGGTCCGCGAAGGACGGGGAGCCGTCGGGCATCAGGATGTCGCAGAACATCCGGGCCGTGCCGGGGGTCTCCGCGCGCCAGGGCAGGACCTGGAAGGTGGAGGGGTCCGGCTTGGCGATCATGTCGGACTCGTAGACCCGGGCGAAGCCCTCGATGGCCGAGCCGTCGAAGCCGATGCCCTCGTCGAAGGCCTGCTCCAGCTCGGCCGGGGCCACGGCGACGGACTTGAGGAAGCCCAGCACGTCCGTGAACCACAGGCGTACGAACCGGATGTCGCGCTCCTCCAACGTACGGAGCACGAACTCCTGCTGCTTGTCCATCTTCCGCTTCCCCATCCTTGCTGGTCAGGCCGCCTGCCCCGCGCACCGCGGGAAGTCGGTCGGGCACCTGAGCATCACACCACAACAGCATTTCGCGCGCGTTGCCGACCTTGATCGGCCGTCCGACCTCGGTCTGAACGCCCGGCGTGCCGCGCGTGCGCCGCTCTGCCGCCCATCTTGCCTGCTCGGACCGACATCCGTAATGCCCGGCCGTCGGCGGCTGTGGCCCACAATGGTCCTTGGGGCACCTGTCGGGTGCCTGTCGATTGCGTTGCGATCCGGCCCATTCCTGTGACCTCCCTTCGAGAGGTCCCTGCTTCCCCATTACGATCAGCGGACTCGACCGTCCCTTTTCCCCAGAAGGACATCACGCCATGGGATCCGCCAAGAAGAGCAACTCCGCGGCGCGCAAGGCCCGCATAGAAGAGATGCGGCGCGCCGAGCAGTCCCGCGAGCGCCGCAACCGGATGCTCACCATCGGCGCCAGCGTGACGGTCGTCGCCGCCCTGGTCGTCGGCGGTGTCGTCCTGGTCCAGTCGCAGTCCGACGACAGCGACTCGGTCGACTCCAAGACCACGGGTTCCCTGGTGGCCGGTGCCGACGGCGTGAGCACCTGGCAGGGCGGCAAGCTGAGCCAGACCCACGTCGACAAGAAGGTGAAGTACCCGGTCGAGCCCCCGGTCGGCGGCGACCACAACGCGGTCTGGCAGAACTGCAACGGCGACGTCTACACCGAGGAAGTGGCGAACGAGAACGCCGTGCACTCCCTGGAGCACGGCGCGGTCTGGGTGACGTACACCAGCAAGGCGTCGAAGGCGGACGTGGACGCGCTCGCGGCGAAGGTGAAGAAGACGCCGTACACGCTGATGAGCCCGTACGAGAACCAGAAGGCGCCGATCATGCTCTCGGCGTGGGGCGCGCAGCGCACGGTGAAGAGCGCGAGCGACCCGGACCTCGACAAGTTCTTCGAGAAGTACGTCCAGGGCGAGCAGACGCCGGAGCCGGGCGCCGCGTGCACGGGCGGTAAGGCGCAGTGAGGAAGCACGTCGGCTGGATCGCGGGGACCGCGGCGGCGGTGCTCGTCGCGGCCGGCGCGATCACCTACGCCGTCGCGGAGGACGGGGGGTCCGACGCGGCCCCCGCCGCCGGCTCCGCGGACGCGGGGTTCGCGCGGGACATGGCGGTGCACCACCAGCAGGCCGTGGAGATGTCGTACATCGTGCGTGACCGCACGGACGACGAAGAGGTGCGGCGCCTGGCGTACGACATCGCGCAGACGCAGGCCAACCAGCGCGGGATGCTGCTGGGCTGGCTCGATCTGTGGGAGCTGCCGAAGTTCTCCGCGGAGCCGCCGATGACCTGGATGGACATGGGTTCCATGCCCGCCGGCGAGGACGGCGCGCTGATGCCCGGCATGGCGACGAACACCGAGATGAAGAAGCTGAACAAGCTCAGCGGCGAGCAGGCGGAGGTCTTCTACCTCCAGCTGATGACCGACCACCACAAGGGCGGCGTCCACATGGCCGAGGCCTGTGTGAAGCGGTGCGAGGTGGGCGTGGAGAAGCGGCTCGCGCAGACCATGGTCAACGGTCAGGAGTCGGAGATCGGGCTCATGGCGGACATGCTGAAGGACCGGGGCGCGAAGGCCCGGCCGTAGGCCCCGCTGAGAGCGGACGGCCCCCCTCCCACCCCATCGCGTCGCTCTGACGATTACACTGGGCGCGTGCCTCAACTTCGCCTCGCCCTGAATCAGATCGACTCGCGCGTCGGTGACCTCGCCGGGAACACCGAGTCGATCCTCCGCTGGACCCGGCACTCCGCCGAGCAGGGAGCGCATCTCGTGGCGTTCCCCGAGATGGCGCTGACCGGGTACCCCGTCGAGGACCTGGCCCTGCGGTCCTCCTTCGTGGAGGCGTCCCGCGCGGCCCTGCGCGCGCTGGCCGCCCGGCTCGCCGAGGAGGGCTTCGGGGAGCTGCCGGTGATCGTCGGCTACCTCGACCGCTCCGAGGCGGCCCAGCCGAAGTACGGCCAGCCGGCCGGCGCCCCGCGCAACGCGGCGGCGGTGCTGCACGGCGGCGAGGTGGTGCTCACCTTCGCCAAGCACCACCTGCCGAACTACGGCGTCTTCGACGAGTTCCGCTACTTCGTGCCCGGCGACACCATGCCGGTGGTGCGGGTGCACGGCGTGGACGTGGCCCTCGCCATCTGCGAGGACCTGTGGCAGGACGGCGGCCGGGTGCCCGCGGCGCGGTCCGCCGGGGCCGGCCTGCTGGTCTCCATCAACGCCTCGCCGTACGAGCGCAACAAGGACGACACCCGTCTCGAACTGGTCCGCAAGCGCGCCCAGGAGGCGGGCTGCACCACCGCCTATCTCGCCATGATCGGCGGCCAGGACGAGCTGGTCTTCGACGGCGACTCGATCGTGGTCGACGCGAGCGGCGAGGTGATCGCGCGGGCGCCGCAGTTCGCGGAGGGCTGTGTGGTGCTGGACCTCGACCTGCCGGCGGCCGCCGCCGACGCCCCGGAGGGCGTGGTGGACGACGGGCTCCGGATCGACCGCCTGGTGCTCTCCGAGGAGCCGCTGCCCGCGTACGAGCCGGAGCTGGCGGGCGGTTACGCCGACCGTCTGGAGGACGACGAGGAGGTGTACTCGGCGCTGGTCGTGGGCCTGCGGGCGTATGTGGCCAAGAACGGCTTCCGGTCGGTCCTGATCGGTCTGTCCGGCGGCATCGACTCGGCACTGGTGGCCGCCATCGCCTGCGACGCGGTGGGCGCGGAGAACGTGTACGGCGTCTCGATGCCGTCCAAGTACTCCTCCGAGCACTCCAAGGGCGACGCGGCGGAGCTGGCCCGGCGGACGGGCCTGAACTTCCGGACGGTCCCGATCGAGCCGATGTTCGACGCCTATATGACGTCCCTGGGTCTGACCGGCCTGGCGGAGGAGAACCTCCAGTCCCGGCTGCGCGGCACCCTGCTGATGGCGATCTCCAACCAGGAGGGCCACATCGTCCTGGCGCCGGGCAACAAGTCGGAGCTGGCGGTGGGCTATTCGACGCTGTACGGCGACTCGGTGGGCGCGTACGGCCCCATCAAGGACGTGTACAAGACGTCGGTCTTCCGCCTCGCGGAGTGGCGGAACCGGGCGGCGGCCGAGCGCGGCCAGACCCCGCCGATCCCGGAGAACTCCATCAGCAAGCCCCCGAGCGCGGAACTGCGCCCGGGCCAGGTCGACACGGACTCCCTGCCCGACTACCCGGTCCTGGACGCGATCCTGGAGCGCTACGTCGACCGTGACGACGGCGCCGACGTGATCGTCGCGGCCGGCTACGACCCGGCTCTGGTGGCCAAGACCCTGCGCATGGTGGACACGGCGGAGTACAAGCGCCGCCAGTACCCGCCGGGCACGAAGATCTCCCCCAAGGGATTCGGCAAGGACCGGCGGCTGCCGATCACGAACGGCTGGCGCGAGACCGCGTAGGGGAAGCAGGGACGGACATACGGCAGCCCGCCGACGGGGGAGATCGGCGGGCTGCCTCTGTGCCGCTGTGGCTCTAGTGGACGGAGTGCTCCTCCAGCGGGAAGGTCCCGCCGACGACGTCCTCCGCGAACGCCTTGGCCGCGTCGCCCATGGCCCGGCGCAGGTCGGCATACTGCTTGACGAACTTCGGCACGCGCCCGCCGGTCAGGCCCATCATGTCCGTCCAGACCAGGACCTGGGCGTCCGTCTCGGCGCCCGCGCCGATGCCGACCGTCGGGATGTGCAGGACCCGGGTGACCTCGGCCGCGAGTTCGGCCGGGACCAGTTCCAGCACGACCGCGAAGGCGCCCGCGTCCTGGACGGCCTTGGCGTCGCGCAGCAGCTGGGCCGCCGCCTCCTCGCCGCGGCCCTGGACGCGGTAGCCCATGGCGTTGACGGACTGCGGGGTCAGGCCGATGTGGGCCATCACCGGGATGCCGGACTCGACCAGCAGCTCGATCTGGCGGTGCGAGCGCTCGCCGCCCTCCAGCTTCACCGCGCCGACGCCGGCCTCCTTCACCAGCCGGGTCGCCGAGCGCAGCGCCTGCACCGGGCCCTCCTGGTAGGACCCGAAGGGCAGGTCGCCGACGATCAGGGCGCGTGAGGTGCCGCGTACGACGGCGGCCGACAGCATGGTCATCTCGTCGAGGGTGACGGGTACGGTGGTCTCGTAGCCGAGGTGGCAGTTGCCCGCCGAGTCCCCGACCAGCATGACCGGGATGCCCGCCTCGTCGAAGACGGACGCGGTCATCGCGTCGTAAGCGGTGAGCATGGGCCACTTCTCGCCCCGCTCCTTGGCGGCGGCGATGTCGCGGACGGTGATGCGGCGGGTGCCCTTCCCCCCGTACAGCGCCTTGCTGCCGCCGGAGGGTGAGTTCTGGGCAGCCGAGAGCTGCGTCATGGCAACGGCTCCTTACGTCATCTCGAGGCGCCCTGACGGCGTCCCCGGACCACCTCCATGGTGGCACCTCGTGCCAGGCGCGGCTAGGGGGACCCCGGTCACGCTCGAGCGGGGTGAGAGCCGGGGGTGAGAACCGGGGGTGAGAACCGGGGGTGAGAACCGGGGGTGAGAACCGGGGGTGAGAACCGGGGGTGAGAACCGGGGGTGAGAACCGGGGGTGAGAGCCGGGGGTGAGAGCCGGGGGTGAGAGCCGGGGGTGAGAGCCGGGGGTGAGAGCCGGGTAAGAGAATTACGATACGAGACGGATCCGTATTGCAAATCGCCTACCCTGGACGGCATGACTGTCTCCGCTCCCCCTGTACCCCGGATACCGGAAGCGGTGCACCGGCGCCGCTGGGCCATCCTCGGCGTGCTCATGCTGAGCCTGCTGATCATCGTGCTGGACAACTCGATCCTGAACGTCGCCGTCAAGACGATCTCGACCCCCGCCCCGACCGGCCTCGGCGCCACCCAGAGCGAGCTGGAGTGGGCCATCAACGCCTACACCCTGGTCTTCGCGGGGCTGCTGTTCAGCGCCGGTCTGCTCGGTGACCGGCTCGGGCGCAAGCGGATCCTGCTGGGCGGGCTCGCCGTCTTCGGCATCGGCTCCGCGCTCGCCGCGTTCGCCGGATCGCCGGGCGAGCTCATCGCCTACCGGGCGGTGATGGGCCTCGGCGCCGCCTTCGTCATGCCGGCCACCCTCGCCGTCCTGATGAACGTCTTCGAGCGCGAGGAGCAGCCCAAGGCCATCGGCATCTGGGCGGGCGGGGTGGGTCTGGCCATCGCCATCGGCCCGATCACCGGCGGCGTGCTGCTCGACCACTTCTGGTGGGGCTCGGTGTTCCTCATCAACGTCCCCATCGTGCTGGTCGCCGTCGCGCTGATGATCTGGCTGGTTCCCGACTCCCGCGACCCGGACCCCGGCCGCGTCGACCCGGTCGGCGTGGTCCTGTCCGTCGCCGGCCTGGTCCTGCTGGTCTACGGCATCATCCGGGGCGGCGAGCTGGCCGACTTCACCGATGTCACCGTGGTGTCGACGATCGGGGCGGGGCTGGCGTTCCTGGTCGCCTTCGTGGTGTTCGAGAAGCGCAGCGACCACCCGTCGATCGACGTCGGCTACTTCCGCGACAAGGTCTTCTCGGCCGCGATCGCCGCCATCGCGCTGGTCTTCTTCGCGCTGATGGGCGTGACGTTCTTCTCCGTCTTCTACACCCAGAGCGTGCGCGGCTACTCGCCGCTGGAGACCGGCCTGCTGTTGCTGCCGCTGGCCGTCGCGCAGCTGCTGTTCGCGCCGCGCGCCCGCCTCCTCGTGGACCGCTTCGGCAACCGGGCCACCACCACCGCGGGCATGGCGCTGATCGCGGCGACGCTGGCCGCGTTCGCCACGCTGGACGCGGACACGCCGATCTGGATCCTTGAGGTGATCTTCTTCCTCATGGGCACCGGCATGGCGCACATCATGACGCCGGTCAGCGTCGTGATCATGCAGACCCTGCCCCGGGAGAAGGCCGGTTCCGCCTCCGCGCTCAGCAACACCTTCCGCCAGGTCGGCGGCGCCCTCGGGATCGCGGTCCTCGGCTCGGTGCTCTCCACGGCGTACCGCTCCTCGATCGAGGACGACCTCGGCGCGGTGCCGGCCGATTTGCGGCACACCGCGGGCGAGTCCATCGAGTCGACCCTCGCGGCCGCGGCACGGCTCGGCCCCGAGGGGCAGCCCCTGGTCGACCGGGCCAACGACGCCTTCCTGCACGCCATGCACGTCACGGCCCTGGGCGGCGCGGCGGTGGCGGTGGTCGGAGCGGTGGTGGTGGCACTGTTCCTGCCGGGGCGGACTGGGGAGCGGTCCTGAGGCCGAGGGGACTCCGGGGCGGTCCTCAGGCCGGGCGGAACTGGGGGCCGGTCCAGAGGCCGGGGGACTCCGGGGCGGTCCTCAGGCCGGGGGAACCGGAGGCCGGTCCAGAGGCCGGGCGGAACCCCGGCCTGGTCCTCAGGCTGGGCGGGTCGACCAGCATCTTGGCGACAGCGCCCCCGGCCGCGCCGGCGCCCGAAATGACCGCCCGCAGCTGCCCGATCTCCCGCCGGCTCAGCCGCGCCGCGTTCCGCAGCGCCGCCAGCGCGGAGGGCCGGTCCTCAGGCCGGGGGGAACGCCGGGCCGGTCCACTGGCCGAGGGAACTACGGCCCGGCCCCGGGGCCGCGGGGAACCCCGGCCCGGGTCCAGGGGCCGCAGGGAACTCCAGTCCGGTCCGGAGGCCGCGGGGAACTCCAGCCCGGTCCAGGGGCCGCCGGAAACCCCGACCCGGGTCCAGGGCCGCAGGGAACTCCGGTGCTGTCATGAGGCCGGGCGGGACTCCGGGCCTGTGCTGAGGGAGAATCCCCGGACCACAGAAGGGACGCACACGTGACAGTCGCCGACAGCCAGCCCGGACCGGTCCGGGGCCGCCCGCGCAGCGAGGCCGTGGAGCGCGCCATCATCGAGGGCGTGATGCGGCTGCTGGAGGAGGGCGTACCGCTCGCGGAGCTCTCCATCGAGCGGATCGCCCGTACCGCCGGTGTCGGCAAGGCCACCATCTACCGGCGCTGGCGCGGCAAGGAGGAGCTCTTCGTCGACGTCGTACGCGCCGCCGAGCCCCCCGACCCCGAGCTGCCCGGCACCTCCATGCGCGACGACCTCGTCGTGCTGCTGGAGTCGCTGCGCCGACGCGGACTGGTCAGCCGCTCCTCGGCGATCCTGCACAACGTGCACGCCCAGATGAAGAGCAGCCCCAAGATCTGGGCGGCGTACCACGCCCTCGTCGTCGCCCCCCGGCGCCGGCTCGGCATCGAGGTGCTGCGCCGCGGCCAGCGCGACGGGGAACTCCGCAAGGACGTCGACGTGGAGCTGCTCAACGACCTGTTCGTGGGCCCCATGCTGCTGCGGTCCGTGATGCGCCCGGACGCGGACCTGCCGGACGGGCTGCCCGAACAGATCGTCGACACCCTGCTGGAAGGGCTGCGGCCCGTCAGCTCACCGTCCGTCAGTTCGCCTCCCGCGTAGCGGATGTGCGCGTTTCGTCACAGAGCGCGCTTTCCACCGGCGTACCCGGAACTCCGGGAGCCGACTTGTACGTCCTCGTGCCCGTACGGCCGTCATGGGACGGCAGGAAGAGAACCGATCATCCCCTAGGGTCGTAAGAGCGGGGGTTGAAGGTGTGCACGGCAGGCAGTGAGGCGACGGTATGGCGCAGCAGGCGTACATGACGGAGACGGACAGCGGCGGCTCGGGACCCGAGCGCCGGGGAAACCGGTTCCGGCGTCTGCTGGGAAGACTGGTGGCCGGCTGGCGCGGTGATCCCCGGATCTGGCGCCGGGGCATCGTCACGGCCGTGTTCGCGGTGCTGCTCGCCCTGGTCATGCTGCTGCACGCGCAGATCCCGAACGCCATCGGCAACCTGGGCAGCCTCATCGAGACCTTCCTGCCCTGGATCGGCGTGCTCGTCCCGCTGCTGGTGCTGGTGGCCCTGCTGCGCAAGTCCGCGACCGCGCTGATCGCGGTGGTGCTGCCCGCGGTGGTGTGGCTGAACCTCTTCGGCGGGCTGCTCACCGACAAGACCTCCCCCGGCGGCGACCTCACGATCGCCACGCACAACGTCAACGCCGACAACACCGACCCGTCGGGCACCGCCCGTGGGGTGGCCGCCTCCGGCGCGGACGTGGTGGCGCTGGAGGAGCTGACCGCGAGCGCGGTGCCGGTGTACGAGGAGGCACTGGCGTCGACGTACAAGTACCACTCGGTGCAGGGCACGGTCGGGCTGTGGAGCAAGTACCCGCTGAGCGGGGTGAAGGCCGTGGACATCAAGCTGGGGTGGACCCGGGCCATGCGCGCGGCCGTCAGCACGCCGTCCGGGGAGATCGCGGTGTACGTCGCCCACCTGCCGTCGGTGCGGGTGAAGCTGGAGGCCGGGTTCACCGCCCGGCAGCGCGACAAGAGCGCGGACGCGCTGGGCGAGGCCATCGCCGCCGAGGAGCTGCCCCGCAGTGTGCTGCTCGGGGACCTCAACGGCACGATGAACGACCGCGCGCTGAACGCCGTCACCTCCCAGATGCGCTCCACGCAGGGCGCCGCGGGCACCGGATTCGGGTTCAGCTGGCCGGCGTCGTTCCCGATGGCGCGGATCGACCAGATCCTGGTGAAGGGCATCGAGCCGATCACCTCCTGGACGCTGCCGGAGACCGGGAGCGATCACCTTCCGGTGGCCGCGCGTGTGAAGGTCGACACAACCGCCTCGTAAAAGCCGCTGGTCACCCGGGCGTAACCTCCAGGAATACTGGGCCAGAAGGCGTCGGCGGCCCCCTCCCTGGCCTCCTCCGCCAACCAGGCCGCCTTCAACCTGGCCAACGCCGGCGGCGCCTGGATCGGCGGCCTGGCCCTGACAGCGGGCCTCGGCGTCACCTCCCCCGCCCTCACGGGTGCCGCCCTGGCCGTCCTGGGCCTCGGCGTGGCAGGCACGGCCTACGCGGTGGACCGCCACCGCGTCCCCCTCTCCACCCCCGAGCGCCTGATCGCCGGGCACCTGCCGCAGGGGACGGAGACCGTGCGGTCCTGACGGGGCGCTTGTCGGCAGCCTGTAGGCGCCCGTCGGTCGCCTGTCGGTGGTTTGTCGGTGGGGGTTGGCAGGTTGGGGGCATGACGCGAATCGATGTGAAGGGCGGCGCCGGGCGTGCCGTCACCGTGCGGGGACTGGTCAAGCACTACGGCGAGACCAAGGCGCTGGACGGGGTGGATCTGGAGGTGCGGGAGGGGACCGTGATGGGGGTGCTCGGGCCCAACGGGGCCGGGAAGACCACCCTCGTGCGGATCCTGTCCACCCTGCTCGCGCCCGACTCCGGGCAGGCCACGGTCGCCGGATACGACGTCGTGCGGCAGCCCCGGCAGCTGCGCCGGGTGATCGGGCTGACCGGGCAGTACGCCTCCGTGGACGAGAAGCTGCCGGGCTGGGAGAACCTGTACCTCATCGGGCGGCTGCTCGACCTGTCCCGGCGGGACGCCCGCGCGCGGGCCGACGAGCTGCTGGAGCGGTTCTCGCTGACCGACGCCGGGAAGCGGCCCGCCGCCACCTACTCCGGCGGTATGCGCCGGCGCCTCGACCTCGCCGCCTCGATGATCGGGCATCCGGCCGTGCTGTATCTGGACGAGCCGACCACCGGGCTCGATCCCCGTACCCGCAACGAGGTCTGGGCCGAGGTCAAGACCATGGTCGGCGACGGCGTCACCGTGCTGCTGACCACCCAGTACATGGAGGAGGCCGAGCAGCTCGCCGACGAGCTGACGGTCGTCGACCGGGGCAAGGTCATCGCCAAGGGCGGCATCGAGGAGCTGAAGGCGAAGGTCGGCGGCCGGACCCTGCGCGTCCGGCCGGCCGATCCGCTGCAGCTGCGGCCGCTCGCCTCCCACCTCGACGGCCTCGGCATCACCGGGCTCGCCACCACCACCGTCGACGCCGACCGCGGCGCCCTGCTGGTGCCGATCCTCAGCGACGAGCAGCTCACCGCCGTCGTCGGCGCGGTGACCGCACGGGGCGTCACGCTCTCCTCCGTCACCACCGAACTGCCCAGCCTCGACGAGGTGTTCCTGTCCCTCACCGGCCACCGCGCCAGTGCCCCGCAGGACGCCGTACCCACCGACAACCGCGAGGAGGTCGCCGTATGAGCGCCACCACCGTCACCACGGCCGACGCCCGCATCCCGGTGCGCGGCCACCTCCGGCACACCGGCGCGCTCGTCCGGCGCAATCTGCTCTGGATCCGGCAGGACCCGGAGTCGATGGCCGACGCCGTGCTCTTCCCGATCGTCTTCACCCTGCTGTTCGTGTACGTCTTCGGCGGCTCCATCGGGCAGTCCCTGGGCGGCGGGCAGGAGGCGTACGTGCAGTACGTCGTGCCGGGCATGCTCGCCATGATGGGCATGACCATGGCGCAGGGGGTGGGCACCGGCTTCAACCAGGACTTCAACACCGGTGTCATGGACCGCTTCCGGTCGCTGCCGATCGGCCGCGGCTCGGTGCTGTTCGCGAAGATCGCCGTAGAGCTGCTGCGGATGCTGTTCGCCACCGCCGTCCTGATGATCGTGGCCCTGCTCGTGGGGTTCGACATCACCAGCTGGGCCGGACTGCTCGCCTCGGTGGCCCTGTCCGTGGCGTTCGGCTCGGCGCTGATGTGGGTCTTCCTCACCCTCGGCGTGGTGATGAAGAACGCCCAGTCCGTGCAGGCGATGGGCTTCCTGGTGCTGATGCCGCTCCAGTTCGGCTCGTCGATCTTCGCGCCGACCGAGTCGATGCCGGGCTGGCTGCAGAACTTCACCGACTACAACCCGCTGTCCGCCCTCGCCGACGCGGCCCGCGGGCTGATGAACGGCGGTCCGGTCGCCCACGACCTGTGGCTGACGCTCGGCTGGTCGGTCCTGCTCACCGCGGTCATGGCGCCGATCGCCATCCACAAGTTCCGCACCAAGACCTGACGGTCACACCAGGGCGGCGGCCTCCTTCGCGGTGAGGTCGCCGCCCTCGGCGCACCCGGCCTCGTACGCCTCGTCGTCGAGGACCGCGCGCACCGCGGCCACCGCCCGGTCCCGGCACTCGCGTTCCAGCGTGGAGTTCCGGTGCCCCGGCGGCCACAGCGCCTCGGCGGCCCCGAGACAGCGGGCCGCGTCGAGCGGGGCGCTCGGGGCCAGCGCCACGGCGGCGATGACCAGGCACCCCGAGACCAACTGCGGGGCCATCGCCTGCGACAGCGGATCGTCCGCCTGCTCCAGGGCGCGCCGCAGCTTCTCCCGGGCCTGGTCGTGGAGCCCGTCGGAGGCGTCCAGCCAGGCCTCCCCGCTGAGGATGAACGCGTCGAAGACATGGAACTGCGCGAGGCCGAAGTCCTCGCGCAGCAGCCGCATCTGCTCGCGCGCCTCGGCGGTACGGCCGGTGATGCTGAGCCAGCCGGCGAGGATGACCCGGCTGAACGGCATCGCCTCGCTGTGCCCGCCGTCCAGTCCGTCGATGACCTCCCGCAGCAGGCGTTCGCCCTCCTCGGGCTGCCCGCCCTCCAGCAGCGCTCCGGCCAGCCGGGCGGAGAGGACGGCCTCCTGGGCGTGCGCGCCGAGGCGGCGGGCGTGTTCGACGGCCGCCTCGTAGTCGGCGGCGGCCTCCAGGAAGGCGCCCTTGCGCTCGCGGGCCTCGCCGCGCGCCGCCAGCGCCTCGGCGCTGCCCCAGGCGTCACCGAGCCGCCGGTAGATGGCCAGCGACTCGTCGGCGTCCTGGGCGGCGGCCGCCGCGCGGACGGGGCGGTGGGCGAGGAGATTGGCCCGCATCTGCAGGGTGGCGGCCAGTTCCCAGTCGTAGCCGGGGGTGCGGCGGCAGGTCTCCACGGCGGCGTCGAGGATCGTGCCGACCCGGCCGATGTCGCCGGTGAGCATCACGGCGAAGATCGCGAGCAGGCCGGGGCTGCGGCAGGTCTGCGGCAGGCCGGGCTCGTAGACCTCGGCGATGGTGCGCAGCTTCTGCTGGGCGGCCGGGTTCTGCCAGGCGGCGATCTCGGTGTCCATGCAGGCGAGATGGGCCAGATGGACCCCGCGCCGCGCCTCGGCCAGCACCTCGCCGGTGTACGGGGGCGGCTCGGCGGTGACGCGCCGCCAGACCGGCTCCGCCCGGCGCACGGGCTCGGCGAAGGGGTCGGGGCCGAGCGTCATCACCTCCGCGCACCAGCCGCGGGCCTCGATCCTGAGGTCGCGCATCTGCCAGTACCAGGCCAGTGACAGCACCAGGGTCACCGCCTCCTGCTCGTCGCGTTCGGCGACGGCGTGCCGCAGGGCGGTGCGCAGGTTCTCGTACTCCCGCTGGAGCCGTTCCACGGCCTCCAGTTGGCGCGGGCCGCGCAGCAACGGGTCGGTGGTGCGGGCGAGTTCGCGGTAGTACGTCAGATGCGCGCGCTCGGCGCGGGACCGGTTCCCGGCCTCGTCCAGGCGCTCGCCCGCGTACTCGGCGACGGTCTCCAGCAGCCGGTAGCGCATGGCGCCGTCGCCCGAAGGGGCGGCCACCACCAGGGACTTGTCGACGAGGGAGCCGAGCGCGCCGAGGGCGGCCGGTCCGCACACGGCCTCGGCGGCGGGCAGATCGCAGCCGCCGGCAAAGACGGACAGCCGGCTCAGGACCGCGCGTTCGTCCTCGTCGAGCAGGTCCCAGGACCAGTCGACGACGGCCCTGAGGGTCTGCTGGCGGGGCAGCACGGTCCGGCTGCCGGAGGTGAGCAGCCGGAAGCGGTCGTCGAGCCGGTCGGCGATCTGGCGGGGGGTGAGCATCCGCAGCCGGGCGGCGGCGAGTTCGATGGCCAGGGGCAGTCCGTCGAGGCGGCGGCAGATCTCGGCGCAGGCATCGGGGTCGTCGTCGACGCTGAACCCGGGCCGGGCGGCGGCCCCGCGGTCGGCGAACAGCCGTAGCGCGTACGGCTGCGGCAGCGGCTCCACCGGCCGCAGCACCTCGCCCGGTACGCCGAGGGGTTCACGGCTGGTGGCCAGGACGGTCAGGCCGGGACAGCGGGCCAGCAGGTGGTCCGCGAGCCTGGCGGCGGCGTCGACGACATGCTCGCAGTTGTCGAGGACGATCAGCATGCGGCGCCGGGCGCAGTGCTCCACCAGCCGGTCGAGCGGGTCGTCGTGCCGGTCGGCGACGGCGCTGCGGAACTCCTCGGCACCGGCGCCGTACAGCACGGTCTCGCGGGCGCCCACGGCGGTCAGCACCGTCTCCGGTACGGCGGCCGGGTCGTCGACGGGTGCCAGCTCGGCCAGCCAGATCCCGTCGCGGGCGGTGTCCCGGAGCGTTTCCGCGGCCTCCTGCGACAGCCGGGTCTTGCCGGCGCCGCCGGGTCCGAGCAGCGTGACCAGCCGGGCGCGGCCGAGGTCTCCGCGGATGGCCTCGATGTCGGCTTCCCGGCCGACGAAGGAGGTGAGCCGGGCGCGCAGGTTGCCGGGCGTGGCCGGAGCCGCCGGTTTCAGCAACTCGGCGTGCAGTTCCCGCAGTTCGGCCCCCGGGTCGGATCCCAGCTGCTCGGCCAGCAGCTGTCGTACGTCGTCGTAGGCGGCCAGTGCCTCGGCGGCTCGGCCGGTGTCGCGCAGCGCGCGCAGGCGCAGTGCCTGCAGCGGCTCGTCGAGCGGATGGGTGTCGCACAGCGCGGTCAGTTCCGGCAGCGCGGTCTCGGCCTGGCCGAGGGCGAGGGCGGCGGTGTGCCGGGCGCGCAGGGCGTCCAGGCGCCGGGTCTCCCAGCGGGCGGCCTCGGCGGTGCGGTCGGGGAGGTCGGCGAGGACGGGGCCGCGCCACAGGGCGAGGGCGTCGTCGAGGACGCCGGCGGCCTTGGCGGGGTCGCCGTCGGCGAGGGCGCGGATGCCGTCGGCGGTGAGCCGTTCGAAACGGTGCAGGTCGATGTCGTCGGGGCCGGCGGCCAGCCGGTACCCGCCCTCGACGGATTCGACGGCCTCGGCACCGAGCACCCGGCGCAGCCGCCCGACGAGCGCCTGCAACGCCCCCGCGGCGTCGGCGGGCGGATCCGCGCCCCACACCTCGTCCACGAGCACCTGCACGGGCACGGCCCGTCCGCCCCGCAGAGCCAACACACTGAGCAACGCCCGCAACCGCGCCCCACCGACCGGGAGGGGGGCGCCGTCGGGGCGAAGGGCCTGAGTAGTACCGAGGATGCGATAGCGCACGGGGTCCATTGTCTCCGGAGGGCGGGGGGTGAGCGCGGGGCGGGCTCGGGGGGCCGGGATCTCGGGGGTCACCGGCGGTCCGGGATCTCCAAGGTCACCAGTGCTCCCGCCTCTCTCCGCCCCCGGCCCGGGGTGGGTGGGTCAAGGTCGGTGAACCACTTCGGGCAGGTCTCCGCCGGGCGCAGTGAGCGTGTGCCCGGCACCGGGTGCCAGGTGCGCGAGCCGGGGTCGGTCTCGGCGTACTCCTGGCTCACCACCCGGAGGGCCCGCACCCGCCCCCGGGCCTCGGGCCACTCGCCGCCGTGCCGTTCCACCGTGAGCAGTCCGGCCAGGCGGACCCAGTCGCCGGGCCGCTCCTCGCCGAGGGCCTCCGGTGGCATGACGTCGACGGGGTCCTCGTGCAGGGCCACGGTCAGTCCCGTCTCCTCCCGGAGGACCCGGATGCCCTCCAGGTCCGCCACCTCCCCGACGACCTTCGCCGGCTCGTCGTCCCAGTCGCCGCCCAGGACGTCCCCGGAGTCGTTGAGCAGCAGCGGCCAGCTCACCTCGTCGCCGACGGAGAACGGCGTGCCGCAGCACTCCATCTGCCAGTCCGCGTAGAACACGTGCCAGATCCCCATCCCCCCACCTTCTCCGGAACCAAGGTCGGCCCGCGAGACGTTTTCCCGGTGCGCCCGGTACCGTCGGGCGGCAGCACACCGCCTGCCGACCAGTTCAGGGAGCCGCATGACCGCCATCACCACCCGCCACAGCGACCGGCGGATGAGCCCCGTCTTCGTGGGGATCCTCGCTGTCACGGCGGTGACCGGCTGGGCCACCTGGACCGGGTTCGCCGAGCAGCCGGGGCTCGCCGTGTTCCTGTTCGTGACGGCGGCCTGGATCGTCTCCCTGTGCCTGCACGAGTACGCCCACGCCCGCACCGCCCTGCACAGCGGTGACATCACGGTCGGCACGAAGGGCTACCTCACGCTGAACCCTCTGAAGTACACGCACGCCCTGCTGAGCATCGTGCTGCCCGTCCTCTTCGTGATCATGGGCGGGATCGGTCTGCCCGGCGGTGCCGTCTTCATCGAGCGCGGCCGGATCCCGGGGCGGTGGCGGCACAGCCTGATCTCGGCGGCGGGCCCGCTCACGAACCTGCTGTTCGCGGCCGTGTGCACGGCACCCTTCTGGCTCGGCGCGCTGGACGGCGTGCCCGACCACTTCCGGGTCGCGCTCGCCTTCCTCGCCCTGCTCCAGGTCACGGCGGCGATCCTGAACTTCCTGCCGGTCCCGGGCCTGGACGGCTACGGCGTCATCGAGCCCTGGCTGCCGTACAACGTCCGGCGCCAGGTGGAGCCGTTCGCGCCGTTCGGGCTGCTGTTCGTGTTCGCGCTGCTGTGGCTGCCCGCGGTCAACAGCGGGTTCTTCGACCTGGTCGACGCGGTGCTGCGCGCCCTCGGGGTGAGCGAGCTGGAGACGGCGCTCGGCTGGGACCTCTACCGGTTCTGGTAGGCCGCGGCCTTCTGGCGCTTCAGGTAGTACCAGCACATGTTGGACGACAGCCCCGCCAGCAGCACCCAGACGATCCCCAGGAAGCTGCCCTGCACGAAGGAGACGACCGCGGCGGCCACCGCGAGGAGGCAGACGATCAGGGCGTAGAGGGCGAGGCGGGGCATGCGGGGGGCTCCTGTCGGGGGGACACTGCGGTACGACGGCCTCCAGTGTCCCCCATCCCCTCATACGTCCGTGATGCGGAGCCCCGCGTGCGCCTTGTAGCGCCGGTTGACGGAGATCAGGTTGGCGACCAGGGACTCGACCTGGTGGGCGTTGCGCAGCCGCCCGGCGAAGATGCCGCGCATGCCGGGGATGCGGCCGGCCAGCGCCTGGACGGTCTCCACGTCCGCGCGCGCCTCGCCGAGGACCATCACATCGGTGTCGATCTCTTCGATCGCGGGGTCCTGGAGCAGCACCGCCGACAGATGGTGGAAGGCGGCCGTGACCCGGGAGTCCGGCAGCAGGGCCGCGGCCTGCTCGGCGGCGCTGCCCTCCTCCGGCTTCAGCGCGTAGGCGCCCTGCTTGTCGAAGCCGAGCGGGTTGACGCAGTCGACGACCAGCTTCCCGGTGAGTTCCTCGCGCAGCGACTCCAGGGTCTTGCCGTGGCCCTCCCACGGCACGGCGACGATCACGATGTCGCTGCGGCGGGCGCACTCGGCGTTGTCGGCGCCCTCGACACCGTGCCCGAGTTCCTCGGCGGCCGTCCGCGCGCGGTCCGCCGCACGGGAACCGATGATCACCTTCTGGCCGGCCTTGGCGAGCCGGTAGGCCAGGCCCTTGCCCTGCGGCCCGGTCCCGCCGAGCACGCCGACGACGAGCCCGGAGACATCGGGAAGGTCCCAGGGGTCCTTGGCGGGGGCCTTCTGTGCAGCACTGTCGGTAGAGGTCATGGCCCGACTGTACGTCCGCGCCGACGCCCCCTCGGCCGGGGCCGGGATCAGGTGAGCCGCGTCACGGGCACCCGCCGGAAGATGCCGACATGTCGTACGGCATCCCCAGGTTGGGGGAATTCGGGGTGAACTGCCGGTCCCGGGTGGCCCGGTGCGGCAGGATGCGGGGTCATGGACGCCGTACGGGTCGCGCTGCTGCGTGAAGTGCTCGCCGGGACCGAGTGGTTGGGGGCCACGCGGAGGTTCGCGGGTGTGCTGCGGGGTTCGGTGGTCTCGCACGGCGGGGGGCTGTTGCTGGTCGGGACGCCGGAGTACGAGCCGTGGCATCTCGCGGCGCATCTGGTGGACGAGGCCGCGTGGTCGGGCACGCCGGAACTGACGCCGACGCTGGTACGGCATGACGCGCGCGCCGAGGATCCGGCGCATCTTGCGGTCGGGCTGGGGCGGCTCGCGGCGGCGCGGCGCGGGGAGACGCTGCTGGTGGTGTCGCCGCAGGGGCCGGACGCGGGATTGCTGGAGCGGGTGCACGACGCTCGGCGGGCCGGGGCGACGGTCCTGGCACTGAGCGACAGCGACGGCAACGGCAACGGCGACCTGACGACGATGGCGCACGAGTCGCTCGCGGTGCCCGAGGCCACGGATCTGGACCTGGACACGGTGCAGCACCTGGTGAGCGCGGCGGCCGGGGAGAACTCCGTCCCCTCCCCCCGGGCCCGCCGTCGCTTCCGCGACCGCTTGTCGGCCCTGGCGGACCAGTTGACGGCACCACCACCGGCGCGCTGGTGACCGACGCGGCGAAAAGAAGTTGCCCCGCTCCCTCCTCCCTGCCGAGCATGGCCTCTCGTGAGTTCCTTCCTTCCCGATCTGTCCCCCTGGCGGGCCTCCGCCGACTTCCGGCGGCTGTGGCTGTCGGGGCTGGTCTCCGGCTTCGGCAGCTTTCTGACGTTCGTGGCGCTGCCGGTGCAGGTCAAGGAGCTGACCGGCTCCGCGGCGGCGGTCGGGGCGATCGGTGCGGTGGAGGTGATCCCGCTGATCGTCTTCGGCCTGTACGGCGGGGCGCTCGCCGACTCGCTCGACAAGCGCGGCCTGATCATCTGGACCGAGGCGGGCCAGGGTGTGCTGAGCGCGGCGCTGCTGGTGAACGCCCTGCTGCCGGAGCCCGCCGTATGGCCGCTGTATGTCGTGGCGGCCCTCTCCTCGGCGCTGGTGTCCGTGCAGCGCCCGGCGCTGGACTCGCTGTGGCCGCGGATCGTGGCGCATGACCACCTCCCGGCCGCCGCCTCCCTGAACGCGCTGCGCTGGACGGTCGGCGGGGTCGCGGGCCCGGCGGTGGCGGGTGTGGTCGTGGCGTACGCGGGGCTGGGCTGGGCCTACGCCGCCGACCTGCTGACCTTCGTCGTCTCGGTCGTACTGATCCTTCCGCTCGCCTCCTCCCCCGCCGCGCACGAGGCCGCGAAGCCGTCGCTGAAGGCCATCGCCGAGGGCGCCCGGTACGCGTGGAGCCGCAAGGAACTCCTCGGCACCTATGCCATCGACCTGGCCGCGATGTTCCTGGCGATGCCGCTGGCGCTGCTGCCGTTCCTGGCGGACGAGCTGCGCGCGGAGTGGGCGCTCGGGCTGATGTACGCGGCGCTGCCACTGGGGTCGCTGCTGGTGAGCGTGACCAGTGGCTGGACCGGGCGGATCCATCGGCACGGGCGGATGGTGGTGCTGGCGGCCGCGCTGTGGGGTGTGGCGATCGCGGCCGCCGGGGTCGTGGGCAATGTCTGGCTGGTGCTGCTGTTCCTGACCGTGGCGGGCGGCTGCGACATGGTCAGCGGGATCTTCCGCGGAGTGATGTGGAACCAGACCATCCCGGACGAGCTGCGGGGGCGGCTCGCCGGGATCGAGTTGCTGTCGTACTCGGTCGGGCCGACGCTCGGCCAGGTCAGGGCGGGCGGTTTCGCCGCGTGGTGGGGCGTGCGGGCGTCGGTGTGGTCCGGTGGTCTGCTGTGCGCCGGGGCGGTGGGGCTGCTGGCGCTGTGCCTGCCGAAGCTGATGACGTACGACGCCCGAACGAGCGAGCACGCGAAGAGCGTGCGTGAACAGCGCACGGCGGCCCGGGCGTCGGCTCCGGCCGAGTCCTGATCAGGTGTCGTCGGCGCCCTTGGGGGCGTCGTGCCAGTTGGGGTCGTTCTCCCACTGGACGTTGCGCTCGCGGGCGGTCTCCATCGCGTGCTCGGCCTCCCTGCGGGAGGCGTACGGACCGAAGCGGTCCTTGCCGGGGCAGTCCGGACCCTCCTCGACCTTCTTGTGCTCCAGGCAGTAGTACCACTCGCCCGGCTTTCCGGCGGTGCGCTTCTTGAACAAGGCCATGACCAGCTCCTCTCGCCACGGACATGTTCCCCCACGGCGGCTCGTTAGACTCGCTGGCATGTCTGGCCAGTCGCTGCTCGTACCAGGGGAGCTGTCTCCCACCCGTTCCGTACCCGGAAACATCCGCCGTCCCGAGTACGTCGGCAAGCCCGCGCCGACGCCGTACTCGGGTCCGGAGGTGCAGACTCCGGAGACCGTGGAGGCGATGCGTGTCGCCGGCCGGATCGCCGCGCGGGCGATGGCCGAGGCGGCGAAGCTGATCGCGCCCGGGGTCACCACCGACGAACTGGACAAGGTGGCGCACGAGTACATGTGCGACCACGGCGCCTACCCGTCGACGCTCGGCTACCGGGGCTTCCCGAAGTCGCTGTGCACCAGCCTCAACGAGGTGATCTGCCACGGCATCCCGGACTCCACGGTGCTGCGCGACGGCGACATCGTCAACCTCGACGTGACGGCGTACATCGGCGGGGTGCACGGCGACAACAACGCGACGTACCTGGTCGGGGAGGTGGACGAGGAGAGCCGCCTGCTGGTGGAGCGCACCCGTGAGTCCCTGAACCGCGCCATCAAGGCGGTCAAGCCGGGCCGCCAGATCAATGTCATCGGCCGGGTCATCGAGTCGTACGCCAAGCGCTTCGGCTACGGCGTGGTCCGCGACTTCACCGGCCACGGCATCAACTCGTCCTTCCACTCCGGCCTGATCATCCCGCACTACGACAGTCCGCACGCGACGACGGTCATCCAGCCCGGGATGACCTTCACGATCGAGCCGATGCTGACGCTGGGCACGCACGAGTACGACATGTGGGACGACGGCTGGACGGTCGTGACGAAGGACCGCAAGCGGACGGCACAGTTCGAGCACACGCTGGTGGTGACGGAGACCGGCGCGGAGATCCTCACGCTGCCGTAGCGGCCCTGGAACCCGCCCCTGCTGGGGGCGGGTTTTTTCTTGTACGCTTTTACCGACAGCGCGTCGGCAACCTATTGACTTAGGTAAGCCTTACTTGGAGGATGCGCGGTATGGACTCCTTCTCGACAGTCATCCGCACCGCTTCGCACGAGCAGCACGTGGAGGCGGAGACCTCGACGTTCATGAGCGACCTGCTCGGCGGACGCCTCGGCGTCGACGCCTATGCGCGCTACACCGAGCAGCTGTGGTTCGTCTACGACGCACTCGAGAGCGAGGCCGGAGGGCTGGCGTCCGATCCGGTGGCGGGGCCGTTCATCCAGCCGGAGCTGTTCCGGCTGCGCGCGCTGGAGAAGGACCTGGCGCATCTGCGGGGTCCCGAGTGGCGGGCGGGCGCGTCGGCGCTGCCGGCGACGCGGGCGTACGCGGACCGGGTGCGCGAGTGCGCCCGGGAGTGGCCGGCGGGCTATATCGCCCACCACTACACCCGCTACCTCGGCGACCTCTCCGGCGGCCAGATCATCCGCGACAAGGCGGAGCGGACCTGGGGCTTCGAGAAGAAGGGCGACGGCGTCCGCTTCTACGTCTTCGAGGAGATCACCAACCCGGCCGCCTTCAAGCGGGGCTACCGGGAACTGCTGGACGCGGTCCGGGCGGACGACCTGGAGAAGCAGCGCGTGGTGGCCGAGTGCAAGCGGGCGTTCGCCTTGAACACGGCGGTCTTCCGGGCGCTGGGCGAGGAGTTCCCGCTGTCGGCGTGAACCCCGGTCAGCGTTCCAGGACGACCCGGCCCCCCAGCTCCACCCAGCCACCCGGCTGCGGGGCCGTGAGCAGCTGGGAGCCCGCGCCCTGGGTGATGTTCAGGGCGCGGCCCAGCCGTTCCGTCAGCAGCAGCGCCGCCGCGCCGGTGGCCTCGTCCTCCTCGATCCCGTCGCCCCGGCCGGGAAAGCCGCGCGCACGGACCCGGCCCGCCGCCTCGTCCTCCCACGCCCAGGCGTAGAGCCACTCCCCAGGGGCGGGCACCACCAGCGCGTCGACCTCGGCGGCGGACGCGTACTGCCGCAGGGTGCGCGCCGGCGCCCACTCCGGCCGGGCCTCGATCCAGCAGAACTCCCCGTCCTGCCGGGCACCGACCACCCCCGCCGGCGTCACCAGTTCCGGCACGTCCAGCAGCCAGGCCGCGCCGACGCAGGGATACCCCGCGAACGGCAAGCGGACGCTGGGCGTGTAGATGTCGATGACCCCGCGCTCGGGATCATCGACGAACACCGTCTCGCTGAACCCGAGTTTCGCCGCGAACGCCTGCCGTTCCTCCGGCTCCGGCAGCACCGAGCCCTCGCGGACCACGCCCAGCTCATTGCCGTATCCACCGCGCGGCCCGCAGAAGACCCGGAGCACGTCGTAATCAGTCACGGGGGAATTGAAACATCACGAGCCCCCGCTTCCTGGGGGCTGGTCGCCCGGTAGGGTTCGCCTCCGGGATGGGGAAGGCGAAAGGACCCGATGAGCAGGGATCGCAGCCCTCGAAGGCTCCGCAGGCTTGACCGGAGGGTGCTGATAGCAGCCTCCGTGACCGCTTTGTCGTTGACGGCGAGCGGGTGCGTCGTGGTGCACGGGGAACGGGAGTTGATCCCCACCGCCACCCGGGCCGAGGCCGCAAAGGCGCTGAAGGACTTCACCGCCGCGTACAACGCCGCCGACAAGGCGTACGACAGCTCCCTGGACGCCGACCATGTCACCGGCGCCCTCGGCGACATCGACGAGGCGCGGCTGAAGGCGGGCCGGGCCAACAACCCCGACGGCAACCCCGGCCACTCCCCACTGGAGTTCACCGACGCCGAGTTCACCATCCCCAAGAAGCCGGGCTGGCCACGCTGGTTCCTGGCCGACGTCCGGGCCAACCGCGGCGGCGACTCCCGCTGGCTGCTGGTGTTCACCCGGGGCGCTCTCGAAGACCCGTGGGAGGCCGCCTACTTGACGCTGGTGGCGCCCGACGAGATGCCGGAGTTCAAACTCGACAAGGACGGCTGGGCCGAGGCGGTGGACCCGAACTCCACCGAACTGGCCGTCGCACCCGGCGACTTGAGCTCGTCGTACACGACCTATCTCAAGGGCGGCGGGGCCATCTTCGCCAACGGCAGCCACACCTCCGGCTGGCGGGACAAGCGCGCGAAGAACGCGGAGAAGCCGGGTCTGGTCACGCAGTACATCGACGAGCCGCTGACCGAGGGCGACTACCGGCCGCTGGCGCTGCGCACGACGGACGGCGGGGCGCTGGTGTTCTTCACCACGCACCACTACCAGAAGCAGACGGCCGCCCCGGGCACCTCGGTGCCCACCCCCAACAAGGACGTACAGGCCCTGACGAAGGGCGAGATCAAGCAGTCACTGACGATGGAGTTCGTCTCGAACGAGGTGGCGCTGGACCCGGTGAAGGGCACGGGCAACGTGTCGGTGCTGGGCCGGATCGAGGGTCTGACGGGCGCCAAGGGCGAGTAGCGCCGGCGCTCTTCGGGTCAGCGGCGCGAGGGCCAGGCGGGCTGCGCGGGGCCGGAGTCCTGGTCGGCGTGGCGGGTGCCGACGTCGGTGAGGACCTCCAGCAGGGTGAGCGGATCCGGCAGCGGATGCTCGGGCCCGCGCACCCAGCGCACGTGCTGGTCGTCGCCGGTCAGGCGGGCGGGCGGCACCAGGACGTACGAACCGCGGCAGTGCCACCGTAGACCCGGATGCTCGTCCATCGTCTCGGGGTGGCAGTCCAGCTCGCAGGGCCACCACTCGTCCTCGTCCTCGGGGGTGCCGCGGGTGAGGGTGAAGAAGAGCATGCGGCCGGCGTCGCTCTCGGCGACGGGGCCGACCTCGATACCGGCGTCGAGGAGCCGGCCGAGGGCCTCGCGGCCCGCTTCCAGGGGGACGTCCAGGACGTCGTGGACCATGCCGGTGGCGGTGATGAAGTTGGCCTGCGGCTGGTGGCGGGCCCAGCGCTCGATCTGGGAGCGTTCGGTGGTGGACTGCGTCTGCCAGGCGAACGACACGGGGTGCTGGGCGGGGGTCGGACAGCCGACGCGGTCGCAGGAGCAGCGGTAGCCGGGCGCCGGGTAGGCGGCGGGCGCGAGCGGCAGTCCCGCCGAGGCGGCGGCGAGCAGCAGGGCCTCACGACCGCCGTCGCCGGTGGTCTGCTGGGGGCGGCGGCCGCGCAGCCACCGGGAGAGTTTGCTCTGAGGGCCTCGGTCGCCGAACTCCGCGCTCATCTATCTCCTCGCCTCGCCGTCGTGCGACACAGCATGCCTTATCGTCCCACCATCGTGCGCTCCGGGGGGCCGTAGCCGACAACAGGGGTAGGTGGGGCGAGGCCCGGGATCGAGTGTCATTGCACGCTTTGGCGGGATTTACGCCCCTACGGTGTCGCCATGGTCACCTGGACCGCACTGACCGCGACCGTGGCGTGCACGGCCTCCCTGATCTCCCCGGCCCCGCTGGAGTGGGGCCCGGCCCCGCTGACCGTCGACGCGCTCCCCCGCATCACGTACGTCGCCCATCGCGGCGGCGCCCGTGAGGTCCCCGAGAACAGCATGTCGGGGCTGATGGCGGCGTACCGGCGCGGGACGGCCCACGTCCTGGACTTCGACACGCGCCTGCTGCGCGACGGGACTCCGGTGGTCCTGCACGACCCGACCCTGCGGCGCACGACGGGCCGGTCCGGGGCGGTGCGGTCCCTGGACGCCGGCGACTGGCGGGCGGTACGGCTGCGTCCGGCGCCGTCCCTGCCGGGCCGCTGGCGTCCGGAGCGGCCGCCGACGGTGGCGGAGGTGCTGGACCGGTTCGGCGGCCGGATCGTGCTGATGCTGGAGGCGAAGGACCCGGCGGCCCTGGACCGGCTGGCCCGGCTGATCCGCGCCCGGGACCTGACCCGCTCGGTGCTGGTGAACACGAACGACCCGAAGGTGGCGTGGCGGGCGGACCGGCTGGGCCTGGTGACGCAGCTGTGGCGCTCGGCCCGCCAGCTGCGCACGGACCGCCCCGCTCGCTGGCGGTCGTACGTGGATGTGCTGGACGTGGACCACCGGGCCCGGGACGGGGATCTGCGGCGGGCGGTGCGGTCCGGGATCCCCCGGGTGTGGGCGCACACGGTGGTGACGCCGGCCCAGCGGGACCGGGTGCTGGCGCTGGGCTGCGACGGGGTGATCACGGATGCGCCGGGGCGGCTCGCGCGGGCGGCCGAGCGGGCGGCTCAGCGGGGAGTTCAGCAGGTGGTTCAGCGGGGGGCGATGCCGTGGAGGGCGTAGTCGACGAGGGTGTCGGTGTACTCGTGGGAGATGGGCCCGGTGTACTGCAGCCACCGCTGCGCGAGAGGTGAGACGAACAGTTCCAGGGCGATGCGCGGATCGACGTCCGGGCGGACGTCCCCGGCGTCCTGGGCGGAGCGCAGGCGCTCGACGTAAAGCTGCAGCGAGGGTTCGAGGAGCTTGGCGACGAACGCGCGCCCGAGCTGTTCGTTGACGACGCCCTCGGCGGCGAGCGCACGGGAGGGCACCTCGAAGCGGGGGTCCTTGAGCTCGTCGACGGTGGCGCGGAGCACGGCCTTGAGATCGGCGGCGAGGTCGCCGGTGTCGGGGATGCTGTACGGCTCCTGCCCGGCCTCCCGGTTCGCCTGCTCGCCCAGGTCGAGGAACGCCTCCATGAGCACCTCGGCCTTGGAGGACCACCAGCGGTAGATGGTCTGCTTGCCGACCCCGGCGCGGGCGGCGATCCCCTCGATGGTGGTCTTGGGGTACCCGACCTCCCCGACGAGGGCGAGGGCGGCGTCGTAGATGGCCCGGCGGGACTTCTCACTGCGGCGGGTGGAGTCGGGGGCGAGGTTCTTGGCCATGGTTCGAACTTACCAGGTAGACAAGACGCAGCGTCTCGCCGGAGCGGGAGCCGGAGCCGCCAGAGCCGGAGCTGGAGCTGTTAGGCGTCGTCGGCCGGGGGCCAGGGGTCGCCCCAGGCCGCGTCCCGGGCCGCCTTGTAGAGGTCGCCGTGGCGTTTGGTGACCGTGGTGCGGGTGAGGGCGGGGTCCGTTTCGCACAGGTCGAGGAGGACCTGGCCCTTGCGGATCTGGGGCTTGCGGACGACGCGGGAGGGGGCGGGGGTGGCCGGGAAGCGGGTGGCGGCGACGTAGGCGAACTTCTCGTCCTCGTAGGCGAGGGAGCCGCCCTTGATCTGGCGGTGCAGGGAGGAGCGGCTGACCCTCGTCGAGAAGTGGCACCAGTCGGTGCCGGGGACGATGGGGCAGGCGGCGCTGTGGGGGCAGGGGGCGGCGATCCGGAAACCGGCCGCGATGAGCCGCTGCCGGGCCTCGATGAGCCGGGTGTAGCCGTCGGGGGTGCCGGGTTCGACGATGACGACGGCCTGGGCGGCGGAGGCGGCGGTGTCGACGAGGGTGGCGCGATCGGCTTCCGCTAGCTCGTTGAGGACGTAGGAGATGGTGACGAGATCGGTGCTCTCGATGGAGAGCGCTGATCCGATACGAGAGCGCTGCCAGCGGACGTCGCGCAGGGCCGGGTTGGCGGCGGCGATCTCCCGGCCGAGGGCGAGGGCGGGCTCGGCCCAGTCCAGCACGGTGACGCTCCGCTCGGCGGGCCAGGTCGCGCTGACGGCCCAGGTCGCGGCACCGGTGCCGCCCCCGACATCGATGTGGCTCGCCGGAACCCACTCGGGCGCGGCCTCGGCGAGTGCCTCCACCGCGGCGTGCACCGCCTCGAAGGTGGCGGGCATGCGGTAGGCGGCGTACGCGACGACGTCGGCGCGGTCCCGGAGGATCGGGGCGTGGGTAGGGGTGGCCCCGCGATAACTGGCGATCAGCCGCTCAACGGCAGCGGCGGCCTGCCGGGGCGGGAGCCCGTCGAGCAGACCGGCGAGAGCGGCACGCAGGGTATCGGCCGGGGCAGCGGGGTGGTTCACCCACCGATTCTAATCTCGGGAAGGCCGCGGGAAATCCAGCCCCTCCGGCGCTTGAGGAGCGGGGGTCCAGGGGGCAGAGCCCCCTGCGGCGGGGGCGAAGGGGTGCAGCCCCTGGAGGATGGGACGGGTAGGGGCGGCGGGGGCGAGGAAAGCCCCCGGCACCGCTGCCGTACCCCCGTACCCCGTATCCCCGTATCCCCGCGCCCCCGCGCCCCCGCGCCCCCGCGTCAGCGTTCCCGTACCGCCCGAGCCACCCGTGTCCCCGCCGCCGCCCGGGGGCGGCTGTCCGCGGGCCGGCGCCTGGGGTGCACCGTGTTGGCCAGCAGGACCAGGAACGTGTCCGTGGCCCGGTCCAGCACCAGCATCGTCCCCGTGAAGCCGGTGTGCCCCGCCGCCCCCCGCCCCGCCAGCTCCCCCATGAACCCCGCCTGATCGAGCGCGAACCCCAACCCGGGCGGCGTCAGCAGCAGTTCCACGAAGTCCGGGCCGAGGATGCGCGCGGGACCGTACGAACCGCCCGCGAGCAGCGCCCGGCAGAACACCGCCAGATCGCGGGCCGTCGAGAACAGCCCCGCATGCCCGGCCACCCCGCCCAGCGCCCACGCGTTCTCGTCGTGCACCACTCCCCGCAGCATCCCGCGGTCCACCTTCGCCCACGGCCGCCGCTGGTACTCCGTCGCCGCCGCGCCGGGGCAGGGGCCGAAACGCGTCGCCGTCATCCCGAGCGGCCGGGTGATGCCGTCGTGGATCAGCACGTCCAGGCCACGCCCGGTGATCCGCTCCAGCACGTGCTGCAGCACCAGCGGGTTGAGATCCGAGTAGCAGTACGTCCCCGGCACCCCCACCGGCACCTCCGCCTGCAGCCGCGCCAGCCTCTCCGCGTCGTCCGCGCAGGAGTACAGCGGAAGTTCGGGCCGCAGCCCGGAGGTGTGCGTCAGCAGCTGCCGTACCGTCACCCCGAACCGCGCCGCCCCGCGGAAGTCGGGCAGATACGCGCCCACCTCCGCGTCGATGCCGAGCGTGCCCCGCTCGATCTGCTGCACCGCCGCGACCGCGGTGAACACCTTGGTGAGCGACGCGAGGTCGAAGGGCGTCGTCACGGTCATCGGTACCCGGGCGGCGGGCGGCAGCTCCACGCCCGTGTCCGTCTCGGGGTCGTAGGAGGCATAGCGGACCGCCCAGCCCGCCGCCGCTTCCACGGCGACGCAGGGGCCCCGTCCGGCGATCACCACCGCGCCCGCCGCCCAGGGCCGCTCACCCGTGGTGAGGGCCCGGACATCGTCGACGAGACGGCCGAGTTCCGCCGGGTCGAGCCCCGCCCGCTCCGGTGTGTCGCCGCGCAGTCTCGGTGCGCTCAGCTCCCCGCTCCCTCCACGCTCGCACGCCCCTGACCGCTCGTCCGCCGGTGCCAGGGACGGCACATTCCCACGAAGCAGGCCGACGCCACCAGTGCGGCGGCCAGTTGGACGACGGCCATCGGGACCGCGGTGTCCTCCCCGGCGACCCCTACCAACGGGGAGACCACCGCGCCGATCAGAAACGACGACGTACCCAGCAGCGCCGACGCCGAACCCGCCGACTGCTTCGTCCGCAGCAGCGCGAGGGTCTGGGTGTTGGGCAGGGTCACGCCCATGGCCGACATCAGGACGAACAGCGCCGCGGCGACCGGCGCCAGGCCCACCTCGCCGAACACCCCCGTCGACATCAGCAGCAGCGCGCTCGCCGCCAGCACCACCACGCCCAGACCGGCCGTCAGCACCGCGTCCAGGCTGACCCGGCCCACCAGCACCTTGCCGTTGATCTGGCCGACGATGACCAGCCCGACCGAGTTCAGGCCGAACAGCAGGCTGAAGGTCTGCGGCGAGGCACCGTAGATCTCCTGGATCACGAACGGCGACGCGGCGATGTACGCGAACAGCGCCGCGAAGGAGAACCCGCCGGTCAGCATGTAGCCCGCGAAGGCCCGGTCCGCCAGCAGCCCCCGCATCGAGCGCAGCGCCTCGCCCACGCCTCCCTCGTGGCGGTCGGCGGGCGCCAGCGTCTCCGGCAGCCGCGCCCACACCAGCCCCGCGAGCAGCGCCCCGACCACCGTCAGGACGACGAACACGCCCCGCCAGTCCGTCACCCGCAGGATCTGGCCGCCGATCAGCGGCGCGATGATCGGCGCGACCCCGGAGATCAGCATGAGCGTGGAGAAGAAGCGGGCCATCGCGATGCCGTCGTAGAGGTCGCGGACGACCGCGCGCGCGATCACGATCCCGGCCGCGCCCGCGAGACCCTGCGCCAGCCGGAAGGCGACCAGGGCCTCGACGGTGGGCGCGAGCGCGCACAGGGCGGTGGCGACGACGTAGACGGCGAGGCCGATGAGCAGCGGGCGCCGGCGGCCCCATCGGTCGCTCATCGGGCCGACCACGAGCTGGCCGAGCGCCATACCGGCCAGGCAGGCGGTGAGGGTGAGCTGGACGGTGGCGGCGGGCGCGTTCAGAGCGCCGGTGACCTGCGGGAGGGCCGGGAGGTACATGTCCATGGCCAGCGGGGGCGTGGCGGTCAGGCCGCCGAGGACGAAGGTGACGAGCAGTCCGGTGCGCCGCATGGCGCGGGCGGCCGGTTCCGTCTTCGGTACGGCCGCCTGCGTCTCGTTCGGTATGGATGCCCTGGACGCCCCGCTGTCGGGCATGTGCCCTCCCTCTCCTCGCGATACGACACCTATGCTCTCAGCTCGAACACAGTGCCGAGGGTCACGACAGCAAGGGTGGGGTTCGGGGATGACGGAGCAGAAGGTGCGCTGGGGGATCCTGGCGACCGGCGGGATCGCGGCCGCGTTCACGGCGGATCTGGTCGACCTGCCGGACGCGGAGGTCGTGGCGGTGGCCTCGCGGTCGCAGGCGTCGGCGGACGCGTTCGCGGAGCGCTTCGGGATCGCGCGGGCGTACGGCGACTGGGCCGCGCTCGCGGCGGACGAGGACGTCGACGTCGTCTACGTCGCCACCCCGCACTCGGCGCACCGGGTGGCCGCCGGGCTGTGTCTGGAGGCCGGCCGGAACGTGCTGTGCGAGAAGGCGTTCACGCTGAACGCGCGCGAGGCGGAGGAGCTGGTCGCCCTCGCCCGGGCGCGCGGGAGCTTCCTGATGGAGGCGATGTGGATGTACTGCAATCCGCTGGTCAGGAAGGTGAAGGCACTCGTCGACGACGGGGCGGTCGGTGAAGTGCGCAGTGTGCAGGCCGACTTCGGGCTCGCCGGGCCCTTCCCGCCCTCGCACCGCCTGCGCGACCCGCTCCAGGGCGGGGGCGCGCTGCTCGATCTCGGGGTGTACCCGGTGTCGTTCGCGCAGTTGCTGCTCGGGGAGCCCTCGGACGTCGTCGCGAGAGCGGTGCTCTCCGACGAGGGCGTCGATCTCCAGACCGGAGCACTGCTCTCCTGGGAGAGCGGTGCTCTCGCTTCGGTGCACTGCTCCATTGTCGGCGGTACGGCGACCTCTGCGTCGGTCACCGGCTCGCTCGGCCGGATCGACATCCCCTCCGGCTTCTTCTTCCCGGACCACTTCGTGCTGCACCGGGACGGCCGCGACCCCGAGGAGTTCGCCGCCGACCCGGCCGACGGCCCCCGCAACAGCCTGCGCCACGAGGCCACCGAGGTGATGCGCGCCCTGCGGGCCGGGGAGACCGAGTCCCCGCTCGTCCCGCTGGACGGCACCCTCGCCGTGATGCGGACGCTCGACGCGATCCGGGACCGCGTCGGCGTCCGCTACCCGAGCGAGACCGGCGCGACCGGCGCGAACGGCGCGAACGGCGCGAACGGGGGGATCGAGGGCGAGCCCGGCGCGCCCGTGCTCACGCCGGCCTGAGCCCCGGCTCCCCCGCCTCGGTGACGAAGGACGCGGCCGTCGTGACCGGCGCCCCCGGCGTGGTCACGTACGGCACCGTCTTGAAGTCCGCCCGCGCCCGCCGCTCGTCCAGCGCGACGGTCACATAGCCGCGCCGGCCGTTGTAGAACTTCAGGTGCGGGTTGGCGGTCATGTAGGTGTCCCAGTTGGCGGGCCGGTCGGCGCCGTCCCGGCCGCTGGCGATCGAGGTCGCCACGATCTCGGTGCCCCGCACCCGCGAGGCCGGGTCGTCGAAGTCGTCCTTGATGTCGAAGGCGTACCCGACGTGCACATCGCCGGTGAGCACCATCAGGTTCTCCACCCCGGCGGCCTCGGCGCCGTCCAGGACCCGGCGGCGGGAGGCGCGGTAGCCGTCCCAGGCGTCCATCGAGACCCGGGACGGCTCGGTCAGGTCGAACTTGCGCTGCGAGAAGACGACCTGCTGCGGGACGACGTTCCACACCGCTCGCGACCGCTGCCAGCCGTCCAGCAGCCACCGTTCCTGCGTCTGGCCGGTCATGGTGCGCGCCGGGTCGTCGACCTCGGGCCCGGGCACCTTGGCGCCGTCGCCCTGGGCCTGGTTGCTGCGGTACTGCCGGGTGTCGAGCACGTCGAACTGGGCGAGCCGGCCCCAGTGCAGCCGCCGGTACAGCTGCATGTCGGGGCCCTCGGGCAGCTGCGGGCGGCGCAGCGGCTGGTTCTCCCAGTAGGCGCGGTAGGCGGAGGCCCGGCGCAGCAGGAACTCCTCCGGCGGGACGCTGTTCTCGGGGGTGTCGTCGGCGTAGTTGTTCTCGGTCTCGTGGTCGTCCCAGGTGACGACGAAGGGGTGCGCGGCGTGCGCGGCGCGCAGGTCGGGGTCGGACTTGTAGAGGGCGTAGCGCAGGCGGTAGTCCTCCAGCGTGACCGTCTCGCGGTTGAAGAGCGCGGGCAGGGTGCGGTCGGTGTAGTTGCGGGCGCCGCCGACGGAGCTGACCGCGTACTCGTAGAGGTAGTCGCCGAGGTGGAAGACGACGTCGACGTCGTCGGCGGCGAGATGGCCGTACGGGGTGAAGTAGCCGTCGTGGTACGCCTGGCAGGAGACCGCGGCGAGCTTGAGCCCGGAGCTGTGGGCGCCGAGGCCGGGGGCGGTGCGGGTGCGGCCGGTCTCGGAGATCCACTTGCCGACGCGGAAGCGGTAGTAGAGGACGCGGTCCGGGTCCAGGTGGTTCACCTCGACGTGGACCGTGTGGTGGAACTCGGGGTGGGCGGTGGCGGTGCCGCGTCTGACGGTGCGGCGGAAGTTCTCGTCGCGGGCCAGCTCCCAGTGCACGGTGACGCGCTCGGCGGGCAGGCCGCCGTCGGGCTGGTAGGGGGCGGGTGCGAGCCGGGTCCACAGCAGGACGGAGCCGGGCAGCGGGTCGCCGGAGGCGACGCCGAGCGTGAAGGGGTCGTCGGTGATCCGGGCGGCGTCGAGTTCGGCGGCGCCGGCGACACCGGCCGTCGGCAGGTTCACCGCGAAGGCGAGCGCGGCGGCCGCGCCGGTGACCGTGAGGAAGCGGCGCCGGCCCAAATGGCGAGCGGCGGCGCGGAGTTCGGGGTCGTGCTGTGACGAGTCTGCTTCGAGTGTCATCCGGTCCTCCCCTGGCGAATGAATGCACCCCGCATTGGAGTGGCCGGGGACGACTCACGATTGGCGCGTACACAACACCCGGATGGCGGACAGATGAGGTCCGGATGGCGGACCCTCGCCTAGGCTGCGGGCCCATGAATGCGAAGCAAACGGGCAAGCCGAGGACCGCCGTGGTGACCGGGGCGGGTTCCGGCATCGGACGCGCGGTCGCCGTGGAGCTGCTGCGCGCGGGCTGGTCGGTGGCGCTGGCCGGCCGCCGCATCGCAACACTGGAGGAGACGGCGGCCCTGGCCCCCGAGGGCGCCGCCCTCGCCGTACGCACGGACGTGTCGCGGCCGGAGGACGTGGCCGCGCTGTTCGCCGCGGCGGTGGACCGGTTCGGGCGGGTCGACCTGCTGTTCAACAACGCCGGGACGTTCGGGCCCGGCGGGGTGCCGGTGGAGGAGCTGCCCTACGACGCCTGGCGGCACGTGGTGGACACCAACCTCAACGGGGCGTTCCTGTGCGCGCAGGCGGCGTACCGGCAGATGAAGGAGCAGGACCCGCAGGGCGGCCGGATCATCAACAACGGCTCGATCTCCGCCCATACCCCCCGTCCGCACTCCGTCGCCTACACGGCGACCAAGCACGCGCTGACGGGCCTGACCAAGTCGCTGTCGCTGGACGGGCGGCCGTACAACATCGCGGTGGGACAGATCGACATCGGCAACGCGGCGACCGACATGACGGCCCGCATGCAGACCGGCGCGCTCCAGGCCAACGGCGAGGTCGCGCCCGAGCCGGTGATGGACGTGGCCGATGTGGCGCGCACGGTCCGGCACATGGCGGAGCTGCCGCTGGAGGCGAACGTGCAGTTCGCGACCGTCCTGGCGACGGCCATGCCGTACGTGGGCCGCGGCTAGGCCCCGGCCTTCACAACGTACACATGCGGAATTCGAGCGTCCGCCCGATTGCGGCCGGTCGGCGCCCTATGCTCAAATCGCCTCCACAAGAGCTTCACACTTGGAGTGGAGAGCTTCCGCCGGACCACACCGAGGGGGGAACGGCAGCCGTCCCACGGCGCGGGTTGGGGGTGGGCCTCGCGCGGGACCGCGGGGGTGCACTCCGCGCCGTGGACGGCTGCCGGATACGCCGGGGGGCGGCTCAGCGCCCCAGGATGCCGTCGACTTCCGCCAACTGCTCCCCGGTGAGCGGCCCCTGGGCGAGGGCCCCCGCGTTCTCCTCGGCCTGCGCGACCGTACGGAACCCGGGGATCGGCACCGTGTGCGGGCTGCGCGCCCAGATCCAGGCGAGGGCGCCCTGGGCGAGCGTACGGCCGCCGCTGGTGAGGATCTCCCGGAGCGCGTCGACCCGCTTCAGCCACCCGGGGTCGGCGCCCTCCGCCGAGAACCCGGGCAGCCAGGCGGGCGGCGCGCTGCGGATGTCCCCGGCGTCCAGCGCCTGCCCGGCGGCGCGCCTGCCCGTCAGCAACCCCATGGCGAGCGGACTGCGGTTGATGCTCGCCAGGTTCGACTCCGCGCACAGCGCCAGCATCTCGGGGGCGTCCTGGAGCACGTTGAGCCTGTGCTGTACGGCCGTACAGTGCGCGCCCTTCGCGAACACCGCGGCGCGGGCCGGATCGTCGGTGCTCCAGGCGTAGGCCCGGACGAGCCCTTCCCGCACGAACTCCTCGCACACCTCCCGGAGTTCGGCGGCGCGTTCGGGATCGGCCTCCGACAGGTGCAGCTGGTACAGGTCGACGTAGTCGGTGTCCAGGCGCCGCAGTGACGCGGTCAGGGCCCGGCGCGCGTACGCCGCGGAGTCGTCGGCGCCGGTGAGGGTGCGGGCCTCCTCGTCGAAGACGTTGCCCCACTTGGTGGCGACGACGGCATCGGCCCGGCGCTTGCCCAGCGCACGGCCCAGGACGCGCTCGCTGTGCCCGGTGCCGTAGGTGTCGGCGGTGTCGAAGAAGGTCACACCGAGGTCGAGGGCGCGCCGGACGGCCCGTACGGACTCCTCGTCGTCGACCCGGCCCCAGCCGAGGGGCAGCCCGTGCGGGTCGGTCCACTCACCGCCGATGGCCCAGCAGCCGAAGCCGAGCGCGCTGACGTCGATGCCGCTGCGGCCCAGGGTCCTGAAGTTCGTCTCCATGACGGCAGACGCTAGGAGTTGGAGCGCACTTCAGCGCAAGGGGTCGGTCGTACGAGGCAAGGGGTCGTACGAGCGCTACGCCTGCCCGGTCTCGAAGCGGCTGATCCGGCCGCTGTCGTCGACCTCGAAGCGCCACCGGGTGCGCATCTCGCCCCAGGTGTCGTTGCGGTAGCGGGCGATGAGGGCGTGGCCGCCGTCGGACTCGCGGTCGACCTCCAGGTGCCCGCGGGACTGGAAGATCTCCCGGTCGACCCAGTCGCCGAGGTCCCGGTCGGAGCCGTCGTCCGCCATGGTCGCGTCCGGGGCGAGCAGGGCCATGAAGGCGTCCCGGTCGTGCTGGTTGACGGCGGTCACGAAGTCCCGGACGACCGGGTCGCTGAGATTCTTCGGTTGGATCGTCATGACGGCAGACTCACACCGCTCCCGGCACCCCGCCACCCGAACGGCGGCCCGGGCAGGCCCGCCGGGCGCGACCGGTGCGACGGTGGAGGCGCGGGTGGGGACTGTTGCCGCCGACTGCCACGGGAGACATCGTGAGCGCTTACGACCGACGTGATCTGGGCCTGCTGCTGCTCCGGCTGGGTGCCGGCGGGGTGCTCGCCGCGCACGGCGCGCAGAAGCTGTTCGGCTGGTTCGGCGGGGGTGGCATCGAGGGCACCGGCAAGTTCATGGAGTCCGTGGGGTACCGGCCCGGCCGGGTCAACGCCACGATGGCCGGGCTCGCCGAGGCGGGCGGCGGCACGCTGCTGGCGCTCGGCCTGGCCACCCCGGCGGCGGGCGCCGCGGCCGGCGGCGCGATGGCGGGCGCCGCCGCGGTGCACACCCCGAACGGCTTCTTCAACGCGAGCGGCGGCTACGAGTACGCGGCGACCCTGGGCCTGGCCGCCCTGGGCCTGGCGGTCACCGGCCCCGGCCGGCTCTCCCTGGACCACGCGCTCGGCCATGTCGTCGACCGGGGCTGGATGGTCCCGGCGGCGTTCGCGGCGACGGCCGCCGGCACCGCGGTGGTCGTGGGCATGCGCAACAAGCGGCTGCGGGAGGAGCGGGAGGGCGAGCAGGTGGCCTTGTTCGAGCAGGAGTTCTCGCGGTAGGCCCCTGGCGTGCCATGAAACCCTGCTCACATGACTGAACAGGCCACGCCTCCCGAACGGGCCACCACCCCTCCCGACCTTTGGTCCGGCATCGACGAGCTGTGGTCCTGGCTGGAGGCCAACCGCCCGCTCGACGGCCGCGAAGCCATGCTCCTGCGCATGCTGAAGCTGTCCGAGGAGGTCGGCGAGGTCGCCGAGGCGGTGATCGGGGCGACCGGCCAGAACCCGCGCAAGGGCGTCACGCACACCTGGGACGACGTCCAGGCGGAACTCTGCGATGTCGTGATCACGGCCCTGGTGGCCCTGCGGACACTGACCCCGGACACCCGGGAGGTCTTCGCCGGGCATCTGGCGCGGGTGCGGGAGCGATCGCTGGGGAGGCCACCGGTCGCCGCACCGGTTGAGTAGGACCACCTACGCGGGTCTGATCCGGGCGTCGGCCTCGCCGCGGGCGGCGTGCTCGGGCGTCCAGGCGAGGCCGCCGTCGGGTCACCAGGCCGTCATGGCATGGGCCCGGACTCACATCCCCTGCTGCTCCATGAGCCGCATCAGATTGCGCTTGCGTCGGTGGGCGGCGCGCAGAGCCTGGACGTGGGCGGCGAACTCGTCCTCCGTACCCAGGCGTCGGTGGCAGTCGCGGATGCTCAGGAGCAGACTGACGAGCCGCTCGTAGACCGTGTTGCCGGTCTGCTGGGTGAGCGGTTCGGCCAGGCGCAGGTAGACGCCGAGCGCGTCGGCGGGACGGTCGGCCCGCGCCTGGTCGGCGAGGAGGAGCCACTGCCGGTCGTCGGCGCCGACTTCGGTGGCGGCCTGCCAGGCTGCGTCGAGGTCCTTGTCGTCGAGCAGGGCGTCGATGAGGACTCGGCCGCCGTGACGCTGTCCTTCGGCGTCGGCGCGCAGCAGGGTGAGCGCCTCTTCGCGCTCAGTCGGCCAGCAGTCGGCCGCCTCAGCGGCGGCGCGCAACTGCCGGTACGTGAGCAGCGTAAGGCGGGCGCGGAAGTGGTCACGGCGCAGATCAACGGCGTCGCACAGCCGTGCCGCTCGCGCGTAGCGGTCGCAGAGGTAGTCGACGAGGGCGGTGTCCACGGTGGCGAGGTCGCGCGTGTCCCGGATGCCGCGTTCCGCCCAGTCCAGCGCTTCCTCGGTGCGCCCCGCGCCGTCCAGTTCGCCGGCGATGAGCAGGTGTGTGTGGCCGCTCGCCGCAAGGTCGGCCGCGTACACGGCAATCACCGTCTCGATGTCGCCGCCCGCCTTGGCCAGGCGCTCCATCAATGCCTTCTCCGCCCAGCCCTTGCGCTTGCTCCGCCACGCCTTGGTCGCCAGCTCACGCAGGGTGGACATGCCCTGTCCGCCGAGGATGTCCTCGTAGTCGAGTGGGTCGATGTCGATGAGGCCGTCATCGAATGCGCCGAGCGCGTGAGCGACCAGCCAGCGCGCGAGCTCCTCCGAGTCCGGCCGTGCCGCACGGCACGCTTCGAGGTGGGCGTCGGCGAGCGCGTCACCGACCTGACCGAGCCCGCCGTCGGAGTCGTCCACGCTGTCCACAGCGTCGGCCAGCAACCGCATCGCCTCCCGCGCCGCGTCGATCGCCTCGGCGGCCCGGCCTGAGCGAGAGAGCGCGACGATCGCGGACACCGCCTGCCCGGCCTGGTCGGCGTAGGCATGGGCGTCGGCATACTCGACGTACCCGTAGCGGGCGAACGGGCCGATGTCCAGGAGCTCACGGATGCGGGACCGGACCCCGGCCACATCCCCGCGTGCGCTCGAAGCCCGCAACTCAAGGCGGCTCCGCAACTTGCGGTCCTCGCCGATCTGCTCCCGCACCAGCGCGAGCAACTCGTCCCTGGACAGGGCGGACAGCCACTCATCGAGGTCCTGCCCTCGGCGCCGGGCGGCCTTGCGCTGTCGCGGCAGGCTCTCCCGCTGCGCGAGTACCGTCAGCCCGAGGGCGACCAGGTGTTTGCAGAAGTTGCCTTCCTGGCCGTAGGGGCAGTCGCATTCGCCGGAGAGTCCGACGGGATCCTCGAGTGTCAGCTCCACCAGGTACGGCTCGGTTCCGTGGACGGTTGCTGTGATCCAGCCGTCACCGACCTCCACTGCCGAGACGGCGTCGCGGTATCCGAGCCCACGCGCGAACGAACGAGCGCCGGCCAACTCCTGGAGCCTCGCCTCGGTGAGGCCTTCCGCGTCCATTCCGCTCAACTCCCCTGGTGCGCTTGATGTGCTGCCTCAAGGGTGGCGTAGGCGGAGGGTGCTTTGTCGCGGTTGCTCAAGATTCCTGGAGATCGCCGAGCAGTAGATCCAGGGCGGCCTCCTCATGCAGGGCGATACCCAAGGCATCCATAGTCGGGGCCAGTTCGGCATCCCAGGCCGCCTCGATCGATGGGCCGGTGAGGGAAAGCGACGGCGTGCCCTGCAACTGCGCGCGTGTCGCAAGGTATTCGTAGTCTGCCGCCGCCATGCGCCACGGTTCCGCCTGGTACCGCCCGATGACGCGGTTGGCGAGCGCGATGCCCGGCCAGTCGAAGTCACCGTGGTAGGCGAAGACACAGCCGGCCGCCGACAGCGCGTCCAGCAGGGTAAGGACCACGGTCGCGGCACTGCCTGAGGTGCAGATCAGGGGCGCGGTGCAGGCGGTGTCCGCGGCGGCCTCCACCACGCGCGGGTTCTCGCAGACATGGACACACGTGCGTGGGGGGAACGTGAGGTGCAGGGCGCGGAGTTCGCGCAGTGTTACATGCGCCTCCAGGCGGTGGTCGGCGCGTTGACGCAGGGCCGCTTCCTGCCAGGTGGCGCCTGTCGGCCGTAGACCGTAGGTGAGCACGGTGCTGGAGACCTCGTCGGGGGTGACCGAGGCCTGGCGCCACAGAGCACGGCGGCCGGGTGCGTCACTGGGGAAGTCCACGCCTCGGGCCATCGCTATGCCGCGCTGGACCAGGCGGGCCAGCACCGTGCCGTCGTCCAGGCCGTGGGCAGAGCCGGTGGTGCGGGTGGCGAGTTCGCCGCGGCCCCAGGTGGCGGGGGTGGGTTGCGTGTCTGTGCCGGGGAAGAGGGTGGCCAGAGTGTCGATGGCTTGGGTAATGGTGGTGAGCGCGGTCTCGCCGGACGGCTGTCGCATCAGCGTGCCGCCCCGCCGTATCTCCTCGAGCCATTGGCGGGCCCACGCCTGGTCTGCCAGCGGCGTGGCGGCGAGGGCCGTTTCCGTGGCGGACCACAGGCGGGTGCGTTCGGCCTGCGCCGCGTCCCGCACCGCCCGCCGGTCGGTCAGCGGCGGGCCCAGTGCCGTCAGGGTCTCGGACAGGCTCCGGCCGACCGCGCTGGTGCGCAGGCGGGTATCCAGGTCGGGCAGGCGGATCGTGGCGGTGACGCCGGTGATGGGTTTGGCCAGGAGGAGGGAGAGGGCCTGGCGCTCCTCGGCGTCCAGGTCCTGGAGTCGGATGGTGCCGGCCGGTAGGAGGCCGCTTCGTTCGAGACGGGTTCGGGCTGTCGTCCACAGGCGCTTGAGCCCTGGGCGGGTCAGGAAGGCCAGGGTTTCGGCGGTCAGCGGCTGCTCGCTCTCCGCCTGGGCGTCCGTTGAGGCGTCCGTCATACCGATACCAGCCGCCTCTGTCGCCCGTTCCACGTGTAGTGGAGCGTGGCC
>NZ_JBSFVD010000010.1:0-227868 GCF_053592135.1 Streptomyces sp. NPDC002784 | reverse complement strand
GGCTGCTCGCTCTCCGCCTGGGCGTCCGTTGAGGCGTCCGTCATACCGATACCAGCCGCCTCTGTCGCCCGTTCCACGTGTAGTGGAGCGTGGCCACACCTCGCACGTGTGGGTCGCGCAGGCACTCGTAGATGTGCAGCGACGGCACGTCGGGCCAGTTGCCGATGAGGCGTTCGCTGGTGAGGACGAAGTCCAGGTCCAGGTCGACCAGGATGCGGCCGAGGCGGGCATGGGTGGGCTCGTCTACCTTGGCGAAGGCGTCGTCCAGCAGGATCAGCCGGGGCGCGTGCGGAGCTGACTCGGCGAGGCTCGTGAAGTGGGCGGCCGCGGCTGCGAAGAGGACCAGGTAGGACAGGACTCGCTGTTCGCCCTGGCTGAGTCCGGTGCGGCCGGAGAGTTTGCGGCGGCTGCTGGGGGCGGCGTCGTCGACCACCCAGGGGGTGAAGGTGAACCAGTCCCGGTAGTCGAGGGCGGTGCGCAGATGGGCGGCGTAGCTGGCGCCGGGGTCGGCGCGGCGGGCGTCCTCGATACGGCGCTGCAGCACATCGCGTAGCCGCTCGGACTGCTCGTGGGTGCGCAGGCCCGAGGGACTGCGCAGGAGGTCGACCGCCGCTTTGACGTCGGCCTCGACTCCGTCCGCCAGTTTCCAGTCGAGTGTGACCCCCAGTCCGTGTGAGGTCCGGACGGTGGACAGGGTGCCGTTAAGCGCAGCGACCAGGGCGCCTGCGGCCAGGACCTGACCGGAGAGGTGGTCGCCCAACTCGCCGGTCAGGAAGCGCTGGAAGACCTCTCGTTCGCGGTCCGTGAGCCGTTGGCGGGCATCGGCTGCCTCGGCGGCGATGCGCTCGCCTACGGTGGCGACGTCGTGCGAACCGTGGTCGTCCACGAGACGGCAGACCTTGATGCCGTCGTGTTCCTCCAGTGTGGCGTCGTAGCCTCCGGAGAGTTTGTCGCGCAGCTCGGTGTGCCGGTTGAGGAGCGCGGTGTCCGAGATGTCGCGCCGCTCGGCGTCCAGGCATCGGCGCACGGCTTCCACGAGCGGGCGCAATGCTGGAGTGCGGTCGCGCGCGCCGTCGTCGGGGACGTGCGCCTCGCTGCCCTCGTTCTGCATCGACAGGTCGATACCCGCGCCCCGGGTCACGCCAGGCAGGGACAGCGCCGTACGCAGGCGCCTGCCACTCGCGACCGCCTCCCCTTCCTTCGTGGCCAGCGCCTGCCGCCTGACCCTCTCGTCCTCCTCCGCGCGCACCCGCTCGTCGTGTACGGCGCTCAGGTCCCGCTCGGCACCGGGCAGTTGTCGACGTACGGCCTCCAGTCGCCGCTTCGCCTCGTCCTCGCGGGCGAGGATTTCCTGTTCCGGCGCGCCCAGCGCCTCCTCCAGGCCCCGGACCGTGCGGCGGGCGATGTCCAGGCGGGCGAGCGGCTCGGCGTAGTCGGATTCCGCTTCTCGGGTGGACGTCAAGGCGCGCTGGTAGTCCGCGCGGCTCTGGCGATGGGCGTCGACGGAGGAACCGACCACGCGCAGCCGCCTACGCAATCGTTGGATGCCTGTGTCGAGGCGGTCCAGACACAGGCGTACGGAGCCGAGCGCGGCCGGGTCGACCGGGAGGTCGTTCGCGCTCGCGGTCGCCTCGGCCTCGCGCCGGGCGGCGACGGCGAGGGCGCGTACCTGCTCCGCCTCACGGGCGGCTGCGGACGCCTTGCCGGCCAGAACCCCGGCGGTGCGATCGGCCTCGGTGGTACGGGCCCATGCGTCGGTCAGTGGGCGGGCTGAGGGCGGGTGGCTGAGGGCGTCTGCCACCTGCGCGCGGTGTTCCGTGAGGATCCGCAGGTCGTTCTCGTGCTGCGTCAATTCTTCGGCGAGGCGCTGCAGTTGTCGGTCCAGCTCGGCCAAGGCCCGGCGGCGGGTCTCGGCCCGTACCTCCGCACCGACGTACTCGGCGGTCTGCTTGGTGTGACGGCCTTGGGCGACGCCCAGCTTCCAGGAGCCGTCGGTGCCGAGGGCGGATTCCGTCGTCGTACCCGTGGTCCCCTCCGTGACCAGAGCCACGGCGTGGAGCAGGCGCTCGACCTGCTCGGTGGTCACCCCGCTGTCGGATGCCGTGACCGGGCGCAACACGTCGGCCACCGTCGGTCCGGCGGGCGGTGTACCGGGGGTGATGAGGGTGTCCCGGGTGGCCGGGTCCACGACGGCACCATCGTCGGCGCATACCCACGCGTCGAGCAGGCCGCTCGCCTCGAGTGCGGCTTCCAAGCCCGCGCGGGCCGTCGGCGCCAGGCCATCGGCGAAGTCGACGAGCCGGTACAGCGGGGCCCCGGTGCCGGGCGTGCGGGATGCCGAGCGGTGCGACGGGGGCGCGGGTTCGGGGTCGGTGCGGGCTTCCCAGTCGTTCCGCTCACGCCGTAGGCGGTCCCTTTCGGCGGCCAGCTCGCGGATCGCCAGCGCCCGCGCATCGCGCTGTTCGCCCAGTTCCGCAAGCCACGGCTCGACGGCCGACCGGGCGGTGTCGGCCACCTCGTCGGGGACGTGGGCGGGCAGCGGACCCTCCGCCGGGTCGTGTGCGGTCAGGGCGTGTACGTCGTCCAGTGCCCCGCCGGTCAGGCTGCGCAGCCGCTCGGACCAGGTCTGTACGGCGCTCGCGTAGGCCTCCCCTTCGCGTGCCGTTTCTTCTCGTCGCCGTTCGACCTGCTCGCGTGCCTCGTCCAGCTGCTCCTCCAGGCGCTCCCGGGCGGAGTCGGCCTGGTGCGCCCGCTGCTGGGCCTGGTGTGCCTGGTCGATGAGAGCGGTCACTTCGGTCACGGCTCGGGCACGGTTCCTGACCACTGGGCCGGCGGCGTCCAGTTGCGTGTCCCAAGCTTCCAGGGCTCCGGCGCAGGACTCCGTGTCGACGGCAAGCACCTCGCTGTGCCGTACGAGATGGAAGTCGGCGGCCGGGGAGGTCAGTTCGGTTGCCGCCGCTGCCGCGACCGAGGTCACCCTGACCGCCCCGGGTTCGCCCAGGTGCACGGCGTCGAGCCCGGACCGCTCCGCCTCGCGCAGCAGCTCGCCGTGTGTCGTGCCGAGGTCGGCCAGTTCTCCGCCGAGCCTCCCGGCTTCTTCGGTGAGCCGCCGTCCGGTCTCTTCCTGAGTGCTGTGAGCCTGGCGCAGCGCCTTGAAGGCGGCCTCCGCCGCGCTGTGCAGGGCGGTTACCGTGGCGCGCTTCTCCCCCAGCTCCTGCAAGCTGCGGTAGGCGGCGCTGGCGTGCAGGGCGACGAGGTCGGTCTCGGCCGCGTCCGTCTCCGCTTTGAGGACGTCGAGGCGGGCGGTGAGTTCCTCCTCGCTGGTGCTGAGCTTCGCCAACTGCTTCACTGCCTCGTCCGCCAGACGCCGCTGCTCCGCCAGCCGTCCCAGTTCCCCGTCCAGCTCGTCGGCCCGGCGGCGCAACGCCCCGTGCAGGTAGCCGCGGTAGCCGGTCAGGAAGGTGCGCAGTGCCTCGTCGGTCCCTTCCAGGCGCGCGAGGTGGGTGCGTACGGTGTCCAGGTCGTCGAGGTTGCGAGCCACCTTCTCCACGACATCGTCGTCGAGCGCGGGCAGCGTTTCCGCGAGGACGGAGACCAGCCCGCCGGAGTCGATGCGGTCGCCGATGGTGGGACGGCGCAGGCGGTGCAGCAAGTGGAGCAGGTTCCGATAGCGGGCGGGATCGGTGAGGCCGAACAGGCGGCGGGCGACCCGGGCCCGGTGCTCCACGGCTCGGTCGGTGACGTTCTCCGGGCCGACGAGTGCCTTGAGTTGGTCGAGCGGCAGCGGCTGGCCGGCGGGGGCCAGGTGCAGGTCGTGACCCACCCGCAGCGGGGTGATGAAGAAGAACGGCTTGGCCGTCCTGGTCGACTGGGAGGCGCGGACGGCGGCTCCGAGGGTGAGGTGGTGGTCGTTGCCGTCCTCGTCGGTGTACGCGAACTCCACCCAGAGGTAGCCCAGCCGGTTGGTCTGCTCGAATCCGTCCAGCATCAGCCACAAGAGTGTGGTCCGGCCGGTTCCCGTGGCATCCAGAGCGCGGGCGTCGCCGTCCAGGAGGTAGGGCAGCAGCATCTCCAGCGCCTTGGACTTTCCGGCGCCGTTCTTGCCGCGCAGCAGCAGGCGCCCGTCACCGAAGGCGAACTCCTGCCGGTCGTACTGCCAGACGTTCAGGATGCCGGCGCGGTGCAGGCGATAGCGGGGCGGGGAAGAGGGGCGGTTCACCGGGTCGGCTCCTCGACTGCCTGGGCGGCGTCGTCTGCTGGTGGCTGTTCGGCACGGGACGTGACGGCAACGGTGGTGGCGAATGCCTGGGCGACGTCGTCTGCTTGCGGCTGTCCGGTACGGGACGTGACGGCCACAGTGGTGGCGAACCGGGCGGCAACGGCGAGCAGCACCCAGCCGTCCGCGCCATCCTGGCCGCGAGCGCCCGAGACGTCGGTGACGGACCGGCCGTCCAGCGCTGCGTCCTCGTATCCGTCGGGCAGACCGTGGCCATCGGCGCGCACCGGACCTGCGGGCGCCATGAGGCGCATGCGGACCAAATGATCGAGGACGGCGGCGAGCAGTCCCTCCCGATCCTCCAGGAGTCCGCGCTGCCAGTTGCTGCGTCGGCCGTACTCCTCGACGAGCCCGTCAAGCAGCTCAGGCAGCAACCCGTCCGGCACGGGAACGCCGATAATCAACTTCCCGCCGACCGCCGGGTGGCCGGGATCCTCGGGGCGCAGCCGGTCGACCAGCCGTCCCACCAGGAGCAGTGCCGCCTGTGCGACGGTGCCGGTGCCGGGCAGGTGCAGGTCGGTGAGATCGCCGTCGGGGTCGATGAGGGCGATGCCCTCGGCTCGGATCTCCGCCTCCAGGCCGAGCAGTTCGGAGAAGGCCTGCGACTCACGCCGCTGCCGGGTCCGCAGCCACTCCCGTTCGGCGCTGGTGAGGTCGTCGAGGTGGACGGCGGGTGTCTCCACGAGGCGTCTGCGCACGTACGTACGCGGGCCGCCGAAGCCGGGGTCGGCGGCTCGGCGTACGAGGTCGGCTCCGTCGCGGCTCTGCGCGAGCGGTCCGGCGACGACCGCGCGGGCGATCTCGCGGTCCACGGTCAGCAGCGCCTCGCCGCCCCGCTCCTCGGCGAGGGCCGAGACATGGCCTTCGGTCTCCGTCAGCACTCCCCAGTCCACGAGTTGGCGCAACGCCGCGGCGAGCGTACGTCGCTCCGCCTGACGCCCGATGTCGTCGACCTCAATCCCGGCGTCCACGGCCGCGACCCTCAGATCGGCAACGAGCTGGGACAGCAGAACCTGCTCGGGGGCGGTGACGAGAACCGAGAGGGCAAGGGCCAGGTAGGTGTACGTCCGCGGCGTGAACGGCGTACCGGTGGACGGCCGCTCCAGGCGGCGCCCGGAGCCGGGACCGAGACCTGCCTTGAACAGGCGGGCGTAGGAGGCTTCGACGAGGAGTCGGTAGCCGAACACCTGCTGGAAGCGCTGGGCAAGCCAGTCGGCGTGGCGGCGGATCAGCGGGAACGTGTCGCTGTGCGGTCCGTTGCTGGTGACCAGAGGGTGGGCCAGCAGCAGACGGGCGGCGGCACGGCGTTCGGCGGCGAGTGCGACGTCGTGGGCGGAGGGCAGGGGCATCAGGCGCTCGCTTCCTCGGCCGTGGCAGCCGGGGCGGTGTTGGTGACGCCCTCGGGGATGCTGCCAGCAATGCCGCCGGTGACGCTGCCGGTGATGCTTTCGACGGCCAGGGTGAGGTCGTCCGCCGTCAGGTCGCCGTCCGCGGAACGCAGGAGGGTGTGCCGGCCCGGGGTACGCCAGGCCGTCAGCCGGATGCCCAAGTCCACATCACCTGCCTGAGCGGTACCGAGCTGAAAGTCATCGCCCTCCTTGTGCAGTTGGGCATTGCCGAGGGCGGTGGTGAGGAGTTCCAGCAGGAGCCGCATGGCGGCGGACCCGAGCCGCACCTGGTCGAACCGACCTGACGCGCTGCGCAGTTCGGCGGCCGCGGCGTGACGCGCGGCGGCCTGCTCACGCGCCTGCTCCATGAGCCGGCGCTTCTGCTCAGCATGGTCCTCGATTGCCGCGGATCGCCCGCGCGGGGCCCGGCTGCCACGCTCACGCAAGGCCACCGGCACATCCACGACGGGCCCGGTCCACCAGCTCACATACGCCGGTACGGACAGATCGGGATCCGGCGCCACCCCCAGATGCCGAGCCCCGTACAGCCCGAACGCAGCGACCGCTATGTCGTGCGCCTCGTCGGGCTCGGCGGCGTCGAACCAGGCGGCAAGCCTGAGCAGGTCCTTGCGGCGGGACATCTCCCCCGACGCCGAACGCAGCATCCGCTTGGCGTTGGCGAGCAGGGACTGCAGGGCGCGCATGGTTGCGTCCCGGAGCTGGTCCACCTGGCTGCCGTGGCCGTCACTGTCGGCGAACCAGTCGCGCATTCCCTCCCAATCGGCCAGTTCCCGCCCCCTGCTGCGCTGCACCCGCGTCTCTGGCAGCGCGTCGGAGAGCGCATTGAGGCCCGACGCATGAGCGTCGATGCGGCTGAGCAAGGCGGGCAGGTGCGGCCAGATGGCTCGCAGATGGGCGGCGATGCGCGGGGCGCGGAAGGAAACATCCTCAGTGATCGCTTGCACGTAGTCGAGCAGCAGCTCCTTGAAGCCCTGGTACTCAGCACCGTCGAGGTCGTAGCGGGCCAGGACCTGCCCGAGGTAGGCATAGAAATCCCGCACCGACTCGGCGAATTCGGCGAACTGCGCGAAGAGGGTGCTGATCTTCTCCAGGGCATGCTGCGGCTCCGTACCGCCCGGCGCGGCGGCCAAGGCAGCAATCTCCTTGAGCCCTCGGTCGACGAGGGTGAGGAGCTCACTGCTGACCTCACGCGCGGCATCCGCTCCCGCCAGCACCTCGTCGGCGTCACGCTGCACCCGCTCACCCAGCTTGGACAGCTGATAACGGGACCGTGAGCGCTGGTACTCGGCGATGCTGGTCGCGGTGACCGTGTGCGTACTGCGCAGCAGATTGCCCCAGCGCACGAGCTGTTCGAGCCGAGCGGTCAGCGTCTCCGCGCCGAGCGCAGCCGCCGGGTGCCCGGCCTGCTCCAGCTTGGCGAGCACGTCGGGTACGGCGAGGTCCGCGAGCAGGGTGCCGCAGAAGACCCGCATCACTGCGACGTACTCCAGGCGCTCGGGTGCGCTGAGGTAGGCGTAGGCGCTGAGCCGCTGCCAGGTCTCGCTGTCGCTCTCGCTCTCCTCGCCGGACGGCTCGTCATGTGGTTCTTGGCGTAGTTCGTCCCCCACCATGCTCTCGAGCGTACGGAGTGGCACTGACAGTACGGAGAGGGTTCGGGGAATCCGGCTGGTCTGGGCGGTCCGGTTCGGACGTCGATGGCCAAGGCGAACGTGCCTGGCACCGGGACTTTGCTCGTGCTGTTGACGTGCGCCGGGTTCGGCGCGTGCGCGCGTCGGCGGTCGCCGGCGCGCAGCATGGGAGACGGCGCCCCGATCCCCCGGCGGCACGCGCCCACCCGTTCTCCCGCCGTCCCCTGTTCTTCTTTTGCTTCGGGGCGGGTGTGGGGTGTGCAGAGGGGGATGTCGGGCTGGCGACCAAGCCGGGGATGGCACGCTGACCTGCGAATACGCCAGTCGGACCCGGAAGGGCGCGGACGGCTGTCCCCAGGGACATGGGCGGGGCTATCGGCCCGGTTGTCAGGGGAGTTGTCGCATCGTGACCGTGGTCGGGCCTTCGCGGTCGCAGGTGTGGTCGGGGTGGCCTGCTGCGGTGGCCGTACACGTGGAGCCGGACAGGACGGCGCCACCTGTACCGAAGGGCAGGCCGACGATGACGGACGTGGATACGGGCGGCGGGGATCGCCTGGCGCTCGCGGTGCTGACGCAGTACCGGATGACCACCACCGAGCAGATGCACCGGCTGATCGCGCCGGGAGTGCGCATCGAGCAGACGCGGCGCCGAATGGCAAAGCTGCGGTCGGAAAGACTGGTCGACCGCATTACCCTCCCCCAAGCAGGACGCCTGCGTGCATGGTTCCCGACCTCGTACGGCGCGCAGATAGCCTCGGAGTGGCCGGAGTTACGGGGCCGGCGGCTGCCGAAGATGGTGTCCGACCCAACCGCCGCGAGACTGCGGTCAGGCCACACCTTGACGGTGACCGAGACAGCGCTCACCTTCATCGAAGACGCCCGCCGAATCGGCGACTTGTGCCGCCCGCTGGACTGGATCCCCGAGGTGTACCACCCTCTCGGGGGCGGCGAGGCGGTCATACCGGACGCCCTCATGTACTACGCACGGGGCACCACCGCGGGCGACGGGACGATGCTGCGAGCGTTCGTCGAGGTCGACCGGGCCACCATGGGTCCCGAGCGCCTGAGCGCGAAACTGGGCGCCTACTCCCGCCTCCACAGCTACACCCCCACACCCTTCGCAGGCCACCGGCGGACTGTCACCCAAGGCCCGGTGCAGGAGGAATGGCGGCGGCACTATCCGCTGTTCCCCCGCCTGCTGTTCGTCCTGGACGGCACGGGCTCCGTCGGCATCAAGACACGCCTAGACGCCCTGCAAGGAGCCGCCGAGGCCTCGGAGCAGCCCCTCTTCTTTCGTACGGTTCCCATCCTGACCGCGGCACTGGCAGACCTGCGCAACAACGGCCCCTCCGCCCCGGTGTGGCACCCCGTCCTGGATCCCGACCGCGCAGTCCCGATGATCTGGTCACCGCAGGGGTAGGCGGATTGCGCAGTCGTGCGCAATAGCTGCGGCGGCTGCGCAAAGTCCGACCACGGGCCGACCACGGGCCGACCACGGTCGCGCCCGACTACTGCGCTGCGCATCCAACCGCACACCATGCGCAATGCGCAGCACTCGTGTACGACTGCGCAGCTGCGTATGAGGAGGGAAGGAGCACCTGCGTACTGCGCATCTACCTGCGACAGTCGCTCATGGTCGCCCCAACCAAGGGACCCACCACGTGAGTGCGCAGACGCCGGCTCACCAAATGCGCATCGTTGAATGGAGCGTGGAGGGAGTGTGGACCAGCGCACGCACTGCGCAGTCCGGTTGCGGATGGCATCTGCGCACCACGCCGCTGGCCCCCGAGACCGTGCGGACATCGTCGGAGCCATGGACACCACCAGCCCGAGCCCTGCGCCGGCTTCCAGCAGCGGTAGCGACCTGTCATTGCTCGCCGACTTTGACGGCAATTTCAGCCCAGACTCGCTTGCCCCAGGGAAGAAGATCGGTTCCCCAACTGTCGGAGAGAGTCTCGACCAGGAGGAGGCCACGGCCGCCGCTGGCATCCGGCCCAATCCTCTGCAGTTCCGGCATGCGATTGGACATGTCGACCACGGCGATACGCAGCCGGTCAGGGCGCGGCCGTTCGGCGATCACCCGAACACAGTGGTCATGCCCGTGGTGGACGGCGTTACTGACTTCGGCTCGTCAGGGTGACTTTGGATCGTCGAGGGCCAGGCCGGTGCCGGCTATGAAGCCGTCGAGGGTGTCTGGCCGGTACTGAAGGCGCTTGAGCCTGTTGCGTACGAGGGTCTCGAGTCGGTCGAGGGCGACGACGGCGAGGTTGGCCAGGCTGTGTTTGACGTGCGCCCATACCCACTCGACGGGGTTGAGGTCGGGCGAGTAGGCGGGCAGCAGGAAGACCATCAGCCAGTCATGCTCGGTGATCAGCTCACGCATGGCGTGGGAGACGTGGGTGTTCAGCCGGTCCCACATCAGCACGATCGGCGCCTTGACGAGCTGGTGGACGCCGTCGATCAGCGCGATGAAGTCCCGCTCGCCCATGCTGCGGCGCTTGCCTTTGCCTGCGGAGTGGACGTGCAGACGATGGCACAGCCGGGTCCGGGAACCAGGCCGCATAGCGATCAGCCCGGCCACCGACAGGCGCCCCGAGCGGCGGCCGCTGACGGTCACGGCTGGGGTGTGACCGCGCCGGCCCCAGGTTCGTCCTTTGGGCGGCCGCCGGGTGAACCCGGCTTCGTCCTCGAAGCAGATGTAACCCCTGCAGGCCGCCCGAGCCCTTTTACCTCAGCCCGCGTCGCCTCCCTCCACGCGGTCACGGCCTACTCGTCGCGTTCGGCGACCCGCCGCGCGGGGACCTGGGGGCTGAAGCCAAGCCGGAGCATCAGTCTCGTTGCACCCGAGACGCTGTAGGAGACGTGGAACTTCCTGCCGAGCAGCGTGGCCACCCTCGCGCGCAAAAGAGGGCCCCCGCCGACCTGTTCGCCAATCTGCAGTGACTCGTCACATGGCCGCTCACCGCCCGAATGAGATGATCACGTTGCCTGTGCATGTTCAGCTCAGCGGGAAGGACCACAAGAGTGCTCAAGGATTCGTCGTTGCGGGGCTACTTACTGGAAGAGTCGTTGGCCTGGCTGCTGCGCTTCAGCGGCTACCGGCTTCTCGTCCACGAAGATCAGGATCCGGTCGAGTTGGTGACGGAGGGCCAGACTCTCCGGGTCCGAGGGCGGGGCGCGCTCCACCAGGTCGACGTTCTCGGGGAGTTCGCCTTCACTCCGGCCTTCTCCATGCCGGTGCGGCTGTTTCTGGAAGCCAAGTACTACCAGACACGCTGCGAGTTGGAGGTCGTCCGGAACGCCCACGGTGTCGTCCACGACGTGAACGAGAACTTCATGACGGGCGCCGGGACACGGCCCCGGCAGCGGTACAAATACTCATACGCATTGTTCTCCGCGAGCGGGTTCACCCCTGACGCCCAGAAGTACGCGCTCGCCCACCAGATCTCTCTCGTGGACCTGTCCGGCGCCTCCTTCACCTGGCTGCTTGGCCACATCGGAGCTACGGCGACGAGTCTGTGCTCGGCACAGCAGCATCTGCCGAAGTCAGCCCCCTTTCCGCTGAATTGGATGCGCTCGGAGCTACGGAAGGCGCTGGGGACATCCCCGCTGGAGCTGCCACCTGTCTCCATTCCCGATGGGAAGTTCAAGCAGGCCGCCGGCACCGTGATTCAGGACTTCGCCACGGCGCTCCGGCAGCACAGCGACGCAGAGCTACTCCTCGGTTTCCCGGCTGCGCCATTCATCCTGCCGCTCGCCGCCGATGATCACGGAGGGTTCCTGGAGTACGCCGAGGCAAAGCCCGACCATACGGTGCGGATCAGGCGACGGGGCACGGGAGCCGCGGCAGAGTGGACGCTTTCACCGGCAGACGCGGTCGGCGCCTATGAGTTGGCCTTCAAGCTCCCAGAGCACATCGAGGAATGGATCAGCGGCATTGGGGAGAAGGAACGCCATCGCACCGTTCAGGTCAAGGAGCAGTTCCTGTCCGCGATCACGCTCTACCGCATGAATGGCGCAGGCGTACGTTCCTACCAACTCCGCTACGAACCGAGTTCCCTCTCCCGGGCCGGAGTTCCATAAACGGCTACCGGCCCAAGCGCGTCACCGGCCCCTCACATCGGCAGGAAGGGGCTGGGCTTGTCGTGCCAGCTGATGTTGAGGGCGTCTCGGGCGCGGGTGGCAGCGACGAACAGTAGAGAGCGGGCCTTGCGCTGTTCGCGCTCGTAGCGGGGTGGGTCCTCGGTGCGGTAGCGCTCGATGGCACTGGTGCGCGGGATGATGCCGTCGCTGGCGCCGACGATGGCGAGGCGCTGGTATTCCAGGCCCTTGAAGCGGTGCATGGTTCCCACGTGGATCTCACCGTCACCCTTGGGGCCTTCCTTGGTGAGCTCGGCGCAGGTGATGCCTCCCTTCGTCTCCAGGTAGTACATGGTCTGGCTGACCATGTCGCGGTCGGCGACGCACACGGCGATCCGGCCGCTGGGGTCGAGAGGCGCTCCGTTCTCGTCGGTTGACAGCTCTGCACGCCAGGCCGTCAAGGTGGCCGCGAGGCCGGCGAGTTCGTCCTCCCAGGTCGCATACGGAACGAAGCCCGGCTTCGGGCCGTGGAGCACGGAACGGTATCCAGCGAGGTTGTCGGTGCCGTCGTCGAGATCGTCGTAGGTGATCTTCCCGCTGTTCTCCTTGGGCTCCACAATGCGGAGGGCCTCGGTGAGGATCTCCTTGGTCGTGCGGTAGCTGAGGGTCAGGCGGGAGGCTCGGCCGCGGATGTTGATGCCGAGGGCGCCGAGGGCGACTTGGTGGTCGTAGATGCGCTGGTGGGTGTCGCCAGCGATGAACAGGTCGTTGGCCAGGTCGGGGTCGGCCATGGCGCGCAGCATCTTCCAGTGCGCGGGGCGCAGGTCCTGGGCCTCGTCGACGACGATGTGCCGGTAGCGGTAACCGAGGTAGCGCATGCCGGAGCTGTTGTCGCGGTGGATGAGGTCCTTGCCGCCGATCTCTTCTTTGTACTCGCGGCGGGCCCTGATCTTCGCGGCACGCTCGATCTCGTGTCGGGCGGCGCGCTCGGCGGCCTGGCCCCAGGTTTCTACGCCCAGCTTGTCGAGGCGGGCGGTGAACTGCTCGATGAGCTTCCAGACGTGGTTGCGCTCGGGGCGGGTCAGCGCCCGGCCGCGACCGGCCCGGCGGGCGTTGAAGTAGTCGGAGCGGGTGGCGACGGCCTGGCCGAGGATGACCTGTTCCCACTCCTCCAGGAGGAACTCCGGCTCGAAGCGCCGGTCGTCGAGTTCGGCGAGCAGTTGGCGCATCTCGTTGAGGGCCACGTGGTCGTACACGCGCTGCTTGCCGCGGCCGGGGGCGGTGTTCTCGCCGAGGACGCGCGCGGCGAGCTGGTCGATGTGGGCGATGTCGACGCGGGCCAGGAGCTCGGGTTCGATCAGGGATGCGAGCCTGAGCCGTAGGTCGGTGGTGAGGTTTTTAGTGAAGGTGGTCAGCAGGATCGGCTTGCTGTGGCCGGGAGGCAGCTGCTCGGCGAGGTGCTTGACGCGGTGCAGGGCGACGATGGTCTTGCCGGTGCCGGGGCCGCCGGATACCCGGGCGGGGCCTTTGTAGTGGCGGTGGACCAGGCGTTCCTGGGTCGGGTGGAGGAAGACCTTCCAGGCGCGGAAGTCGCCTTCTTCGATGGCGTCACGTACATCGTCGTCGACCGTGGTCACCTTCGTGCGCGACAGGGCGGCGGCAAAGTCGTCGAGGTCGGGGCGCTCGTCGAGCTCGACGGGGGCGGTGATCTCGCGGCGTACGTCGTCGATGTCCATGCCCGCGGCGAGGCCGTACAGGACGTCCTTCGACAGCAGCGGGGCACCCTCCAGGAGCTGGTCGAGCTCCTCGCTGGTGGTCACGATCAGCGCCAGCTCGATGAGCTGGTCCGCGACGCCGAGCTCGCGCAGCTGTCCGGCGTCGTACGCGGACAGCAGGGCCGGTGCCGCGGGTACCGGCTCGGGGGCAGGCTCCACGGCCTGCGGCTTCGTCTCAGGCTCGGGCTCCGCCGGGGTCAGCGTGATGCCGGCCCTGCGCAGAGCACTCTGACCGACGACCGACAGGTCGACGAACTCGATCTCACCGGTGACACGGTTGACGGCGACCTGGAGCTCTTCGTAGACGTCCTTGCGGTGACGGACGGCGATGAGCAGCCAGCTCTCGATACCGTCCGCGTCGACGCCGGTGGGGGTCAGGAGAGCACGGTAGTCCTTGCTGACGCGGGCGGACCAGATGCGTGAGTCGCCCTTGAGCTGCTTCTTGCGCAGGCCCGGCAGCTCGGGGTTGTCCCGGAAGTGATGGCAGAAGTTGTAGAAGTCCGACTTCACCGAGCGGTCGAGCTTGTACAGCTCCTGTTCGGCCTTGCGGTACAGGCGGAGCCGGGCGGTCATCGGGAGGTGCCTTCTTCCGTATCGGGGAGCTGGGCGATCAGCTCGTCGAGGTGGTCGAGCCATGCGGCCGCGGTCCGTACGGTCCAGCCGTCCGCGGCGTAGGCGGCGTCGCGCCGGTGTGCCTCGTCGTCGTCCTCGCTCGCGGGAGCGGGGACCACGGCGATCTTCACGCCGGAGATGTGCCATGCGAAGTCGGCCGGCCAGCGGCTGGTGCTGCCCAGTTCGTAGCCGAAGACGGGCGCCCGCTTGCCCCGGTCGGCGAGCAGCTCGGCGAGGCGGAGCAGGTCGGGCGCCTCTACGGGCTCCTCGCGCAGGATCTCCAGAATCTCCTCGTCCCAGGCCGCGTCACGCAGGAGCCGGGCGACGGCCTGCTCGGCCGCCGAGTCCTCGTCCGGGCTCGGGTCTGCCGGCTTGACCGTGACGGCTGGTCCGCCGATGAGCGAGTCGAGCTCACCGAGTCCGCCGCAGACGGCAAGGACCTCGACCTCGAATTCGGCGGCTTTGCTGGTGGCGAGCTGCACACCGTCGCCACCAGCCAACGAGAGGAACTGGGTGAGGTTGCTCCAGTACAGCCAGGACCGCCAGCGTTCCTTGTGCTCGTCGGTGTCCAGTACGGCGTCGCTGTCGTCGAGGACGGTGAGCGCGGTCCACTTCAGGTTCTCAGGGTCGGCACCGTCCACCGCGAACACGATCGGCAGACCGGTGTCGTCCTGGGAGCGGAAGACATGCACGGGTCCGATGCCGGCGGCGTCCGGGACGACCGGCTGATCGTGGCGGTCGGCGGTGGAGAGCGTGGCTAGCTGGCTGCGCAGGGCGGCGACGAGTTCACTGCGCCGTCCGGTCGCGGCGACCGGGGCCGTGCCGGGCTGGGCCGTCAGCCCGGTGACGAGCGCGCGGGCCCGGCGGGTCCAGCGCTCGGGGTCCGGGTCGCGCAGGTAGGCGATCAGCGTGTCGATGGGGTTGGTGAAGACGGCTCCGGCGAAGTGGGCGCGCTGGCCGCCGTACTGTTCGTACGCCGTCTTGGCGCCCTCCTGCGCGGTGCCTCGATAAGGCGGCCAGACGGGCTTCGTGCGGGTGGGCCGGTTCTCGAACAGGTCGATGTCGGCCCAGGTGACCTGGAAGACGATCTCACCGTCGGCGCGCAGGCGGGTGCGCTTGGCCGCGTCGGCGGCGATCTGGTTGTGGTCGCGGCTGGCGTGGAAGCGGAAACCTTCGAGGTAGACCTTGACGCTCTGGGCCGGTCCGTCGACGCGGGTGAAGGTGAAGTCGCTGACAGTGCCCCGGAGTTGCTGCTGGGCGGTGAGCCGCCAGTGCACCACACTGGAGCCGCTGGATTCGCCGGCACTACTGGTGAAGCGGAGGTGGCCGCTGGCGTGGCCGTCCTCGTCCAGGGAGGCGTCGTCGGTGACCTTCACCCAGTCGCGCAGGGCGGCCAGGAAGCGGGCCTCCAGGTCGGACTCCACCTGGGCGTCCAGGCCGACGAGCCCGGTGTGCTCGACGTCGTCGATCTCCCAGCCGTTCTCGCCGTCCTTCGTGAACAGCAGGGACTCCAACATGGTCAGCGCGGACTGGCGCGAGACGATGTCCTGGAAGGGTTCCGGCGTGTAGCGGTGCAGGCAGCGGTGGCAAGCGCGGCGCTGTTCCTCGGCGCACGGGCAGTCCTTCAGCGTCTCGTACGCCGCCAGGAGGGTGTCGCGGAACGCGTCCCGGTCGGTGAGCCGGTCCAAGTAGCCGGTGCCGCCGGGCAGGGAGTCGAAGAGCACCAGGAACCAGCGTCGCTCCCCGCTGCCGGTGTCCGGCATGGAGGCGACCGTGGTGGCCAGGTGCTGCGGGTCGCCCCCGAAGTGCAGGTCCACGCCGAGCCGCAGTGCGGCCCGGAAGGAGTGCACCTTGGCGTCGACGTCCGCGGTGGCGGCCGGGATCAGCACACGCAGTGCCTCGGTCTGCAACTGGTGGGCGAGCAGCACCGGCTCCTCGCGGGCGCCAGTCTTCTTGCCGCGGCGCAGTGGGCACCACGGGCGGTGGTGCTTGAGGCGACCACTGCGGGCGGCGAGGGAGTCCAGTTCGTCGGTGTCGTGGTCGAAGACGGGCTGTCCGTCGGCGCTGGCCGCGCCGCACGCCGTGCACACATGGAACGGGTTGAGCCGCACCAGGTGTCCGGCGAAGTCGTCACGGGACTGGGCGTCGTAGCGGACCGGCCCGACGTTGATCCGCCGGATCATGGCGCGGCGGCAGTAGTCGACCCCGAACGTCTGGTGCTTGTGCCGCCACGAGCCGGGCTCGATGTCGGTCTCCGGGATGTCCACCGCGTCCACGACGGCGTAGGAACGGCGGTCGCGGTCGTCCTTGTCGTCGCGGATCCGGGCGTCCTCTCGCTTGTCGCGCGAGGTGACGGTGGCGGGTTCGACGATCTGGAACAGGCACGAGCCGTCGTCGGCAATGTGCGCTGTCTTGCATCGCGGGCACGGCGAGCGGTCCTCGGCGGCGTTCTCGGTACGGACGTAGCCGCAGCCGGGGCACACCCGCCAGGTACGCCACTCCTGCTTACCACCCGTAGCGATCTCCAGGCCGCTGATCTGGTGCTTGTAGCCGTTGACGTAGAAGGTGTTACCGGGTGCCAGTTCCTCCAGCGCGATACGCCGGGGCCGCTCATAGGCGTAGGTGTCAGAGGTGTACTTCGTCTTCTTCGTCTCGGGGTCTACGCCGTCCTCGCCGTACAGGGTCGCCGACAGGACGGTCGTGGAGTCGATCAGCGCGTAGTTCGGCAGCAGCCCCAGGTCGCACAGCGCGGTCTGCGCCGGGGTCTCGCCCAGGTTCATCAGACGCCGCCCGACACCGCGCCGTTCGGCGTCGAGTTCGGCCTTCTGCCGTGCCTGGTCCGGGTCGGAGTCGTGCAGCTCGTCGTGGGCCTCGTCGATTTCCTTCAGCCGGGCCCGCAGGGCGCGTTCGCCCCGGAACCACTCCCGTTCGGCCTCCTCGACCTTGCCGCGCAGTTCGTGCGTGGCATACCTGATCAGGTCCTCCTTGGCCTGGTCGCTGACACCGGTGGGGAACAACTCCAGGAATTGCTTGGCGAGTTCTTCACCCTGGGCGATGGCCAGTTCCACCAGGTCGACGAGATACCCCGACGGGCCGAACAGGCGCGGCGCCTTGTGCGGCAGGGCCCGCAGCACGATCCCGTCCGCGCGCACCAGCCGCCCGGCGGCGGCATGGTCGAGCAGATGGGCCAGGTACTGACGGCGCAGGATCTCGATGGCCGACAAGTAGCAGCCTGGGGGCACGATCGTGCCCGCGATCAGGTCCTTAGGACGCTCCAGGAAGTACAGGTCCCGGCGCCTGCGGTCCGGGATGGTCAGCAGGAACGCGTTGCCCGTACGGCGTCCGGCTCGCCCGACCTGTTGGGCGTACGAGGCCGGGCGGCGCGGCAGCGCGGCCAGCACCACCGCCGACAGGTCACCGATGTCGATGCCCATCTCCAGCGTCGGCGTGCAGGACAGCACGTTGGGGTCCTTGAATCCCTCACGCCGTTTGAAGGCCTGCTCGACCTGTTCGCGCTGCGGGCGGGTGAGCATGCCGGTGTGCTCGGCGGTGACCACCTGATAGGTACCGGCCCCGCGGTAGAGGCTCCGGTAGTAGTCGCGGGTGTAGTCCCGGTCGCGGTGGTGGACTCCGAGTCCCTCGGGCCGGTCGCCGGCGACCAGACGGCCCCGGCGGCAGCGGTACGAGGGACAGGGTTGCTCGTGCCACTGGTCGAGCAGCGACGGATGCACCGTCTGCTCCCAGAAGCACACCGGGCAGCGCACATAGGCGTGCCGCACCTGTTCGTCGTCCAGCAGCCGGGCCTCAATGTTGCCCGGCTTGAGCCCGTAGACCCGTAGAGATGTGTCCTGCGGGGTGCGTACCGACAGCAGTCCGACGGCGGCCAGTTCGGGCAGCAGCTTCGACCAGAACTCCGGTGCCAGCTCACGCGGTAGCTCCAGGCAGCGGCCGGCCCATCGCTCGTACCAGGAGAGCCGACCGGTCGCGAAGTCGAACTCACTGCCGTTCTTGGGCTGGTTGAGCAGGAACACGGGGGCCGCCACCCGCTTGGGGAACGCCTTCATCCCCGGCGCGCGCCCACCCCAGACGAAGTACCGGCTGGTACCCGCCTCGTCCATGTACTTGTTCAGCCACTTGTGCGCGACCGCCCCACGGGTCCGCAAGCGCTCCAGGAAGATCCGTACGAACGCCAAGTAGCGGGCGTCGTCTTGAGCGACCAACGGCACCCCGTCGCGCACGGACTCCTCATGGATCCGCCGGACCAGCGCCACTACGGCCGCCGTGTCGTCGATGCGCACCTGCGCTGCGGCGGTACGGGTCAGCTCCAGCGTACGGCCGTTGCGGGACCGGAACCCGAACTCCATCAGCGCCTCGAAGGCGAGCCGTTGCCCAATCAACCGCCACACCGGCATGCCACCACCACGCCCCTGACCGGACAGCAGCCGGTCAACTCCCTTGTAGACGTGCAGGTCGGGTGGCACGACGGCGGCAAGGGTGTCCTTGTCCGTGGTGGCCTCGACGACGTTCGCGATCAGATCGTTGAGCGCGGTCGGCTCGTCGTGGCTCAGGTGTTTGGCCAGCAGCGCGCGCAGCGAGAAGGTGTACGACCGGTTCGCCACGAACCCGGCCCGGTGCGCGGCGTCCTGCACCGAGTCGTTGAACATCAGCGTCTTGCTCTCGTGCAGCTCCTTATCGAGCTCCCCGCCCGTGAACAGCTGCGTGATCGACGCTGCGGCCATCGCCGCCGAGCCAGTACCCAGGAAGCGGATCGCGTTGCGCTCACCGCAGGCCGGGCACCAGTCCTCGCGGGCTGCGGTGTTGGCGACCGTACCGCCGAAGTGGACGAGCACGAAGGCCGAGTCGCGGGCCGTAAGGCGCGGCTCCTTGGTGTCCTTGTCGTAGTCGTTGAGGGGGTCTGGCAGCCGCAGCCGCTTACGCGCGCCGTCGAGCACCATGAGCAGCCCGCCGGCACCCTGCCCTGCCGAGGCACCGTTCGTACCCCTGCCCCCACCGGCCATGGGCGCCGCGCCGGACCCTTCCCGCGCCTCCCGCTCGGTCGCCGCGATCAGGTTCCGCACACGCGCCTTGTCCTGGCCGAGCGAGGCGCGCCGGATCTTGAAGGTGTCGAACTGAACGTCGTGGTCGTCGCTCTCCGGCGAGAACACCGCCCAGCCCGACCGCCCGCAATCACGGCAGTAAACGGCCGGCAGGAACAGGTTGGCGTTCTGCCCCGAGGTCGCCGTCGTCACGGGAGCCGGACGTCCGCTGTCACTCGCGCTCGCGTCGGCCAGCCCTGCGGCGTCCCAGCGGAACTCCGCCTTCGGCCACGGCAGTACGCCACGCAGCAGCCTCGACACCGACCGGGCCCACTGGTGCACCTCGACATGCACGAACGGCCGCGGCTCCCCCGGCGGCGACTTCGGATCCCGCGCGTACGACAACAACGCCACGAACCTGGCCAGCGCCTCGGCCGCCTTCTCCGGCTGCCGGGCCACTGCCTCCGCCCAACCAGCCGCACCGGCCCGCCACATGACGTCCAGCACCTCGGCGCTGTTCTTCACCTCACCGTCCAGCGCCTGCATCACGGCTCGGGTGAACAGGTGTCGCTTCAGGTTCTCGCCAAGGAGGAGCGGATCCTTGTCGCGGATGCCGGTCACGGACTCGATGAGGTCGAGCAGAGCCTCTTCGCCGGAGGCGGGATCGGGCAGCGCCAGCATCTCGTCCGGCGTGGGAAGCCCCTGCATCTTGACGTCAGTGAGCGGAACGAACTCCTCGACCGACAGCCGGTTCTCCCCAACGATGGACTCCGCCGTGAACTCGGTCCCGAACACGTCGGTGGCCACGTCGAGCAACCGCGCCATGCCGTCGTCGTCCGTCCCCGACGCGAGCGTCGCGGAAGTCGCCACCGGGCAAATGGACCCGAGAGGGCGCCCCTTCTCGGACGCCCCGACGGCGGAGGCGAGCCGCCGCAGCAACATGGCCACGTCGGTGCCTTGCGCACCGTCATAGGTGTGGAACTCGTCCACCACCACGTATCGGATGTCTGCCCCCTGCCACAGCGGGGCGTCGTCCTCCCGCTGCAGCAGCAGGTCCAGCATCTTGTAGTTGGTGATCAGGATGTCCGGCGGCGACAGCTGCATGTCGGATCGCCGGGTGCGTACCTTCTCGTACCGGGTCACGGCCCGGTCCCCGATGTACAGGCCCGCCCACAGCTTGCCGAGCCCGGCCTCTTTCTGCGTGAGCAGGTCGTTTATGCGCTGCGCCTGGTCGGTGGCGAGCGCGTTCATCGGGTACAGGAAGACCGCCTTGACCCCGGTCTTCCCGGCCTCGCGCTCCCGGCGGCAGTGGTCGAGTACCGGGTAGAGGAAGGACTCCGTCTTGCCCGAGCCCGTGCCGGTGGTGACCAGGGTCGGCTGCGGGGTGTGCCCGTTGGCGGAGGTCAACCGGGCGAAGGCGAGGGCCTGGTGGGCGTACGGCGTGAATCCCTCGCGCTGCCATTCGAGGTGTTCACGCCAGTTGTCGTCGGCCGTGGTGAAGGGCGTACGGATGCGGAGGTACGGGCCCCGGAACATCCCCGACGTCTCGTCCCCGAGGAACCGATGCAGAGCTTCTCGGGCGCCCTCGTCGGTGAGTGCGTACGTCGTCGACAGGTACTGCAGCAGGCTCTCCTTGAGCCCGCGCGCCTGGAGAGTGGGCCTCACGGGTTCGGTACCTCCTGCTTCACCGGGTCCCACTTGCCGTCGGCGACTGCTTTGTCGAGCCGCCGCTTGAAGTAGGTGTGCGCCTCACGCATCTCTTGCTCGCGGTCCGCCCTGTGGAAGGGGAGGGTGTAGCCGTCGGGGACGGGGGCGGTGTCCGGGGCGGCCTGGTACGCCTCGAACTGCTTCCAGGTCTCCTTCGTCTGACGCTGGCCGATCGTGCGGGCGTTACCTGCGAGCTTCCATCCGTTGGCGTCGAACCAAGTGACGGCTTCGTACTTCTGGAGCACGGGGAAGCGGCCTCGGTACGCGGCGATGAGGGCGTCGGCGTCCATGCCCAGCCATACGGCTACGAGGGCGTCGATCTCGACCAGGGCGGAGCGGCGGGCGCGTTCGGTACGGAGAGGGGTGTCGGGGGTCCAGTCAGGGGCTACGTCGTTGAGGGGCGGGAGGCCTGGCCAGGTGCAGGCCCAGGGTTCCTGGGTGGGCCAGGTGGAGTCGTGAAGGTCTCGCCAGAGGTCAGCGTAGGCGCGGGTTAGGCAGTTGAGGCGGAGGGTGCGGAGGAGGAGCGCGGGGGCCAAGGGGTGATCGGGAGTGGGGGCGGGCATGGCTTTGGCGCCCTTGACCTGCAGGTCGGCTCGGCCCGTTGCACGGAGGAAATAGTCAAGCGGCAGCGCGGCCCAGAACCCAGCCACAAGCGCGGTGAGGCGGGGAAAGGGCATCGCCAGGCTGTGTACGGCGTGAATGTGCGCTGTGCCCGGCGGCACCAGGGCCGCGTACAAGGCACGCTCGGTGTTAGGAGCGATCTGGCGACGCCACGCAAGTCGAGGAAAGACGGCGTAACGCCGCCGAGCCCGCTCCTCCAGCCCAGCGTCGATCTGCTCGCCCGTCACCTGCGCTTCGGAAATGCCGAGATCGTGCGCGATCTTGCGCCGAGTGCGAGCGATCTCCTTCTTACTCCCCTTCAGCCACGTGAGAGCCCCGTGGTCAATCCACCGGTCCTGCTCGCGCAAGTACGCCTGGTTCCTCCCCGGTACTCGGACGTACTCCGTGTCGGGCACGAAGTCCGCCGGAAGCGCAACAAGATCTGCACCGTACGGATCATTGCTGTTGGCATCGTGCCGCTTGAACACCGGCGTGGCGACGCTGATCTGGGTGCCCTTGAGAATGACCCGGCGCCACCGATCCGGCTGGTACTCCTGCCCCGTGTTGGGGTCAGGCCTGTTGTAGTCGATCAGGTTGTCCCTCTTGGCGCCACTCTCCTCGTAACCACGTGTGACCTGCGGCCCCAACGGCCCAAGCCGCATCGGATATCCCGCCAATGCCTCAATCGCCGCCGCCTCCGCCGTGGTCACCGGAAACAGCAGCCGCGCCTGTTCGACGGGCTGGTCGGCCTCGCCCAACAACTGCTGCCAAACCGCCAGTTGCCCAGTGTCCACCCGCACAACCCGCGTCAGATGCGGCCGCTCATCGAACTCCCCGTTGCGATAACGAATCCCCGGCACTTCACCGGACCCGTCGTCCTTACCGGAGTTTCGCAGGGCATCCGCCGAAACCAGCCAGGACAGGTGATCGAAGCCGATCTCCCCCGGCCGCCCGTAGACATGCACGCCGAAGTGGGCAGTGTCGCCCACCGGCCGCGGAAAGAAACGCTGCCCGGAGTTGACGAAGTCTCCGTGAATCCGAAGTCGCCGATACGTCGCCTCCCGCAACGCCCCTTCCTTGTCCCCCGTGAAGTGCGTATCCGGATGCACCATCCCAGCCGTGCCGTCGGCCGACATATGCGCCCACACCTGCGACATGAACGCCCGATACAGATCCGGCTGCGTCCCCGTCAGCAAGGGATACATCTGCGGCGACCCGAACACGGCAACCTGAGCACTGGTGTTGGTCAGCTCGCCCAGCACATACCGCCGAGCGCCCTCCTTCCCGAGCACCTCAATCCGCCGACGCTCCTTGTCCGCCGTAGAAGCCTTCGCCTCCAGCTCGAACCACGGCTCATGCTCCGCGAGCACCGCCGATTCGTTCCACCGCGGCCGCACCCAAGGAGGATTCCCCACCTGAAGGTCGAAGCCCCCGCCCCGAGCGAACACGAGGGCGAACTCCAACTCCCAGTGCAGAAACCCTTGTTCCTTCGCGATGTCCCGCACCGTCCGCAACCACGGAAACCGATCCTCCGGGTTGCCGACATCCATGCCCATGAACCGAGGCAGCGTCTCCTCAAAACCCTTCAGCGCCTCAAGGCTCGTGAAGCTGTCGAGCAGCGTCCCCTCGGGCACATCCGCCGTACCCAGCATCGCTTCCAGGAACTCGATCCAGTCGTCGAGACCCCTCAGCGGCACGACCAGCCGACGTTCCGGCGCGTTCGTGCCCGCTTTGAAGGTGCCCGGCTTGGACCTCGATGCCCCGACCCGCTTCAGCTCGACGACCCCTTCGTCGTCCGCGCTCAGCTCGAGGTCTTCGAAACTGGTCTGCTCGGGCCCCATCGCGAACAACGCCGTAGCCTCGACGAATCGCGGTTCCACAGCCGCGGGAACGGCCTCAGCCCGCTCCCCCGTCAACGGCACCCCGCCGAGCACCTCGCTCAGCCCCTCCGCGTCACCGATGTCAGCCGCATCGGCCCCCACCGCGTACTCACCATCGGCCCCGTTCAGCAGCCCGGCCTTCTCCACCGGCCAGAACCACAGCGCACACCACGCGTCCATGACGGTCTTCAGCCGCCAGTACGGCGTATCGACGGCGTTGAAGAGGTCCTCCAGCACCTTCTCCTTCGGCACCGCCTGCTTAGGACGTTGCAGGAAGGCGTACTCGGGATCGGCCGGGTCGGCCTGCCATACGTCGATCCGACGAGCGATCTCCTTCTCGGACAGCTCCATGCGCTTGACGACGGCAGACCACAGGAACTCGACCCGCCGGGCGGCATCCCGCAACTTCGTGAACTGCGAGGACGCCTCCGCCCTGGGCTTCCCGGTCTTGCTGTCGATCTTGCGGCTGCCGTCCTTGTTGAGGTGCGCGGTGCTGCGCTTGGGGCGTTGGAGAATCCCCTTCTTCCAAGCGGCGAGCTGCTCGACGCCCGTCTTCGCGAGTTCCTTGGCCTCCTTGGACCCGGCGACCGCCGCCCACCCCGGACACGGCAGCAGGAAGTGGTGAACGGCGTCCTCCGGCAGCGGCTGAGCCTCGCCGTCCTTGAGGAAGGGCAGCGGCGTAGGAGCGAGCGCTCCCTTCGCCTTCAGCCACGCCTTCTCCGCGCCCGAGACGTCGTCACCCTCGTACACGGCCCGTCGCCCGCCGATGAGCGAGTTGCCGCGACGCAGGTGCAGGCCGAACCAGGGGGCTCGCATGCCGGGGTGCATGGTGTTGAGCCACAGCGACACCTCCGCCAGCTCGACACCCGTGGCGTTCAGGTCGACGCCGTACGCATTGTGCAGCGCGATGTACGCCTTGGCCTTCTGCTTCTCGGTGATCGCGTCGGCGGTCGGGATGGTGATGCCGAGTTCCTCCTGGCGGCGGCGGAGGTATTCGTCGGCGACCTGGTCGATGGCCTCGTTGAGAAACGCGCCTGAGCCGAGGGCCGGTTCGCAGATCTTGTACTTCAGCAGTTCTGCGGCCCGCGTCTTGATGACCTGGCCGTGCTCGTCCCGTTCCTGGTCGAGGCGATGCTTGAGGGTGAGCTCGACCGTGACCTGTCGCAAGGACTTGGGGGTGTAGTACGAGGCGGAGGTCTCCCGGTCGCGGCCGGCGAGCCGGTAGACGAAAGAGCCCTTCTCATACTTCTTCACGCCGCGCAGGCCCTTGCGGGCGTCCTGCTCGCCGTACTGGACGAGGGTCCTGTCAGGGTACTGATCCCGCTTGCGCGCGGGGATGAGCCAGGAGCCCTGTTCCGGGTCGCCGCCGCGGGCCACCTCGCACAGCTCCTCCTCGGCGATGATGCCGCTGTAGGACATCAACCCCTCGTAGACAGCGCCAAGTTGGTCGATCCCGAGGTTGCGGTACGAGATGAAGCCGCCTCGTTCTCCGCGCCTGCCCTTCTTCATGGTGAGCAGGCGCAGCACCTCGTGCAGGACCTCGTTACGCAGGCGCAGGTCGAGCCAGCGCGGCGCCTCATCCTCGTCGCTGCGCGGGTCGATGACTCCCCGGCCGATGAGGCGGATGGCGTCCGGTTCGAAGAGTTCGCTGCGCAGGGGCTCGAAGCGCAGGCCCCGGCCCTCGATACGGCGGGCCGCCTTGGCCTTGCGGGTCTCCTCGTCGTCACCGGGCAGGTCGTCGTCGGCTTCGGTGCCATATGCGCGATGGCCGTAGTTGACCTTGTTGAACAGGACGTCGAGGGATTCATAGAGGTGGAAGCCGTTCTTGGCCTCCTCCTCCACCAACTCCTCGTCGCGTTCGACTAGGTCGCGCAGCCGGGCCATGGAGTAGCCGGCCTCGTACGAGCCGTCGTCGGCGGGAAGGATGCCCAACTCGGGACGGGCCTCGGCGTACAGCAGGAACAGGATGCGGTAGAGGTAGCGCAGCGACTCTCGGGTGAGCTCCTTGGTGAAGGGAATCTTGGGGTCTTCGATGTCGGCCGGAGTGACGTCGTTGTCCGGCTCGGCCATCCGACGCAGGACCTCGTTGGCGATGAGCTCCACCGAGTGCTGCAGACCGTAGCGGAGTTCGCTGGAGACGCCGACCGCGTTGTCGCCGGAGGACTTGAGGAGGGCGTCGATCGCCCGGCTCTGGTCGTTCTCGCCGGGGCGGAGCATGTCCAGGCAGAACAGAGCTGCGATGGTGGCGAGTTCGCCCTGCTGGGTGCGGTCGTTGCGTTCCAGCGCGGCGTCGAGGTTGGCGGCGAGGTAGCGGCCCTCGTTCCAGGACCGGCGGTCGGCGAGGATGATCACGCCGCCGCACAGCAGCAGGACGAAGCGAGGGTGCGGGCCGCCCGCCTCGCCGAGTTCGCTCTGGAAGAGCCAGGAGGCCAACGCCGCCCCCGTCTCGTACGACTCGCCCGAACCGGCCCGGAAGGGTGTGAGCAGGCGTCCTGCACCGTCGGCATCCAGGGCCGCGTCGTTGTCGGCGGACCAGCCGCAGTCGAGGGCGATGACGCCGTGGCCGTGGTAGGCGACGGGCAGGGTGTGGTCGCGTCCGGCGCGGTGCACGGTGAGGTCGGCCGGCGCGGAGTCGTAACCAAGGCCCCGCAGAACCGTCTGGTGCCACTCGGCGAGCCGCTTGGCCCACTCCGGGTTGTTGTGCGTGTTGAGGCGGGCCTCGTCATCGGCGTCGGCCTGGGTGGTCTGGGCGAAGTATCCGCGCACCTCCTCGGCAAGGTAGGGCGTGCGCAGGGTGCGCAGCAGTTCACGCGCGGTCTTGCGCGGGTCGTTCTGGTCGCCCTCGCGCAGGGCCCAGGTGGCGAACAGGCCCTTCTTTAGGTCCGTACCGAGCTGATCGGCGAAGTAGTGCGCGGAGAAGTATTCGCCGCGGTTGGCGAAGGAGTCGAAGTCGGTGCTCATCCGTGGGTGCCTCCTTCGGCGGCGGTGTGCGGTTCGAGGACAGCCAGCAGGCGCAGCATGGGTTCGCCCGCCGTCTCCAGGGAGTTGACCAGCTTCAGCCGCCGCTGGGCCGTCCGGTCGAGCTCCGCCTCCTTCGGCCGTGCGCTGGCGAAGAGCGCTTCCTGCCGCCATTCGGCAACCCGCTCGCGGTAGGGAGCGAGGGTGCCTTCGATCTGCTTGCGGTACTCGGCTTCGAGAGCGGCGAGATGGTTTCGCGCCGCGTCGATCGCGTCGGGCACAAGTGCGCTGAGGGCGGGCAGGTCACGGGGAGTGGCGCGGCCGGGCATGCTCGGTCCGACGCCGTGGCATTCCAGCGCCTCCGCGGTCAACCTCTCGACGACGGGACTGCCGGGCAGGCCGGATACGGCCATCCACTCGACGACCGTAGGCTTGCCGAGTGCGTTGGAGTAGATGCCCTGCACCAGGTACGTCGGGCCGTCCACGGTGGCGGCGAGCACAGGTGCCTTGTGGCGGCCGATCTCGATCAGCACCTTGTCCGTGAGCCAGTCCAGGACGGGGTGGACGTCGGTGACGTACGAGACGTTGGGCCACTGCGACTCGGTGGTCTCCCGTGCCGCTTTCAGTCGGGTGCCGGCAAGATTCTTGGAGAAGGTGACGCGGATGCGTCCCGGTTCGTTCTTGCGCGGCAGGATCTGCTGCTCGTCCAGGTACGACTTGGGAAGCGCCTTGAGCCGGTACAGCAGGTCTTGCGGGGGTTCGAAGGCGATCGTGCCGTCGTCGTCGCGGCGCAGGGACAGCATGTCCTCGGGGTTGGGGCGGCAGACCTGCCGCAGCGCCTCCTCGAAGTAGTCGGCCGTGGACCGGAAGAGCTTCGGCACCACCGCACGGGCCACCTCGGGGTGTTCGTGCACCGCACCCACCTGGCCGAGCAGGCCAGCAAGGAAGGCGGCGCCGCCCTGCTGGGACTGCTTGATGGACTCCTCGACCGTGTGGCCGGCGATCAGGTCCTGGGTGAGGCGGCTCTCCTCCTCCTTGGCCCGGTAGAGACCGGTGACGGCCTCCGCCGACCCCTCGATCCGGTGCGCCTCCTCCTCACGCTTGAGGAGCTTCTCCCCCACCAGGCGGTCGTCCAAAGTGCGCGGCTGCGCAGTCTCCTCGTCGAGGCGCCACGGGATGTCGCTGGTCAGGACAAGGGCACGGAACTCGGGCCGGTGTTCCTGGCCGTAGCGGTCGATACGGCCGTTGCGCTGCTCAATGCGGATCAGGGACCAGGGAAGGTCGTAGTGGATCAGCAGATGGCACTGCTGGTGGAGGTTGACACCCTCGGAGGCGACATCGCCCGTGAACAAGATGCGCACCGGGTCGTCGCGCAGGCCGAACCTCTCGACGATGTCCTGCTGGTCCTGGTCCGTGGTGGCTTCGCCGTGCATGACTTGCACGGCTCCGCCGTAGCCCAGCCAGGGCTTCTTCTCGTCCGGGCTGGTGGCGAGCCGGAAGCCGAGTTGGGCCGGCACGGTCTCCGCCAGCCACTTCAAGGTGGGGATGCTCTCCGAGAACACCACGACCCGGGTGTCGGAGCCCGGTCCGATACCCATGGCGCGCAGTTCGTCGACCAGCGCCGCCAACTTGGCGGAGTCCTGGTCCTCGATCTGCTCGGCGACATCCCTCAGGTCGACGAGCGCGGCCCGCTCCGCTTTCCGCGCCGCTTCACGGACCGCAGGATCCTCGGTCCGGGTCTGCCGCTTGGTGCTGTTCGGCTTGTCGGGTGGGTTGTCGAGGTTCCCGATCCGGGTCTTGATCGTCTCCAGCAGGGCCTTGTGCGACGACAGGAACGATTTCAGCAGCCGGTACGGCACGAGCTGATGCCTGCTGGCCGACGGCGCCGACGGGTCGGCGGGGATCCAGCGCGTGGCCAGCTCCTTGAAGACCGCCAGTTCCTTGTCGGTGGCGGCGGCGTGGAGCGGCTTGGACGGGCCGCGGTCGGCCCACGCGCCCTTGAGTGACTCGCGGACCTCGGGCGAAGTCTTCGTACGCCGGATGTAGAGGTGGTCGAGGTTCTCCACCTTGTACTGGCGCGGATTGGCGATCGCCGCCTCGTCCAGCATCCTGACCAGCTCGGCAAACGACTCGGCGTCACCGTTGTGCGGCGTGGCCGAGGCCAGCACCAGGGCGTCGGTCCGGCGGGCCAGCAGACGGGCCAACGCGTTGTTCTTCGTGCCGCGGTTGACGAGGTTGTGGGATTCGTCGATGACGACGGCGTCCCAGTCGGTGTGCTCCAGGTGGTGCGCGTACACATCGCTCTTCAGCGTGTCCACGGAGATGATCACGCGCTTGAAGTACGCGAACGGATTACGGCCCGCCGGGATGTCCTGCTGAACCCGCTGAATGCCGGTCGAGTCGAGCCGCACCAACGGAATCCCGAACCGCGTCCACAACTCCCGCTGGAACTGCTCCAGGACATGCTGCGGCGTCACCACCAAAATCCGCTCACCGCGCCCACGCCGGATCAGCTCCGCCAGGAGCACGCCGATCTCCAGGGTCTTGCCGAGCCCCACCACGTCCGCGATCAGGATCCGCGGCTGCGGATTCTTCATGGAGAGCGCCAGCTCCGCCGGCCGCAGCTGGTGGACCTGCTGGTCCATGAGGAAGTTGTCCGCCAGCGCCAGTCCGTGCTCGGTCTGCGGCAGGAACGTCTTCCGCATGATCGCCTCAAGGAAGAGCCGCGAGCGGCGGTGGTTCGGCGAGTCGTCGGCGACCAGCTCGGTCTCGCGCGGATCCAGCTCCTGGACGGCGTCGAGCCGGTCGTAGAACGTGGCGTCCATGCCGCGGACGAACGACGAGATGCCGGTGACCTCGATCATCCAGCCGTCACGAGTCCACGTGCAGTGGCGCACGAGCCACAGCTCGTCGCGGATCAGGACCTGCGCTCCCGGCGCGTACCCGGACGAGCCCAGCGGCCGCGTTCCTTCCGCGGACTCGTCAGACTCCACCGCATCGCTCCGACCGCTCACAGCCCCCGCCTCGACGCCCACGCTCGCTCCGATCCCTCAACCTACGGCGCACCCCACGCCGTTCGCCGGTCACGCGACGTATGGACAGCCCCAGGCCACTCCACACGCGTGCCCGCCAAGCTTCTCACCAGCCACGGACGGTTCGACCGTCACAGTGCGGTATCAACCGCGTACTCCGCCCGCAGCTCGTCCGCGACCCGTTTCGAGGCAGGCGGCCGCCCGGCCTTAGACCGAGGCTTCGGCTCCGCAGGTGCATCCGAGACCGGCCCGGCGGGCTCCCCTGGAGTGACGCTCTGCTCCGCATCCGCCTCAACAGCATCAGCATTTGCAGCCGTCCTCAGACCGTCGAGGGGCGAGTCGGGACCAGAGATCTCCACGATCCTGCCCTGCGCTTCAAGCAGCTTCTCGAAAGACGGAGACAACGGCTCCTTGGCCGCGTCAGGGGTGCCACCCGCGGTCGTACGCGCGATCAACCGAAGCCGCGCGTCAGCCGGGGGCAGCCCGGCTGACTTCAGCAGCTGCCCACACCCGTCGGCCACGGCCGCGAGCGTCGGCCGCTCCTCCGGGGCATGGGCCAGCATCGATGCGATCAACGGCTTGATCGCATCCGGTACACCACTCAGATCCGGCCCGATGGCAGGGTTCGCCACCTGCACGGCGACGGCTTCCCACGCCGCGCCATCGTACGGATAGTGCCGGGCCGCCGCGTACAACAGCACCGTGCCCAGCGCGTACACGTCCGCGGCAGGCGTCACCTTCGGCTGCCCGCTCGCCTGCTCCGGCGGCATACAACGCACGGTCCCGATGATCATCCCGCTGTGCGACAGCGACTCCGTCGCGGCGTCCATGAACGCGCCGAGCCCGAAGTCGATGATCACGGGGCCGTCCTTGCCCATGACAACGTTCTGGGGCTTCAGATCCCGGTGCAGCAGTCCAGCAGAATGCACAGCACTCAGCCCCTCGGCAAGCAGCGCACCAAGACTGGCGACCAGCGACGTGGGAAGGACGCCGTCGTCGTCGACACACGCAAGAAGCGTGCGCCCGGCCACGTATTCCATGGCCAGCCACGGCCGGTCGGCGAACGGATCGGCGTCCAGGAACCGCGCCACCCTGTTCGTACCGATCACGGTCCGCGCGATCAGCGCTTCCTTCTCGAATCGCGCCCGCATGAGGGGATCCAGCTTGTCGCTCCGGATCCGCTTCACCGCGACCGGATCACCACCGGGGGTGTACGCGAGATACACCTCTCCCATGCCGCCCGAGCCCAGCTCCTTGGCCACGGTGTACCGACCGATCCGCTCGGGCATCCCCACCATTTGCTACTCAGCACTCCTTGCCCCCGCGCCGACCATTGGCGACAGGGCGCCGATCAAGAGTAATCGAGCGTAGTCGTTGTCTGTCCGATGTACAGGGGATCCCTTGTTTCCACGCGCGGCGCTACGCGCTGGGCTTCGCTCACCCTGGACAGTCCGCTCGTAGCCGCGCACCCGTGCGGGTCGTGTGGCACGCTCAAACGAGGGGCCGACCGGCGTGAGGAGCCGTCATGGAGTGAACCGCTCCGGGGCAGATGGAGGCTCGAGTCCCTGAGAGGATCGAGTCATGAACGGGTCGACCTGGTGCGCTACCGCGTCTTCGATGGAGGGCTGCTGTGCCTGCTGCTGATCGAGTCCGCATCTGGGTCTCTCAGCCCCGTTCCGGCTCGGCGGCAGAGTCTGCCGAGGGAGGCGGCGGCCGGTGCCGGCGTCGGTTCGGTCCAGGCACTCCCGGGCGCGGCTCCGGCTTGTATGCAGGACCTGTACGCCGAGCTGGACGAGGCCCTGACCGCCTGCGGCGAGGTCGAGGTGGCTCAGCTTCGGCACTACATCGCCTACCGCCGGATGGTGACCGTCGCCTCCGTCATCTTCCGCCCGAAGCACGAGGTGATCCTGGTCTACCTCAAGGTCGACCCGGAGACGGTTGAACTCAAGGAGGGCTTCTCGCGCGACATGCGCGGTATCGGCCACCTCGGGGCTGGTGACCTGGAGCTCCGTATCGCCTCGGCAGCCGACCTGGACATGCATGCCGAGATACGCCGCAAGGGAACCGACTACCTGGAGTTGTGGAATGAGTACCACCTGTGCACTCCGCTCCGGCCAGACGCCCGCCCACATGTCGTGCCCGTCGGGGTCACTGTGGACGCCGATGCCGGTATCGCTCGGGTTACCACTCGCAAATCGAGCAGAAAAGTCGCCAACATGCAGGCAGCGCTCCCCGGTACAGCGCGGGTCGGCGTATGCCAAGTGGACGGAGGACACTGGGCGACGCTGGAGGGCACGGCCGAAGTGCGCACAGACGCGGTCACGGTGGACGACGCTGTGAGGCGTTACGGAAAGCGGTACGGGCGAACGCCGGCTCCGGACCCGGAACGTGTGGTCATCGAGATCACGATCGACCGAGCCCTGGGCCATGTCGATGTGCCCAAGCCCAAGGTCGCGAACGCCGCAGCGTAGGGGACAAGCTGCTTTCTAAACCGTAGTAGCCGTTGGCGGCGCGGATGTGGCCAGGGCAGCTCGCTCCATCAGGTCTGGCTGCCACTGCCACGAGTTGCCACTGACCCAGAAGCCGTGGCCAGCACGACCCATGCGGCTTTGGTCCCGCGGTCCGTCACGTGGAACCCCCACTGTCCCTGAGCCAACTCGTTCACGATGCGCAGGCCCCGTCCGCTCTCAGTGAGCAGTCCACTTCCGTTCTCCGGCGTGGCGGCTTCCCGCGAGGGCGCGGCAGCCGGGTAGAAGTCAGCGGGGACGACAGGATCCCCGTCGTGGATCTCACAGATGTACCTCCCGGCAGCCCGGCGCAGGTACACCTCGTACGGGCCGCGCGCGTGCTCGTGCGCGTTCGCCACGAGCTCCGAGACGGCCAGGACTCCGTCGCTGATGACGTCTCCTGGCAGGCCCAGGTCCTTAAGGACACGTCGCAGAACCGCGCGGGCTTCGCCGGTCGGGTTAGTGGTGTGGTCGGTCCAGCGGTACACGAGGCCGAGAGCGACGGACGACGCGCTGATCATCGGGCGGCGGACCTCCTATGGGTGACGTCGGTGACCGTCTCCCGGGGCTGCGACGTGGTCGCGGAAGCGCGGCAGGTACACCGCTGAGAGGCGTACGGCCGCAAGAAACACCCGGCTCCGGGCGTGCGGCCCCGGGAGGACCGTGGCTCAAGCACCGGCCACGAGGTCGGTCGCGAGTCACGCGCTCAACGATGGCCGCCGGTGCCCCTGATGCTCATGGGCGTTTATGAGCGCAGGGGGCGAGCGGCAGGGCGCTCCAGCGAGACCGGCGACCCGCCGCCGGCCTTCGTTTCCGCCCGCCCAGTCACTGGGAGTATGGGCGGGTGAGTGCTGACGTGGTGGGACGCTGGGTACCGGAACGTCCCGAGGATGTGGCCGAAGTCTTCGCCAAGGCGGACTTCCCGTGGTGGATCGCCGGTGGCTACGCGATCGAACTCGCGGTCGGCCGCGAGCTGCGCGCACACGGCGATCTCGACGTCCTCGTCCTCCGGCGCGACCAGGCCCTCATACGTGAACTGCTGGCCGACTGGGACCTGTACGTGGCGGACCCGCCCGGCCAGGGACAGCTTCGACCGTGGCGTCGTGGAGAGGTCCTTCATCCGCCGCTCCACGACATCTGGTGCCGCCGCACACCCAAGGCACCCTGGTCGGTGCAGCTCATGCTGGACGAGGCCGAGGGAACCCAGTGGGTCTCGCGGCGCGACCCGGCGATCCGCCTCCCGATCGACCAGCTCGGACGCACGACCGAGACGGGCATCCCGTATCTCGCGCCCGAGGTCCAGCTCTTCTACAAGGCCAAGGCGACCCGGGACAAGGACGAGACCGACTTCGAAGCTGTGCTGCCGCTGCTCGACGCTCCGGCACGCGCCTGGCTGGCGAACGCGATCACCGTGATCGCGCCCACCCATCACTGGCTCCGCCGACTCCTGCCGGTCAGCCGAACGTGAGCAGCGGAACGTCGTAGAGGTCGGGGTTCCGGGGCCGGGTCATCGTGGGCGACGTGACCTCCACGACCATCAGCTCGCTGAGGAACTGGACCTTGGCACTGAGGAGGTGGCTCGTCCTGCCGTCGGCAGACTGGGCCTTAAGGCCGGCGGAAACATGGATGTGCGGGAGTATCCCGCCGGTGGCCGGGTCATGGGCCAGGGTGCCGGCGCCGAACGCCTCGACATTGGTGACGTACGTCTTCGCCCAGACCGGTGCATCCGGGTCCGCGAGCTTCTCGCAGGCACCCACGATCTCGGCCTCCGCGAAGGCTCCGATGAACGAGGGGATGTAACCCTGCCGTACGCCGTTGTCCCGGCAGAAGGTGGACAGCGCCTCGAAGAAGTCCTCCCCGTGGTCGAAGGTGACGCCGAAAGTACGGCCGACGGTCAGCTCGTGAGCACGCATGTGCGGGTGTCTCCTGATGACGTGGGATCAGCGGGCGGAAGCGGTGGTGAAGGTCTCGCGAACCGTCGCCCCGTCGGCGCCCTGGGCAAGCAGAGCGTGTAGGAGGAGCCGCGCCTGGTACGGGCTGAGGTCTCCGGCGCCGATGAGTCCTCGTCCGAGGAGGTCCTTCTCGGAGCCGGGGAAGCCGTAAGTGTCGGACAGGACGGGGCCGTTCCCGATGCGGGAGGCAAGAACCACGGGGATGCGGGACGCGAGCTTGGTGAGTCCCTCGACGAGGCGCTCCGGGACGTGGCCGACGCCGAAGGCCGCGACCACGAGTCCGTCGCAGTTGCCGTCCCACAGGTCGAGCAGGGTGCCGTCGTCGCCGAGGGTGACGGTGTAGAGCCCGACGCGCGCCTCGCGGTCAGGGGCGTCGACCACTGGTCCGCGGCGCGGCAGCCCGCCCACCATCCGCACCCGGTTCTCGGCGATTCGCGCGATAGGGCCGCACGCCGGTGAGGTGAAGGCGGCGGGGCTGGTGGTGTGGGACTTGCGGACCGTCCGTGCCGAGTGGATCTCGTCGCCGAGTACGACGAGGCAGCCAGCGCCGGCGAGTCCGGGGTCGGCTGCGGTCAGGACGGCGGCGTGGAGGTTGGCCGGACCGTCGGCGCCGGGCAGCGTGGGGTTGCGCATCGCGCCGGTGACGACGACCGGCTGCTCGTGGCCGTGGTGGAGGTCGAGGAGGAAGGCGGTCTCCTCGATGGTGTCGGTGCCCTGGGTGACGACGACGCCGTCGACGTCTCCGGTCTCCAGCTCCGCCGCGATCGCGGCCGACAGTGCGGTGAGGTCCTCGAAGGTCAGGGAGGCGCCGGGCAGACGTCGGAAGTCCCGCACCTTGAGGCCGATGCCGCTCGTGGCCAGGGCGGGCACCGCGGCGAGGAGTTCGTGGGCCGAGAGCGCGGGTACGACGCCGCCGGTGGTGGGATCCGTGGTCATGGCGATCGTGCCGCCGAGGGAGAAGACCGCCACGTTCCTAACCGACTCCGTCATATCCCCTGCTCCCCTGTCCGGATGCCGCCGAGCCCGGCCTCACGAGTGGTTTACGCAGGCTATCGGGTCGGCGCCGTCCGGGTACGCGGAATGATCACCAGCTGCTCGGCCACGAACCGGCAGGCGGCCTCCAACCCTTCTAGGCCGAGCAACCGGCTGCGCGGCCGGGCCAGCCGCACCGTACCGGCCGCCGACAACTGGGCGCATCGTCGCCCGAGCCAGGCGGCGTCAAGGCCGAGGTATTTTGCGGTCGCCGCCAGGCGCTGTCCGGCCTGTTCGGCCGCCGTGGCCGAGTGGTGGCTGACATGGCCCGTCACATCGGCGAAAGTCCGCAGGGCTCCCGGCCGCGCGGTGACCGCGAGGTGGGAGGCCCCCTCGGTCCGTACCCAAGAGGCGATGACAGCCCGGCGCCCCGGGGAGAGGGCAAAGCCGTCGGTGTGAGCGAAGCCTCCGTCGTCGGTCACCCATGTGCGGATGCCGAAGGACTCCATGAGCGCGATGGCGAGGAGGAGCAGAACGCGCTCGTACGCGGGCGAGGATGCGACAGCGGTCTCGGGGACGCAGAACCCCCGGCCGCTGGTACCACCCGGACGTCTGGGCGCCATTCGTTCCAAGTACTGGTACTTGTGCCGGAAGAACAGCCAGGTGGCGGCTTCCTCACCGCGCTGTTCCCTGGTCCAGAAGACGGGCGCGTCGCCCAGGTGGTCACGGTAACCCAAGATGTACCGGGCCGCAGTCTCCGAGCCGATCAGCATCCGGGAGACTTCGGTCAGGCCGCGGTCGGGGGCGAGAGGCGAGTCTGGGGAAGCGGTGAGCGACGCCAGCGAGTTGTACAGGACTTGGTCATCGCCGAGGAGTGCCGCCTCGAACCCAGACACGGCCCACAGGATGCCGTAGGTCAGATCGTCCAGTTCGTACGCGGCGGGGATGTCGACCGGGTCGGAGGCGGTGGCGCGTACGCCGCTCGGTCGGGCGTCCGTGACGAACTGCCGGACCGCCCCGTCCACCGTGCGGTTCGCGACGACGAGCGCGCGCATCGGCATGCTGCGCCAGGCATCCAGCTCCGGGCGGGAGTCGAGTCTCAAGCTATCCCCGAGAAAGGAGGCCGCGGGAAGCGTCAGCACGGGAAGCGCCGTCGTCGAGACGGACCGGCCGGCGGGTAACAGAAGCTGGCCCGGCCCCTCGGGCAGCGCCGCGTACTCACGGGCTCCGGTGTCCCCCGTTCCCTGTCGTCCCGTGGAGTCCGGGGTGTGCAGATCGGCCGTGGGCAGGAGTCCGAGCAGTTCCTCCGGGACTCCCAGCGCATCGGTCCACTGGACGAACTGCCGTCGGTCGCGGATCTGTTTGAGCCCTCGCTCCAGTCTGCTGACCTCGGCCTGGTCGATGCTAACCATCCGCGCCACGCCGGCCTGGGAGAGGCCCGTGTGCTTCCTGAACAGCTTGACCACGGTACCGAGTTCCCATGCGGCCACGGCTCGCCGGACCGTCGGATCACGCCAGAAGGCAGGGTCGGCCCGTCGCGCGGACGGCCCGCCCTGGCACGAGGCGCATCGGGTACCGGCGTTGAAGCGACTGAGAAGGGCACCGCAGCGCGGGCACCGCCGCTGTCCGCTGTCGACCATGGTCGGCATTCTCCCTCGCTCTGCGATCACCCGGACACGTTCCGCTGATGGGACTCATAAACACTCATAGGCGTGGGCCTTCGTGGCGGCCATCGTGGTGGAGCAACACCGACCGGAGCCGCGTGCCGCGACTCCCCCGGACGTGAGGATCCGACCTGTGACCTCCTTGAGCCTGCCACCCCGGCCCCCTGGTTCGCCGCCTCTCGCCCATGCCTGGCAGACGCTGGCGGACGGGCTACTGACCCAGCGTCTTCATCTTCATCTCGACGAATGGCGGGCTGCGGTCGCCGAGGAGAAGGCGCTGCCGGACGTGCCGGGCGCCGATGTCTCCGTGCTGGCCCAACGCCCGTCTCCGCTGCCGGCAGGCGACGAGTCCGCGATGGCGCTGCTGGAGGACGCCGGGCTCGGCTTTTGGTGGGACCTGCCCCAGCGGCACGGGGCTGAGTTGCAGAACCGGCGCGGGGCGCTTCACCGCGCCGCCGACACCGCTGCCCAGAGCCTCCTCGCGGAGCAGCCCGGGGCGGCCTGGTCCGACGCCGTGACCGCCGTCAGCGCCGCCACCGCGTGGTGGGTGGGCTTCTTCGCGGTCATCCGCCACCGCGGGGTGCACCACATCACGCTGGAGCCGCACCCGGGCCCGCTCCATGAGCATGCCCTGGGCACCGCGGTCAGCGTCGTGGCCCACGGCATGGCCACGCGGGTGCTGGAGGCAGCGCTGCGTAACTCCGTCGACGACCCGGCCCTCCGCGCCACGTACTGCTGGGCCATCGAGGCCGGCATCTGCGACGAGCCCGACCTACCCCGCCTCATCGACGAGTTGGCGGAGCTGCGGCTGGTGGACCTGGTGTCCACCACGGCCCGCTGGCGGGGTCGCTTCACCAAGTACGACGGCGGCACGGGGGCGGGGCAGGTCGAATGAACCACCGTTATCCGTTCATCGTCATCGAGGGGCTCGACGGCACCGGCAAGACGACGCTGCGCAAGGGCCTGTTCCGGCTCTGGGAGGGGCTCTACGGGGTCACCCCGCTGTGCGTGCTCACCACCAACTTCCTCGCGGCCGACCAGGCCGGTGCCATCGTCAGCGGCAAGTACCAGCCGAACGCCGGGAACCGTGACGCCTACCTGTCCGCGATCGCGGCGGACAAGCGGGCCACGCTGGATCGCCTCGTGCTCATGCAGCGACCGGCCCGGCCCGTGATCGCGGATCGCTGGCTGCTCAGCGAGCTGGCCTTCTTCGCCGTGAAGCACGGCATGAGGGCGTCGGAGACCTACGAGACGCTGGCCGCGCACCTCACCGTGGCCCCCGATCTCACGCTCGTCCTGGACCTGGAGACCGACGCCTCGATGAACCGGGCGCAGGCCCGCCAGGGTGACGCCGTCCGGGCCGACTGGGACGTGCACGCCGTCCAGAGCCGGGTTCGCGAGACCTACGAGGCCGTGGTCACGAAGCCCGACGCGTTCCCGCTCCTCGGCGACGTGGTCCGCCTGGACGCCCGCCGGCCCCGCTCCGAGGTGCTGCTCGCCGCCTGGGACGTACTGCGCGAACGGCAGCTGGTGCCGTCGCTCGCCGCCCACGCGGAAGGAGGAGAGACCCATGGCTGACGACACGAAGGCGACGCGTCTGCGTGAGACCCTCGACGACAGTGAGCGGAAGCACCCGCTCCTGGCAATCGGTGCGGTGAACGCACTCGCCGCGCACGTCGCGGCGGAAGCGGGCTTCGACGCCCTGTGGGTGAGCGGTCTGGAGGTGTCCGCGGCCTCCGGGCTACCGGACGCCAACGTCCTGGGCCCCCGGGACCTGTCCGACGTGGTCGCCTCGCTCGGCCGTGTCACCGAACTGCCCGTCATCGTGGACATCGACAACGCGGGCGGCTCGGGGCGCACGGCGGAGCGGTTCGCGTACGACCTGATGCGCGCCGGAGCCGCGGCAGTGTGTGTCGAGGACAGCGCCTACCCGAAGTGCAACAGCTTCGCGGCCCACCGTGCCCAGAGCCTCGCCGACCGGGACCTGCTGTGCGAGCAGGTGGGACGCATACGGAAGCTCGCCGGTGACGGCCTCGTGGTCGTGGCCCGCACCGAGGCCCTGATCGCCGGCGAGGACATGGCCACGGCGATCGCCCGCGCCGAGGCGTACGCCGAGGCCGGAGCGGATGCGATCCTCATCCACTCCAAGGACGCGACCGGTAATCAGGCTCGGGCCATCGGACGTGCGTGGAACCACGGCGTGCCGCTGGTCAGCGTGCCCACGGCGTTCCCCGACCTGAGCGCCGCCGAACTCGGCGAGGCCGGCTTCAGCCTCTGCATCTACGCGAACCATCTCAGCCGTGCCGCCCTCGCGGGCATGCGCACCGCCGCCCGTCAGTTCCGGCGCGGAGGGAGTTTCCGCTCCACCGTCGCGGGATCCCTCGCCGAAGTCGGCGACCTGATGCGCGTCGGCGAACCGGAGGCGCTGTCGTGCCTCTGACGCCCGAACTGCCTCGGATCAGTGTCTCCGTGAAGGCGGCGATCGTGCGCGACGGCGCCGTCCTGCTGCTGTCGTACGACGACGAGGCCGGGTTCCACTACAACCTCCCCGGCGGCAAGGCCCAGGTCGGCGAGGACCTGCGCCAGGCCGTGAACCGCAAGGTCGCGCAGGAGACCGGCCTCCAGGTCGCGGCCCGGCGTCTGCTGTGCGTCGTCGAGTACGTCCCCGAGTCGTGGCAGGGCGAGTTCGGGGACGTACAGAAGGTTCAGTTCAACTTCCTCGCCGAGCAGGTGGACGACGCCGAGCCGCGCATGCCGGAACCTCCCGACGCCATCCAGGTGGGCTTCGAGTGGGTTCCGCTGGAACGTCTGGGCGACGTGTACCTGTTGCCCCGGATCAACCGCCCGCTGTCGGCGGCGTTGAACGGGGAACTCGCCGACCCCTTCGTGGACAGGTGGTGACCTTCATGGATCCGACGTTGAAGGATCTGCGGGAGTGGCTGCTGCGGGAGCACTCCGGAACGGTCTGTGCCGACCGGCTCCGCGTGATCGCCGACGAGCTCGCCAACCTGACCGCCCGCGGCGTGCCGGGCGCCGTAGTGGAACTCGGCTGCTACAGGGGCGCGATGGCCCTCTGGATCCGTAGCGTGCTCGACTCGCTGGGCGACCGCGACCGCGAGATCCACGTCTACGACTCCTTCCAGGGCATGCCCGCGCCCGGCGCCGAGGACTCGGACCATCTGGCAGCGGGCGAGCTCCGGTCATCCCCGGACGACGTGCGAGCCACGCACGCGGCCTGGCGCAGGCCGGCGCCGGTCATCCACCCGGGATGGTTCGAAGAGACCCTTCCCAAGGAGCTGCCCGACGAGATCGCGTTCGCCTACCTGGACGGCGACTTCTACGACTCGACCCTCACGGGACTCACGCACTGCGTCACCCGCCTGATGCCGACGGGCGTGCTGCTCGTCGACGACTACGCGGACACGGCGGTCAATCCACGGGCCTGGGACGGGCTCCCGGGGGTGAAGCGCGCCTGCGACGCGTACTTCGGCGCGCCGTCGCCCGTGACCGTCGTCGTCGGCGAGGGCGATCTCGCCTTCGGCCGGTACAAGAAGCCGGAGACCCTCGGATGAGCGCAGTCCTCGTGGTGCGCGGAGCGGCGGATGCGGGTGCGATCCGCCGCGCGCTGCCCGACATCCTCGTGCACGATTTACTGGATCTGAACTGGCCTCTGCCAGCCGACACGGCCGTGGTCGTCCTGCGTTCCGGTGTCCGACTCGGCGAGCGGGAGCTCGACGCACTGCCCCGCCTGCGGCACGTCGTACGGACCGGCTCCGGCATCGACCACATCGACGTAAGCGCCCTCCAACGCCGTGGCATCACGCTGCACCGCAACGCCGAGGCCGGCGCAGGCGCCGTGGGAGAGTGGGTCCTTGCCGCTGCCCTCGCCCTGGCCCGGCGGATCCCCTTGGGGCAGCACGCGCTGCTGCTCGGCCAGCACGAGAAGCATGCGTGCATGGGAACATCACTCGGCACCCTGGCCGCAGGTATCTGGGGCGCGGGCCCGGTGGGGCTGGCCGCCGAGTCGGCCCTCGCTCCCTACGTGGACCGCACGGCCTTCGCCGCGTGGCCCTCGAACCCTCCCGGTTTGCGTGAGCTGCCGCAGACAGCGCTCATGGAGCAGTCGCAGGTGCACGTGATCGCTCTGCCGCTGCGCCCCACGACCGCACATCTCATCGGCGAGGACTTCCTCGCACGCGTCGCTCCGCAGCGCCCTCTGCTGATCTGCGCAGGGCGTCTGGAGACCCTCGACGTCGCCGCCTGCCTGCGGGCACTGGCGGACGGGAGGCTCTCGGGCCTCGCCCTCGATCCGGTCGAGCGGGAGCACCTGCCGCTCCTCACCGGCTCCAAGACGCCGCTCAACCTCCTGGCCTCGCCCCACATCGGCGCCCAGCGCTCCGACGTGCGCGGCGCGCTCGACCGATGGGCCATCACTCTCCTCAAGGAGATCACCGCTGACGACAAGATCCTGATCGAAGGAGGCCACCGGTGAACCCATCGGCACGACTGCGCCGGGAGATCGCCGACAGAGTCGCCCACGAGCTGATCGCGTCCGGCGAGGCCCGCGAAGTCTGGGTGGAGGGAGCCCTCGCCTGCGGCTTCGCCCACGCTGCGAGCGACATCGACCTGCGCGGCATCGTGGACGGCGCCCTTCCGGCGTGGGAGTCGCGCATCGTGGACGGCGTCCGTGTCGACCTCCAGGCGGCGGGGCCGCAGCGGGCGGAGGAACTCCGTCACCTGCTCCGCTCCTTCGACGTCCGCCGCGAGGACCTCGGATCGTTCCGCCGGGTACGCGCCTCGATGCACGACCTCATGTGTCTGCGCACCGCTCTCTCGTACGGCTCCGGACGCTGGGATCCGGTGCTCAATCCCGGGGAGCGCCAGGGTTACCGACGCTGGGCGGTCGCCGACCAGGCCGAGGTCGCGGCGAGTTTCGCGGAGGACCTGACCGGCCTCGTCGAGGACGGCCTGGCCGAATCGGCCGACGTCGTGTGCCGGAAGCTGGAGATCTGCCTCACCGCGCTCGAGTGCGCGGCGGCCGGTCATCCGGTCCTGGGCGACAAGTGGCTGCCGCTGCTTGCCGGCGCTCCGTTCGGTCCGCCGATCCACCCGGCCCCCGCGGAGACGTGGGAGTGGTTCCGTCCGGTTCAGCGACGCGTGGCCAGAGCGCTCCTGGACTGCTGGCCCGTCGACGACCCGCTGCAGAAGCCTCCCACCCTGACTGCCCCCGACGCCGGCTGGCTACCCCAGCGGTACGCCGACGGGTGGTTCCTTCGCCGCGGCGACGTCCGCATCCCCATCACCGGCGGACAGCTTCTCGGGTGGCTGTCCACAGTCTCCACCGATGGCGCGTAGACCGCGCCTCTCCTCCTCGGGAGTCCTCTGATGCCCGTCACCCGCACCGCCCCGACCGACCTGGAGAGGCTCTACGCCCCGCTGCCGAGCACCGGTCCGAACACCGCGGTCTCCGTCATCCTCAAGCTCCGCGGGGAGACCTGCGACATCGACTGCCTGTACTGCTTCGAGAAGCGCAAGGAGTCGCCGGGCGGCGCCCGGATCAGCGCCGCACAGGTCCACCGCCTCAGCTCGATCTTCCCCAGACGTCCGCTCAGCGTCGAACTCCACGGTGGGGAGCCACTGACCGCCGGCCCGGAGCGGATTGCGGAGATCCTGGACGCGCTCGCCGCGCAGCCGAACGTAATCCGCGTGAGCCTCCAGACCAACGGCCTCCAGCTCGACGACACCTGGCTGGACCTGTTCGAGCGGCACTGCCCGGAGCTGGAGATCGGCATATCCCTCGACGGGGACGCGCTCGGGAACTCCTGGCGCGTCGGATACGACGGCCGCCCCACGTACCCCCGAGTGATCGAAGCCCTGGAGCTCCTCGGCCGTCGGGAACGCCGCGTCGGTGTCATCTGCGCCGTCACCCCATACGTCCTCGGCCGGGCCTCAGAGGTCATGGAGCACCTCGCTTCCTTTCCCGCTGTGACGACGGTCAGCCTGGTGCCGTGCTTCGACGGGGCGGTCACCCGGTCGACCACGGTGGTCGGATCCCGTGCGCCGACCAGCCGGGCACTCCAGCGACGGGCCATCGGCCCCACCGGTCCGGCCTGGGCCGTCACGCCTCGTCAGTACGCCGACTTCGTGTTGGAGGCCGCCCACCACTGGGTCGCTGACGGCCTGTTCCACCGCGTCAAGCTGGAGCCCGTCGTCTCCGTCATCCGCCGCCTGAGGGGTCTACAAACCCGTTCCTGCCACTTCTCCGACTTGAAGTGCGACCACGTCCTCACCCTCTATCCCGATGAGCGCCTGGGAAGCTGTGACGAGTTGCCCTGGCCGCAGGCTGGCCTCGCCGCGCTCGGCGACGTACACGCCGAGGCGGACGTGGCCAGGGCCCAGGGCGGCTCTCCCTTGCTTCAGCAGGCACGCTCCCTGGTCACGAAGTGCACGACCTGCGACTACCGCGACACCTGCGGCGCGGGCTGCCCGGCGGTCCGCCTACGCTTCGCCGCCGCGGGGGACGAAGACGCGTACTGCGACCACCGCATGCGCCTGATCGACGGCGTCGCCGCCCTCCTCGCCCAGCCAGACCTCCCGCCCGGTGCCTCATGTTCCCGGTTGCGCTGGCGTCCCATCCGCCCCAACAACATGCACCACGTCTCCACCTTCCTGGCCCGCTGGGACGACCCCACTGTTCCCCGCTCGCCCGCGCGCCTCCAGGTCAGCGCCAACGGGAACATCAACACGGTCGGCCTCCCCGGCGTGCAAGAGGCAGACGATCTCGACCCCCGCCATCCCCAGTGGCACGAGGGAATCGAGCCCGGCATCCGCCCGGTCGTCGACGCGCTCACCTCAGGCTGGAACACCGTCACCTATGACAGCTGCCAGGGCCACGCCTACGCCGACCTCCCCGGAGACGAGCCCCGGTTCCTCTCGGTCGGCATCCTGCCGCGCGACCGCGCCGAGTACGCGCGTACAGCGGTGCGCCTGTGCAGTGCCGCCAGCCGAGCCGAGTCCTCCCTGCCCGGGGCGTGTTCGCTGGTCCTCGGTCGCAGCGAACTCACGTGCCGCACCACCGGCCGGATCTATCCGACGCTCGACCTCCATCTCGTGCCCGCTGCCGGCACCACGTCAGCCGAGTACTTCGAGGACCTCGCCCAAGCGGTGCACGTACTCACGGTGGCCCTGGCCGAAGCCGCCTCTGTCCCGCCCTCCACCCCCTGCGCGTGCGGAGGCGAGCAATGATCCACATCGCCGAGACTCTGTCCATCCGTACTGTGGAGGGCTTCCTCAAGCCGGACGAGATCGAGCGACTCAACCTCGTCATGGACGACACGCTCGGCCCCCTCGGGCGCGACCGGTACGGCACGGCCCGCCGCACCACCATCCACGAGATCCCCGGTCGCTCCCCCGCCGAGGCGCAGGACGTCTACGAGCCGGCCGGCCGGATCGAGATGACCGACATCCCATACGACGCGACCACCCTCCTCGACCAGGCCCTGAAGCTCCACATGGCCGCGATCACGCGCACGCTGCCGTCGGTCACCGGCCACCGGCCGTGGATCTACCTCGAATACGGCGCTGGCCAGTACATCACCGCACATACCGACGGTATCGCCCCCGATCCCCTCACCCGTCCCCGCCAGATCGCCGCCGCGACGGTCACGCTCACGGACATCCAGGACACCGGCGGGGAATTCTACGTGGAGACCACTGGCAGCGACGCTGTCTGGTCCGCCGACGAGGCACCGGCCGGAGCGGGTTACGCCCCGGGGATGCGCTTCGCACACGACGGGACGGACATGTCCTCCCCTTGGTTCCGCACCATGCCCCGCACTCGATGGAGCGTGGCACCCGCTCCCGGCACGCTCGTGGTCTTCGGCAGTCAACTCGTCCATGGCACCAAACCTGTCCGCGCCGGCCGTGTTCGCAAGTTCCTCACGCTCTTCGTCTCCGAGTAGGAGGCTTCGCCGCCATGACCGGCCCCCGCGGCCCGCCCCGCAGCCACCCTCCCCCAACCCACGGCCCCGATCAGAGGAGAGAGCGAGCAGTGGCAGAAGACACGACGTTCGACGAGTTCCTGGAGGCAGTCGCGACCCTGCGCGACAGCGACCCCGTGCGCACCACCGCGCACACCTCCAACGCGGCCACCGAGACCTGGCTGGCCACCACGGTGCAGCACGACGCCGCTGAGCCCACCACCGAGTCCTGACCCGCCACGGGGCCGGGCCCGTTCCGGTCCGGCCCCGTTCCACCCCCGGAGCCCCAGATGAGCGCTCTCTCCCCGGAAGCCCTGGTCGCCCTTGATGGCATCGCCGAACACCAGCGTCTACGGACCAGCCGTATCGCATCCGTACTCGGCAACCGCCTCGGCTCGTCCGCCCTCGACTACGCCGTGGCCCACCACCTGCTCGAAGGCGCCGAACACGCGGCGCACGCCCAGGACGCGGACCGCCTCGCCTGGTACCGCCGTACGACGGTGCGAGACCTGACCCACCTGTCGGCCGGCCCGCACATCGTGCTCAACCCGCGCACCCCGGACCTGCTCCGCTCGGAGATCTCTGAAACCGCGTACTACCTCGTCGGCCCCGACACCAGCCCCGCCCCGCCCGAGGCCCTTGGCCTCGTTCATGCCGCCATCGCCTCCGCGACCGAGCACGGCTTCGGGACCCTGCTCACCCAGCACGCCCCCGTCATCTGCCTGCTCAACCGTCGCCGCCTCGACGAGACCCTCCACAGCTGGGCCCTCACCCGCCTCCCGGACACCGTCTTCACCGACTACACCGGCCACCCCGAGGTCCTGGCCCGCGACCTGATCCACGAGGCCGCCCACAGCTGGCTCAACGACGCCCTGGCCGCGTACGACGTGAGCCTCCCCGCCGACGTCACCTTCTTCTCCCCCTGGCGGGGAACTCCTCGTCCCGTATACGGCTTCCTGCACGCCTGCTGGGCCTTCTCCCTCACCGTGCTGTACGCACGGCAGGCCTGCCGCGACGCCACGGGTGCTGTGGTCCCCTTCCTCGACGCGCATCTGCGACAGCAGGAGAGCCAGTTCGCCTCCACACTCGAATCGCTGGGTGAGGCACTCTCATACATCTCCGCTGACGCCCTCCGTGATCGCGTCAGCCATGCCGTAAGCAAGGCCGTCGAATCAGCGTAACCCGGGGCTATCCGAGCACTCCCACCCCTGACGGCGCCGTAACACGGATGCGAACGGAGTTCCTGATCAATAGAATCGCCCCTTCAAATCCCATACGTATTAGACCAGTTGTCCGACGCGGGAGCGTATAGGCGCCGTGAGCCGTTCGAGCAAGTCCGTCACCCGTGTCATGCACATCCTCGATGCAGCGGATCTGGGCCAGGAGCAGGCCGCCCTGGTCGAGGGACGCGCGAATCACCTGATCCCCTCGGCATCGGTGACCCGTCGGGACGCTCCTCGGAGCGACCGCCCCTCGCCGACGAGGACATCGCCCGCAACCTGAGCGGCTACCTGCAGCAGGTCACTCCGTTCATCGACTTCGAGCGTGCCGACCTGCGTTTCAACGGCGAGCGGCTGAACAAGGTCACCCTCCCGGAGCTCGTCTTCGAATTCGGACCGTCGTTGCAGGTCGTCCATCACATGAACGCTGCGGCTATCCATGCGTGACCAGGCCGCCCCGGATCGTGCCACCTGTGCGAGCCAGGTACCCGCAAGTTCGGCGTTCTCCAGAGTCCCGGTAGTCGGCACACTGTTCGCCGTTTCAAGATCAACGGCGAGAGGCAGAGCAACCAGTTCTGGGATTTGTCAGGGACTTTCAGCGCTGTCCGAGGGACTTTCCGCCGCCTCACGCGGCAAGCCCCCGAAAGACCGGAAAGGGCCTCCGACGCAGGTCAGAGGCCTTTCCCCGGCAAAGCCGCAGGTGGCGGCAGACGAGTCGGGCTGTACGCCGGGTTCTGTTCCGGGGGTTCCTCGCGGAGCCCCCGGCGACGGCCATCCATCTAGGGCCGGCGTTGCCGCCGGCCTCGTGCGGTCTACCCGCGGACTCGGGCGGGCAGCCCTCGAACGTCCGCGCAGGGTCACCTCGAAAGGCGGCCCCTCTTGACCTTGCTCCGGGTGGGGTTTACCTAGCCGCCTGAGTCGCCTCAGGCGCTGGTGGTCTCTTACACCACCGTTTCACCCTTACCGAGGGCCTTGCGGTCCCCGGCGGTTTGCTTTCTGTGGCACTGTCCCGCGGGTCACCCCGGGTGGCCGTTAGCCACCACCCTGCCCTGTGGAGCCCGGACGTTCCTCGGGGAGGTCCAAGAACCTCCACGCGGCCGCCCGCCCGGCTCGTCTGCCGTGTCGACCATGGTACTAGGCGCTCAGAGGAAGTCCGACGTCTCCAGGTCGAAGGCGAACGGGCGGGGAGGGGGAGCGGTTTGCCGAAAGCGGCAGCGCGGAGCTCTTCGTAGTCGTCCGCCTTCGGGGACTCGAACAGCGTGGTCCACCTGGTCTCGCGGTCGACCAGCACGTAGAGGGGGATACCGCCCCGGGCGTAGCAGCGGCGCTTGAGCTCGCGGTCTGTCCGCGGCCTTCCCAACGTCACTTCCAACACCATCGCAACTCCCTCGCAGGGCATCCAAGGGTCGGCTCCCCGATACAGCCGTTGTTCCTTGGGGGCGAACGTCCCGTCCGGGATCACGTGATCCTGTGGGCAGCCATCCGCGCTTCGCAGCTTTAGGCCTTTGTCCCCGGAGAACTGCGTCTCGGTTGAGGAGTGCTCATGCACTTGACGCGCTATTTCACTGGTGCAGTGCTCGTGGTGGCCGTCCGGCACCGGGGCCACGACAACGTCACCCTCGATAAGCTCCACCCGTAGGCCCTCGAGGGCGTCCAGCTCGACGAACCAGTCCATCAGAAGCTTCTGAGTGATCGGGTCCAGTGCCATGGCACCCATACAAGGCTCCCGCGAGCGCCGAGGGAGACGGAACTGAGGACGATCACCTGCACGGGGGCCGTCGGCCTCCCCCTTGACCCTGCCGTCGCGTCAAGGTTTCTACTGGTCGTATGCGTATCGGAGAGCTGGCCGATGCCGTTGGGGTCACCACCCGGGCCATTCGGCACTACCACCATCTCGGGCTGCTCCCGGAGCCCGAGCGGCTGAGTAATGGGTACCGGGACTACACCCTTCGGCATGCCGTCCTGCTCGCTCGCATACGGCGGCTCACCGAGTTGGGGCTCGGGCTCGGGGAGGTGCGGGATGTGCTCGCGGATGATGTCGGGAAGGATCTCGTCGAGGTGTTGAGCGAGCTCGACGAGGATCTTGCTCGGCAAGAGGCCGCCCTACGCGAGCGGCGGGCTCGGTTGCGGGCGCTCATGGAGGACGGGGTCTCCGTCGAGGGGCCCGTTTCTCCCGAGCTTGCCTCCCTTTTCCGCCGTACCGCCCATCTCTCCGACTCCCCCATGGCCGCCAAGGACCGGGAGATCCTCGCGCTCATGGAGAGCAGCGCCCCACCAGAAGAGCGAGGCCGGCTGACCTCCCTGCTCAACGACAGCCTCGCCAATCCCGAAGGCATCGAGCGCGCCCGTGCCGCCTACGCCCTCCTCGACGACCTCGCCGACGCCGAACCCGACGATCCCCGGGTGGAGCAGGCTGCCCGGGCCCTCGTCGACTGTCTCCCCAGCGACCTCATGCCCGCCCCACCCATCGACCACGACAACAGCTTCCTCCGCGCCCTCTACGCCGAATTCGCCCCCGCCCAGGCCGAGGCCATCCGGCGGACCGTCCAGATCGTCACGCGGGAGCGAAACGTACCTTCGCCGCCACCGGATCCGCCTGTGTGAGGCGTACGCGCAACCGCTCCCCCAGTGGCAGGGCCCCGTCGCCGCTCTCCACCCGCCCTATCACCGCCGGGCTCTCCAACTGCACCGTCCCGATCCCCGACCGACGCTCGTCCACGTCCACCACCCACGCGTCGAACACCTCCCCCACCCGGCCCTCCAGCAGTGCCGCCTCCACGATGTCCACGCACGACCGCTCCACCGTCCCGGCCCGCCGCGAACCGTCCGTCATCTCCTTGGGCAGCGCGTCCATGGCCGAGAGGACCCACTCGGGCGGGGGCGCGCCCGCTGCCGCCGCCAGGCACAGCTCGGACGCGAAGCGGTCCGTCAGGCGGCGCAAGGGGGCCGTGCAGTGGGCGTACGGCGCCGCTACCGCCGAGTGCGTCACGATGTCCGGGAGGTCGCCGTCCCGGAAGACCGTGTAACCCGCGCCCCGCAGCAGCGTCGTGCACTCCTGCAGGAACGCCGCGTGGTGCGGGAGCGAGGGGTCAAGGGAGCGCACCAGTTGCGCGTACGACACGTGGTGCGGCCAGTCGATGTGCAGGGCGTGCGCGGTACGGCGCAGGCGGCCCACCGCTCCGTCCGGGGCGGTCGGGAGCGTGCGCAGCACACCCGTGCCGGACGACAGCATCAGATCCGCCGCCGCCATGCCGGTCAGGAGGGAGATCTGCGCGTTCCAGCCCTCCGCCGGGAGCGGGGCCCGGAAGCTCAGTTCGTAGCCGCCGTTGCGCTGCACGATCTCCTGCTCGGGGACGTTCAGGGAGATGCCTCCCCTGTCCACCTCCAGGGCCTCCCTCAGCCGGCCGATCTCCGCCAGCAGCGCCAGTGGTTCCTCCGCCGTTCCGTCCTCGATCTCCTTCTGTACGGCCGCGTAGTCCAGCTTCGCCCTGCTGCGGACCAGTGAGCGGCGGACGTCCACGGTCAGTGGGCGGCCTTCCGCGTCGAGGTCGATCGTCCACAGCGCCGCCGGGCGGGTCTGGCCCGGCAGCAGGCTCGCCGCGCCCTCGCTGAGGACCGCCGGGTGCAGGGGGATGCGGGTGTCCGGGAAGTAGAGGGTCATGACGCGGCGGTGGGTCTCGGCGTCGAGCGCCGTGCCGGGTTCGACGAAGGCGGCCACGTCCGCGATGGCGTACCGCACGCGGTAGCCGGTGCCCTGGCGGGACAGGTGCATCGCCTGGTCGAGGTCGGTGGATGTGGGTGGGTCGATCGTGAAGAGGGGGACGTCCGTGGCGTCCTCCACCGGCAGCGCGGGGTCTCGCGCGGCCCTCTCGGCTTCCGCCAGTACCTCCGGCGGGAAGGTCTCGTCGATGTCGAGCTCGGTTCGCAACGCGGTGAGGGCGGCCCGAAGCGGGGCTTCTGGGGCGCCGGAAACGCGGATGTGACGGCGAGGCATACAGCGAGCGTAGGGCGGAGGCCGCCCGGAGGCACACCGTACGCTTGGCCGAGTTCTACAGAAGGAGATCCACCCGTGCTTGTCCTGCTGCCGCCCTCCGAAGGCAAGGCGTCTTCCGGCCGTGGTGCCCCGCTGAAGCTGGAGTCGCTGTCGCTGCCGGGGCTCGCCGTGGCCCGTGCGGCCGTACTCGACGAACTCGTCGAGCTGTGCGCGGCGGACGAGGAGAAGGCGCGGGAGGTTCTCGGGCTGAGTGCAGGGCTGCGGGGCGAGGTCGCCAAGAATGCCGAGCTGCGGACCGCTGGGGCTCGGCCCGCCGGGGAGATCTACACCGGTGTCCTCTACGACGCCCTCGACCTCGCCTCCCTCGACACCGCCGCGAAGAAGCGGGCGGGGCGCTCGTTGCTCGTGTTCTCGGGGCTGTGGGGTGCGGTCCGGGTGACCGACAGGATCCCCTCCTACCGGTGCTCGATGGGCGTGAAGCTGCCCGGGCTCGGGGCGCTGGGCACTCATTGGCGTACGGCCATGGCGGCGGCGCTTCCCGACGCCGCGGGGGACGGGCTCGTACTGGATCTGCGGTCCGCTGCGTACGCGGCGGCCTGGAAGCCCAAGGGTGAGATCGCCGGGCGGACGGCGAGCGTACGGGTGCTGCATGCGCCGACCCGTAAGGTCGTCAGCCACTTCAACAAGGCGACGAAGGGGCGGATCGTGCGCAGTCTGCTCACGTCCGGCACGAAGCCCGGCGGTCCGGCCGAGCTGGTCGAGGCGCTGCGGGATCTCGGGTACGAGGTGGAGGCCACGGTGCCGAGCAAAGCCGGTGTCTCTTGGTCGCTGGATGTGCTGGTGGACGAGATTCACTGAGCCGCTTATTGCAGTATGCGCAACGAGCTTTGCGCATACTGCACGGCGGCGGCAGGATGTCCGGCATGACCTCCGTGCTGGATCTCGCCCCTGTCCTCCCTGTCGTCGTGATCGAGGACGCGTCCGACGCCGTGCCGCTCGCGCGGGCGCTCGTGGCCGGGGGGCTGCCCGTCATCGAGGTGACCCTGCGGACGGCGGGGGCGCTGGATGCGATACGGGCCATTGCGGCCGACGTGCCGGATGCCGTCGTCGGGGCGGGGACCGTCATCACGCCGGAGCAGGTGACGGCGGCCGTCGACGCCGGGGCGCGTTTCCTTGTCAGCCCGGGCTGGACGGACGTACTGCTGGAGGCCATGCGGTCGTCGGGGGTGCCGTTCCTGCCTGGGGTGTCGACGGCTTCCGAGGTCGTCGCGCTGTTGGAGCGCGGGGTGCGGGAGATGAAGTTCTTTCCGGCGCAGGCCGCCGGGGGGACGGCGTATCTGAAGTCTCTGGCCGGGCCGTTGCCGCAGGCGCGGTTCTGTCCTACCGGGGGGATCGGGGTCGAGTCCGCGCCTGAGTATCTGGCGCTGCCCAATGTGGGTTGTGTGGGCGGGAGTTGGATGATCCCCGGCGATGCCGTCGCCGCTCGGGACTGGGCGCGGATCGAGGCGCTGGCCCGGGCCGCGGCGGGGCTCAGCGCAGGTGGGACGTGTCGTTGAAGAGCCGTACGCTCGCGTTGCCGTCGGCGTAGTACGCCACCGCCGACAGGGAGGCCGCCGAGAGTTCCATCCGGAACAGGGACTCGGGCGGGGCGCCCAGGGCCAGCCGTACGAAGGTCTTGATCGGCGTGACATGGCTGACGAGGAGGACCGTGCGGCCGGCGTAGGCGGCGATCAGCTTGTCGCGGGTCGCGGCGATGCGGGTGGCGGTCTCGGTGAAGCTCTCGCCGTTGCCGGTGGGGCGGGCCTCGGGGTCGGCGAGCCAGGCGTTGAGGTCGTCCGGGTAGCGGTCGCGGACCTCGCCGAAGGTCAGGCCCTCCCAGGCGCCGAAGTCCGTCTCACGCAGGCCCTCGTCGACGGCCACCTCAAGGCCGAGCCGCCTGGCTACGGCGGCGGCGGTCTCGCGGGTACGGGCGAGGGGGGACGCCACGATGGCCTGGATCGTCCCGCGCCGGGCCAGCGCGGCACCGACCCGCTCGGCCTGGTCCCGGCCGATCTCCGACAGCACGGGGTCGCTGCCGCCGCTTCCGGAGAACCGCTTCTGCGGAGTCAGCGCGGTCTCGCCGTGACGCAGGAGTACGAAGGTCGCGGGCGCGCCCATGTCGGGGGGTCCCCAGCCGGGGCTCGCGACGGTCTTCGCGGCACGGATATCGGCGTCGGCCTTGGCGGGGTCGGCCGCGGCGGCGTCAGCCCTGGCGGCGTCAGCCCTGGCTGCGTCCGCTCCAGCGGCTGCGGCACCTCCGGCGACCGGGGCCACCGAGTCCGCAGAGACCTCCGCCGCTCCAGCAACCCCCGCATCCATCGCCCCGTTGGCCAACCGATCCGCCACCTTGTTCCGCTCCCGTGGAATCCACTCGTACGTCACCCGCTCCGGTGGGAACACTCGTGACGCCTCCATGGCCAGCGGCTTCATGTCGGGGTGCTTGATCTTCCAGCGGCCCGACATCTGCTCCACGACGAGCTTGGAGTCCATGCGAACATGCACCCTCGCGGTCGGGTCCAGGTCGAAGGCGGCTCGCAGGCCGGCCAGCAGGCCCCGGTACTCGGCGACGTTGTTCGTGACCACGCCGAGGTACTCGGACCGCTCCGCCAGCGTCTGTCCCGTAGCGGCGTCGAAGACCACCGCGCCGTAGCCCGCGGGCCCCGGGTTGCCCCGTGACCCGCCGTCCGCCTCGACGATGAACTCCCTCACGAACCAAGCCCCTTACCGGCCGGCCAAGGTCTACAGACCCGATTCCGCCGTACGCACCAGGATGCGGCGGCAGTTCTCGCAGCGCACCACCGTGTCGGGCGCCGCCGCGCGGATCTCGTTGATGTCGGTGATCGACAGCTCCTGGCGGCAGCCCTGGCAGGTGCGCGCCTGCAGCTTGGCCGCGCCGACCCCGCCCTGCTGCTCGCGCAGCTTCTCGTAGAGCTTGAGGAGGTCGGCCGGGATCGCGCCCGCGATGACCTCGCGCTCCTTGGTCACGGTCGCCGCCTCGCCGTCCAGCGACTCGAACGCGGCGTCGCGGCGGCTGGTCGCGTCGTCGATCTTCGACTCCACGGAGCCGACCCGCTCGGTCAGCTCGGCGACCCGCTCCTGCGCGGACTCGCGGCGCTCCATGACCTCCAGGACCACGTCCTCCAGGTCGGCCTGGCGCTTGGCGAGGGAGGCGATCTCGCGCTGGAGGTTCTCCAGGTCCTTCGAGGAGCTGACCGCGCCGGAGTCCAGGCGCTGCTGGTCGCGGACGGCGCGCTGGCGGACCTGGTCGACGTCCTGCTCGGCCTTGATCTGCTCGCGGGCGGTGTCGCTCTCCTCGGTCTGGGCGGCCACGAGCAGGTCGCGCAGCTGGGTGAGGTCCTTGGTCAGCGACTCGATCTCGGCGTGCTCGGGCAGCGACCGGCGCTTGTGCGCGAGCTGCTGGAGGCGGACGTCGAGGGCCTGGACCTCGAGAAGGCGGATCTGGTCGGCGGGCGCGGCGTTCAGTTGGGGGCTCCAGGTGAAGGGGAGTGACTGGTCCAGGGGTCTGTGACCGTCTTCGAGACATGGACGCGGAGGTTCCAGCCATGGCGGTCGGAGATCTCGTCGAGCTGGGCGGCGGCCTGTTCGCACCAGGGCCACTCGGTGGCCCAGTGCGCCGCGTCGAGCAGCGCGAGAGGAGTGTGGGACACCGCTTCGGACGCCGGGTGGTGGCGCAGGTCCGCGGTGAGGAAGGCGTCGACGCCCGAGGCTCGTACGGCGTCGAAGAGGCTGTCGCCCGAGCCGCCGCTCACCGCGATCGTCCGGACGGTCGTCTCGGGGTCGCCGGCGACCCGGATGCCCTGCGCGGTGGCGGGCAGCCGGGCGGCGGCGCGGGCGGCGAGCTCGCGGACGGTGACCGGATGGTCCAGTTCGCAGATACGGCCGAGGCCGCGGCGTCCGGACGGGTCGGCCGGGTCCGGCACCAGGGGCCGTACGACCCGCAGGTCCAGGGCGCCGGCCAGCGCGTCGCTCACTCCGGGGTCCGCCGTGTCGGCGTTGGTGTGCGCCACGTGCAGCGCGATGTCGTTCTTGATCAGGGTGTGGACGACCCGGCCCTTGAAGTGCGAGGCCGCCACCGTCGTCGTACCGCGCAGGTAGAGCGGGTGGTGGGTGACGAGCAGGTCGGCGTCCAGCTTGACCGCCTCGTCGACGATCTCCTGGACCGGGTCGACGGCGAACAGGACCCGGCTGACCTCCTGCTCGGGGTCGCCCACGACGGTGCCGACCGCGTCCCAGGACTCGGCCCGCTCGGCGGGCCACAGGTTCTCCAGCGCGGCGATGACTTCAGACAGACGGGGCACGGGAAAAGGCTACCTGGCCGTTCTGTGCCGCAGAACCGCCGTACGACCATCGCACCGCCGTCGCACCGCCGTCGCACCACCGTCGGGCCCCCGTCACAGGGTCCCGGAGGAGCCACCCCCCTACGGCCCCGCGGGCGCCCCGCGCCCCCTCGCAGCACACCCGCCCCCATTCCCTCAGGCGAATCGTTCCTGGAACACCCTTATGTGTGAAGCGGCAGCCTGCCGGTCCCACGTCTGTGCGTGCGAAAACTAGCTTCGTCGCCGGAGGTGACCAGACGATGACGGCCTGTGCCATCGAACCCACGGCTGCCGGGTCCGAGGCGCCGCAAGCGGGGTGCGTGATCACCGCGGACGGCGCCTACGCCGCGCGCCTCGCGCTGGACGGCGACTGCTGGTTCCCGGAGCGCTGGACCCTGGACGGACCCGAGCCGTACGCCGTGCCGCTGCCCGGCAACCAGCCGGAGGAGCCCGGCACCGAGGTGCAGCCGATGGGCGACGGACGCGTCCTGATCCGCCGGCCCACCGACGGACGGCATGTCTTCACGCTGCTCTATCCGACCGGGCCCGGCACCGGCGAGCTGCTGGTCGGCGCGGTCGAGTGCCCCGACGCCGACACCCGGCTGCGGCTGCTGCCCCCGGCGCCGTGCGGGCGCAGGGCGTACGCCCTCGCCGTGGGCCGGTACACCAGCACGGTGTGGCTGGTGGCGGGCGGCGCCTTCGGGCCGGAGCACCTGGCCGAGGTCCCGGGGCGCTGCTCGGGCGGGGTGTGGCTGGACCGCACGGGGCGGATGCTGGCGCTGGACCGGGAGGTCGGGGGCCGCACCAAGACGGTCGTGGTGGACCTGGAGCGCGGCGGCGAGGTGTCGCCGCTGCTGCAGATCGCGGCGGAGAGCGACGACCGGCTGCTGTTCGCGGACGCGGACAGCGGGCTGCTGCTGATCGGCTCGGACGCGCCGGAGCCGGGGCAGCCGCCGCGGCTGGGGTGGGGCGTGCTGGGCAGCACCCTGCCGGTGCGGTTCCCGGAGTGTCTGCGGGTGCCGGACTGTGCGGTGACGCCGTTCGCGGTTCAGCCGGGGCAGGTGCTGATGCCGGAGAACTGCTCGGTGGCGCTGCGGGTGGACGGTCCGCTCGGCAGCTGGGTCGGGGTGTGGCGGCCCGCCGGGAAGCAGATGCGTCATCTTCCGGCGCCCGAGGGGTGGTTGGCGGGAGCGGGCTGGTGGACGCGGGAGGGGGCGCTCCGGCTGCCGTACGCGACGCGGGCGGTACCGTGCGGAGTGGCGTGCTGGGAAACCCCGGTCCCGGAAGCCCCCGTGAGGGGCGCGGGGAACTGCGCGACCGACCACGACGGCGCCGCACCGGACCCGCAACAGGACGAGCCACCCACCCCCTCGGCCCCGGCCCCGGCACGGCCCGTGCCGTTGCAGCAGGCCCCGTTGGGGCGTCTTGTAACGAAGTAGCGGCGGTTGGCGTGTGCGGCTGGATTCGGCCCGAGGCGTGCCGGTTAAACTCGCTCGGCTGTCTGAAAGATCATGTTGACGGGGTGAATTTTCCGATGAGCGACGCCACGATGACCCAGCCGCCCGCCCACGACCAGGAGAACTCAGGTCACGGCAGGCACCGCGGTCCGGTCTCGTCCCACGACGGCGAGGCGGCCCCCCGCGGCCGTCACCGCAAGCCGGCCGAGCAGAACGAGTCGGCGGCCTGAACGACGGAACGGCCCCCGCACTTCGATGAGAAGTGCGGGGGCCGTTCCGTGTCCAAGCCCAAGTCCAAGCCCAATCCCAAGTCCCAGGCCAAGCCCCGCGCGTCTACGCCCGCTTCAGCCCCAGCACTTCCGTCGCCGCGAACGTCTCCCCCGGCGGCCGATCCGCGTAGTGCGCGGTGAGTACGGCGTCCAGCTCGTCGTAGGAGAAGGTGTTCTGCTTGCTGTCGAACTGGGCCCGCACCCGCGGCCGTTCGACGACCGCGACCATGCCGCCGTGCACGACGAGCAGCTGGCCGTTGACGCGGGCGGCGGCGGGTGACGCCAAGTAGCCGACGAGCGGCGCGACATGCTCGGGGGCGAGCGGGTCGAGGCCGCCCTCGGCGGGCTCGCCGAACACGTCCTCGGTCATCCGGGTGCGCGCCCGCGGGCAGATGGCGTTGACCGTCACCCCGTACTTGGCGAGCGCCAGTGCCGTGGAGGTGGTCAGGCCGACGATTCCGCCCTTCGCGGCGGCGTAGTTGGGCTGTCCGGCGGATCCGGCGAGGAACGCCTCCGAGGAGGTGTTCACGATCCTCCCGTACACCGGCTTGCCGTCCGCCTTGGACCGCTCGCGCCAGTGCGCGGCCGCGAAGCGGGTGGTGTTGAAGTGGCCCTTGAGGTGGACGCGGATCACCGAGTCCCACTCGTCCTCGGTCATCGAGAAGACCATACGGTCACGCAGGATGCCCGCGTTGTTGACGAGGATGTCCAGCTTGCCGAACTCCTCCACCGCCAACTGAACGAGCTGACCGGCCTGTTGGAAGTCGGCGACGTCCCCGGTGTGCGCGAGGGCGTGGCCGCCCGCCGCGCGGATCTCGGCGGCCGTCTCCTCCGCGGGCCCGGCGGAGGACTCGCCGGAGCCGTCCCGGCCGGGCTGCCCGTAGTCGTTGACGACGACGGCCGCGCCGAGCCGGGCGAGCTCCAGCGCCTCGGCGCGGCCGAGGCCCCTGCCCGCGCCGGTGACGATCGCCGTGAGCCCTGCCAGCGGGGCCCCCGAGGGGGTCCCTTCCAGCGGGGCCCCCGAGGGGGTGGCCATCACAGCTCGATGCACGTACGCAGCGCGCTGCCGGTACGCATCTGGTCGAGGGCCTCGTTGATCTCCGCCAGGGGTACCCGGTGGGTGATCAGCCCGGCCAGGTCGACGCGGCCGGCCCGCCACAGGTCGATGGTCCGCTCGTAGGAGCGCAGCACGTCGCCGCCGCCGTACAGGGACGGCAGGATGCGCTTCTCGTCGAAGAACAGCTCGAACATGTTCAGCTGGAGGAAGTCGTCCATGGCGCCCGCGCCGACGATCACCAGGGTGCCGCCGCGCCGGGTGCTGTCGTAGGCGGTGCGGGCGGTGGCGGACCTGCCGACGACCTCGAAGACGTAGTCGAAGCCCTCGCCGGCGGTGATCTCCTGTTTGGCGCCAGGCAGTTCGTCGGGCGAGACGGCCTTGGTGGCGCCGAAGGCGAGTGCGGCCTCGCGGCGGCTCGGGACGGGGTCCACGGCGACGATCTCGGCGGCGCCCTTGAGCCGGGCGCCCTGGATCGCGGAGATGCCGACCCCGCCGCAGCCGATGACGGCGACCGACGAACCGGCCCGCACGTCGGCGGTGTTGATCGCGGCGCCGAGTCCGGTGGTGACCCCGCAGCCGATGAGGGCGGCTATGTCGAAGGGCACGTCCTCGGGGACCGGCACCGCGCAGCCTGCGTCCACAACGACCTCCTCGGCGAAGGTGCCGGTGCCGGCGAAGCCGAAGACATCGCCGCCGGGGCGCTTGAAGTTGGGGGTGCCGGCGTTCATGAACCCGGCCAGGCACAGTTCGGTCTGGCCGCGCTTGCAGGCGGGACAGGCACCGCAGGCGGGCAGCCAGCACACGACGACCCGGTCCCCGGGCTTCAAGTGGGTGACGCCTTCCCCGACTTCGAGGATCTCCCCCGCGCCCTCGTGGCCGGGCACGAAGGGGGCCGGCTGGGGCAGTACGCCGTTCATCGCGGACAGGTCCGAGTGGCACAGGCCGGTGGCCCGCACCCGGATCCTCACCCGGCCGGGGCCGAATCCCACCGCCTCGACGTCGTCGAGGACCTCCAGTTTGTCCTGGCCGGTCTCGTGCAGTACGGCTGCGCGCATGGTGCGGCTCCCCTCGACGGTGACTCAGGAGTGGTGGCTCGGGAGGTGGCTCGGGAGGTGGCTCAGGAGTGGTGGACGACGGTGTCGGTGAGGGCGGGCGCGTCGTCCCGTTCGACGACGCCGACGGCGACCCGGACGGTGTCACCCCGGTCCCACATGCGGATGCGCAGGGTCTCCCCCGGGTACACGACCCCGGCGAACCGGGTGGCGTACGCGCGCACCCGGCCCGCCTCGCCGCCCAGCAGGGTGTCGACGACCGCCTTGAGGGCGATGCCATAGGTGCACAGGCCGTGCAGGATGGGCCGGTCGAAGCCCGCTTCGGCGGCGAAGTCGGGGTCGGCGTGCAGGGGGTTCCAGTCGCCGGAGAGGCGGTAGAGCAGCGCCTGGTCCTCGCGGATCGTCCGTTCGACGATCTTGTCGGGCTCACCGGTGGGCGGCTCGGGGCGGGCCGAGGGGCCCCGGTCGCCGCCCCATCCCCCTTCGCCCCGGATGAAGATCTGCGAGTCGTTGGTCCACAACGGCCCGTCGGCGTCGCCGACTTCGGTGCGCAGGACCAGGACGGCGGCCTTGCCCTTGTCGTACACGGCGGCGATGCGCGAGGTGGTGGTCGCGGTGCCCTCGACGGGGAGCGGGCGGTGGATCTCCAGGCTCTGTCCGCCGTGCAGGACGCGGGCCAGCTCGACCTCGACGCCGGGCATGGACAGGCCGCTGATCACTCCGGGGGCGCCGGAGCCGGCGACGGTGGCGAAGCTGGGCAGCACCTGCAGCCGGGACTCCAGGGTGTAGCGCAGCTCGTCGGGGTCGGTGGCCGGGCGTCCGGCGCCGATGCCGAGGTGGTAGAGCTGGACGTCCTTGGCGGTCCAGGAGATCTCGCCGGACCGGGGTTCGGCGGCTACGGCCTTCGATGCGTCGATGGGCATGGGGCTCCTGAGGGTCTGAGACCTCGGCGCGGTCGTCCGCACCGTCGGCCGCACCGAGGTCGCGTAGGGGCGGGCCCGGAACGCGTCGGCGGACCGAGGCCCTTCCGTCCGGATCGTCCCGGCGTCGCGCCTCACGACCCGGCCGACTCACACGACAGGACCTAGAACGCGTTCCAGTCCGGCGCCCTCGTTATAGCCGAGCGCCCGGCACTTGTGAAGGCTCCTGACATGGCGTCAGCTCTCCCCGTGGCTCTCCCGCGTCGCCTGCCTCCCCCTCCCGCCCTACGCTTGGCCCGTGAACGAGATGCCCCGAGATCACCGTCCCGCCAGGTCCATCAGAGTGCTGCTCGCCGAGGACCAGGGCACGCGGCGCGGCGCGCTGGCGGTGCTGCTGGGGATGGAGCCGGACCTGAAGGTCGTGGCACAGGTCGGCAGGGGCGACGAACTCGTCGACGCGGCCCTCGTCCACCGCCCCGACGTGGCCCTGCTCGACGTCGAGCTGCCTGGCCGCGGCGGCCTCGACGCCGCGGCCGACCTGCGCGACCAGGCCCCCGACTGCCGGGTGCTGCTGCTGACGACGTCGGCCCGGCCCGGCTACCTGCGGCGGGCCATGGCCGCGGGCGCCGCGGGCATCCTGGTGAAGGACGGCCCCGTGGAGGAGCTGGCCGGGGCGATCCGCCGGGTGCTGACCGGGGAGACGGTGATCGACCCGGCGCTCGCGGAGGCGTCCCGGGGCGCCGCGCCGAACCCCCTCACCGCCGACGAGTGCGAGGTGCTGCGCGCCTCCACGCACGGTGCGACGGTCGCCGCTGTCGCCGCGGCCCTCCACCTCCCCGAGTCCACGGTCCGCGCCCACCTCGCCACGGCCCTCACCAAGACGGCCACCCACACCCCGACGGAGGCCCTGCGGACGGCCCGGGAGCAGGGGTGGGTATAGGGCCTCGGGGCCCCGGGCGGCAAGGGTCCAGGGCTTCGCAGGCATCACGTGCCAGACATCACCTGGCAGACACATCCGCGGACGCCTCCGCCAGAACCACCCCCGGCACCTCCCCCGACACCTTCCGCGGCAGCCACATCACCATCAGCACCGTCCCCGCCAGCAGCACCCCGGCCCCCGTACGGAACACCAGCGCGTACCCCTCCGTCAGCGCCCGCGCCGTACCGCCGGAGCTGCTCTCGGTCCGGGCCGCCGCGATCGTCGACATCACCGCGAGCCCCAGCGAACCGCCCATCACCCGGGACGTGTTCACCAGCCCCGACACCAGGCCCGCCTCCTGCGGCGGCGCCCCGGCGGTGGCGAGCGCGGCCAGGGGCGTCGCCGCGAGCCCCGCGCCGAGCATCATCAGGATCCCGGGGAACATGATCGCCGTGAGGTAGGAGCCGTCCACGGTCATCAGGGACTGCCAGCCGAAACCGGCCACCGCGACGACGTTGCCGAGCACGGCCAGGCCGCGCGCGCCGAGCCGGTGCATCAGCCGGGGCGCGAGCTTGGAGCCGACGATCACCGCCAGTGAGCTGGGCACCAGCGCCAGACCGGCCTCCAGCGGGGTGTAACCGAGGACGTTCTGCGCGTACAGCGTCATGAAGAACCACATGCAGAACATGGAGGAGCCGCACAGGAACATCGACACGTTCGCCGAGGACACCGGCCGACGCGCGAGCAGGCCGAGCGGCATCAGCGGCGCCGCCGTCCGCGCCTCCACCGCGACAAACAGCCCGATCATGGCGAGCCCGGCGGCCAGCGGCACCAGCGTGACCGTGGCCGTCCAGCCCGCCGCCTCGGTCTGCGAGATCCCGTACGCCAGGGTCGCGAGCCCCGCCGTCACCAGCACCGCGCCCGGCAGGTCGAGCCGGCGTCCGTCCCCCGCGCGGCTCTCGGCCAGGTAGCGGGCGGCCCCGAACAGCACCACCGCGCCGATGGGCACGTTGATCAACAGGACCCAGCGCCAGGTCAGGACCTCCACCAGCAGCCCGCCGACCAGTCCGCCCGCCGCGCCGCCGCCCGCGCCCACCGCGGTCCAGGTCGCTATGGCCCGCGCCCGGGCCGCGCCCTCCGGCACCGCCGAGGTGACGATCGTCAGCGTGGCCGGTGCCAGGACGGCCGCGCCGAGCCCCTGCACCCCCCGCGCGAGCAGCAGCTGCCAGTCGTCCTGGGCGAGCCCGCCGCCGAGGGAGGCCAGGGTGAACAGGCCGAGGCCGACCAGGAACATCCGCTTGCGGCCGTAGAGGTCACCGGCCCGGCCACCGAGCAGCATGAACCCGGCGAAGGCGATGGCGTAGGCGTTCACCACCCACTGCAGCCCCTGCTCGCTCAGCCCGAGGCCGGTGCGCATGGACGGCAGCGCGGTGTTCACCACGGACACGTCGAGCACGACGAGGAACTGGCCCGCGCAGGCGAGGGCCACCACCACCCAGGCCGGCGGGGCGGTACGGCGAGGCAGGCGGGAGACGTCGGTGGCATCGGGGGCGTCGGGCATGCCTGTCATGTTCTCAACCGGCCGACGCTCCTGGCATCGGCATTTCGGACTAGGTCCGACCTGGTCGTCATGGGGATTCCCAAGAGAAGGTCAAGATTTCGTTAGTGAGCCAAAGCATCGGAATAGTTGCTCGGGCACACCGAGTTCAAGCTACACATGACACGTACGCCCCACGACCGGCCCGCTGTCGTCCCCGTCCTCGCCTTCGCGGGCATCGTGGTCGCGGTGATGCAGACCCTGCTCGTCCCGGTCATCAAGGACCTGCCGCTGCTGCTGGACACCTCCCCGTCCAACGCCACCTGGGTCCTCACCTCCACCCTTCTCTCCGGCGCCGTAGCCACCCCGATCATGGGCCGTCTCGGCGACCTGTACGGCAAGCGGCGCATGCTGGTGCTGAGCCTCGCCGTGATGGTCGTCGGCGCCCTGGTCAGCGCCGTCACCAGCGCCCTGCTGCCGATGATCGTCGGCCGTACCCTCCAGGGCTTCGCGATGGGCGCCATCCCGCTCGGCATCGGCCTGATGCGCGACATGCTGCCCCGCGAGCGGCTCGGCTCGGCGATGGCCCTGATGAGCTCCTCGATCGGCGTCGGCGGCGGACTCGCGCTGCCCGCCGCCGCGCTGGTCGCCCAGCACAGCGACTGGCACGCCCTCTTCTACGGCGCCGCGGGGCTCGGTGTCCTCGCCATCGCCCTCACCTTCCTCGTCGTACCGGAGTCCCCGATGCGCGCGGAGGGCACCTTCGACCTGCCGGGCGCCCTCGGTCTCTCCACCGGCCTGGTCCTCTTCCTGCTCCCCATCACCAAGGGCAGCGACTGGGGCTGGACCGCCGCCCTCACCCTCGGCCTGTTCGCCGCGTCCGTCGTCGTGCTGCTCCTGTGGGGCGTCTACGAGCTGCGCAGCAAGGCCCCGCTGGTCGACCTGCGCACCACCGCCCGCCCGGCCGTGCTCTTCACCAACCTCGCCTCGATCATGGTCGGCGTCTCCTTCTACGTCGTCTCCCTCGTCCTCCCCCAGCTCCTCCAACTGCCCGCCTCCACCGGCTACGGCCTCGGCCAGTCGATGGTCGTCGCGGGCCTGCTGGTCGCGCCGCTGGGCCTGACGATGATGTTCACGGCCCCCGTCTACGCCCGTCTCTCGGCGCGGTACGGCCCCAAGTTCACCCTGATCCTCGGCCTGTCGATCATCGCCGTCGGCTACGGCGCCGGCCTCGGCCTGATGAGTGCCGCCTGGCAGTCCCTGGTCATCGCCGTCCTCCTCGGCGCGGGCATCGGCCTGGCCTACTCCTCGCTGCCCGCGCTGATCGTCGGCGCGGTCCCGGCGTCGGAGACGGGCGCGGCGAACGGCCTGAACACGCTGATGCGTTCCATCGGTACGTCCGTCTCCAGCGCCGTCATCGGCATGGTGCTGGCCAACACGGCGAACACCGTGAACGGCGTGGAGGTCCCCACGATGCACGGCTTCCGCCTCTCCTTCCTGATCGCGACCGGCGCGGTGGCGATCGGCCTGCTGCTCGCCCTGTTCCTCCCGAAGCCGAACCGCGCGCCCCAGCTGCGCGCCAGCAGCGAGGAGGAGGCCAACCTCGCCCGCGCCGAAGCGGCCCTGCGCGGCTTCCGCGGCCGGGTCCTGGACGCCACCGGCACCCCGGTGCCCCGCGCCAAGGTCACCCTGATCGACCCCCGGGGCCGCCAGGCGGGCGCCACGCTCTCGGCAGCGGACGGCACTTACACCCTCCCGGTCCCGACGAAGGGCGCCTACGTCCTGGCCGCGAAGGCCGACGGCCACGCCCCGCACGCCTCCGCGGCGACCCACACGGGCGACGACAGCACGGTGGACGTGGACCTGGCCCTACCGAGCGGCCCGGTACCGGCGACGTAGGCCATGGGGGACGCCGGGTGGGCCAGCCCCTGGACGTACCGGGCCGACCGGGCGGACGGGCGCACGGGCGGACGCCAGGGTCTCCGCGGAGGACGGCAGTTACGCCGTCGCCCCCGGCGCGGAGGGAGCGTACGCCCTGGCCGCGAAGGCCGACCGCCACGGTCCGCCCGCTGGAGCGGGGCCGGGACGACCGGCGCCCCCTGGATGCTCCGCAGGGTCCGCCCCCGCCCTCCAGGGAGACGGCCCTACCTCGGCACCCCCGCGAACAGGCTGGGCATCTCGCGCTCACCCCGACCCGAGTGATCCTCCCCCGACCCGAATGATCCCCCCTGCCCCACCCCCGGTCACCCCCGCTCACCCCCGCTCACCCCCCGACCAGCGCATACGGCAGCATGGGGCGCCCAGACGCTCGTACGACCGAAAGGCTCCCCATGGCCCCGGCACCCGCGCCCGAGCCCTCGCCCTCGCCCTCGCCCTCGCCCTCGCCCGAGATCCTGGCCGCGTTCGAGGCGGCGAAAGGGTTCATGCCCGTGGGAGAAGGGCTGGCCCTCTACGCGGCGGCCGTGGAGGCCGGTCGGCTCGGGCTTCCGCTCCTGGAGGTCGGCACCTACTGCGGGCGCTCCACCGTGCTGCTCGCCGACGCGGCCCGCGCGGCCGGGGTGAGCGCCCTCACGGTCGACCACCACCGCGGCAGCGAGGAGCAGCAGCCGGGCTGGGAGTACCACGACCCCGAGACGGTCGACCCCGAGATCGGCCTGATGGACACGTTGCCCACCTTCCGGCGCACGCTGCACCGGGCGGGGCTGGAGGAGCACGTGATCGCCCTGGTGGGGCGTTCCCCGCAGGTGGCCCGTGTCTGGGGCGCCCCCCTCGGCCTGGTCTTCATCGACGGCGGCCACACCGACGAGCACGCCGGCGCCGACTACGAGGGCTGGGCCCCCCATGTGGCCGAAGGCGGCCTGCTCGCCATCCATGACGTCTTCCCCGACCCGGAGGACGAGTTCACCGGCCAGGCCCCGTACCGCGTCTACCTGCGGGCGCTGGAGTCGGGCGCGTTCACGGAGATCTCCGTCACGGACTCGCTGCGCGTGCTGCGGCGAACGGGGGCGGGGATCTGAGGCCGAGGTTAGAGTCGCTGACGTGTCCTACGCAGGCCCTGAATTCGAACCGCCCCGCCGCCCCCGGCGCCGCCCCCTGACCGTGGCCCTCGCCGCGCTCGTGCCGGGCGCGCTGCTCGGCTGGGTGGTGTACGAGGGACTCGGCGGCGCGAGTGACGACGGCGGCGGTCCGGAGTCGGCGGTGGTACGGACGCCAGAAGCCACCGGCGACGCCAAGGAACCGCACCCCAGCCCGACGAAATCCGCCAGCTCCGCTCCCGCCGCCGGTTCCGGTCCCCTGAAGGGCAAGGTCGTCGTCATCGACCCCGGCCACAACCCCGCCAACTTCCAGCACACCGCCGAGATCAACGCCAAGGTGAACATCGGCACCGGGTACAAGGAGTGCGACACCACCGGCACGGCCACGAACTCCGGTTACACCGAGGCCGAGTTCACCCTGGACGTCGCCCACCGCATGCGCACGCTGCTGGAGAAGCAGGGCGCCACGGTGAAACTGACCCAGGACGGCGACCGTTCGTACGGCCCCTGCATCGACGAGCGGGCGCGCATCGGCAATCAGGCCGAGGCCGACGCGGTGGTCTCCGTCCACGCCGACGGCTCCGGATCCGGCAACCGCGGCTTCCACGTCATCCTCCCCGGCGCGGTGAACTCCGGTGCCGCGGACACCCGCCCGATCGTCGGCGTCTCCCGCGATCTCGGCGAACGCATCGCGGGCAAGTTCGTCCGCGCCACCGGCAGCGCCCCCTCCAACTACGTCGGCGACGGCACCGGTCTCGTCACGCGTAAGGATCTCGGCGGTCTCAATCTGTCAACGGTTCCCAAGGTGTTCATCGAGTGCGGCAACATGCGCGATACCAAGGACGCGGCACAGCTGACCAGCGGTGCGTGGCGGCAGAAGGCGGCGCAGGGGATCTCTGAGGGAATCGTGAGTTTCCTGCGCGGGTAGTGATCAGCGCGCTGATCCCGGCGGACAGCCTGATCGTGCGGACGATAGGGTCGTCCGTACGATAAGGGGCCACCCCCGCGACGCCTCTACCGATGACGAGACGACTGACGAAGGACCTGAAGTGAATATCCGCTCCCTCACTCGAGGCGACGGCGTGGTGATCGGAGCAGCGGTGTTGCTGTTCGTCGCGTCGTTCCTCGACACCTACGGTGGCGAAAGCAGCAACATTCCCAATGCCTGGGACAACCTCGGCCTGCTGATGGGCATGTACATCGGCGGCATCGCAGGCGCGGTCCTGATCGTCGTCGCCCGCGCGCTGCCGCAGCCGCGCAAGGTCGTCGGTCTCGACCTGGGCCAGTTCGGTGTCGCGCTGTGTGTCATCGCCGCGTGGATCGCGTTCTGGACGATCATCGACCCGGCCGGGGCGATCGACACGGACGGCTTCGACGTCGAGGTGGGCGCCGGCCTGATCCTCGGTCTGATCGCCGCCCTCCTCCTGGCCGGTGCCGCCGTCGCCTCCCCGCTCGTCCCCGCCCTCCAGGCCCCCCTGATGCCGGCTTCCCGTCCCGCGGCCCCGCTGCCGTACGGCGGTCAGCCGCAGGGTGGTTACGGTTACCCGGGCGCTCCCCAGCCGGGGCAGCCGCAGCCGCAGGCCGGTCAGCCCTTCGGCGGTCAGCCGCAGGGTGCGCAGCCGTTCGGCGGTCAGCCGCAGGGTGCGCAGCCGTTCGGCGGTCAGCCGCAGCAGGGGCAGCCGCAGGCGCCCGCGGCGCAGCCCGGCGGGGACTTCTCCCCGTTCTGGTTCGCCGTTCCGGTACCGCGTCCGCTGTTCGCGGAGGACGGTTCGCCGACGCCGATCGCCGAACTGGCGCCCGGCACCTGGTACCTGGCCGTGGAGCAGCGCGGCCCGAGCCTGATCGCGCAGACGCAGGACGGTCGTCGCGGTGTCCTCCAGGACACCAGCGGCATCCAGCGCGGCTGACACCGCTCACGGTCACGGTCCCTCACCCTTCCCGGTGAGGGGCCGTTGTCGTACAGTCCCCCTCCTCGGCTGACACACCGTCAGGAGGCAGGCATGCGGCTCGGTCTCGCGCTCGGTTACTGGGGGCGCGGCCCCTCGCCCGACCATGTGCCGCTGGCCCGGGAGGCCGAGCGGCTCGGCTACGACTCCGTGTGGACCGCGGAGAGTTGGGGTTCCGACGCCTTCACCCCGCTGACCTGGATCGCCGCGCGGACGTCAAGGATCAAGCTGGGGACGGCGGTTGCGCAGATGGCCGCCCGGTCGCCGACCACCACCGCGATGCACGCCCTCACCCTCGACCATCTCTCCGGCGGCCGCATGATGCTCGGCCTCGGACTGTCCGGGCCGCAGGTGGTGGAGGGCTGGTACGGCCGCCCGTTCCCGAAGTCACCGCTCACCGCGACCCGGGAGTACGTCGACGTCGTACGGCAAGTCCTCGGGCGGGAAGCCCCCGTCACGCTCGACGGCCGCTTCCATCCCCTCCCCTACCGGGGCGCGGACGCCACCGGCCTCGGCAAGCCCCTCAAGCCCATCACCCACCCCCTCCGCCCCGACCTCCCCGTCCTCCTCGGCGCAGAGGGCCCGAAGAACGTCGCCCAGACCACGCGGATCGCCGACGGCTGGCTCCCGCTGTACTGGTCCCCGGCCCGCGCCGAGGCGTACGCCCTCCCCGAGACCCTGCCGGAGGGCTTCCTGGTGGCTCCGCTGGCCCAGGTCCGGGTCTGCGACGACGTGGCCGAGGGCCTGCTGCCGGTGAAGACCATGCTCGGCTTCTACATCGGCGGCATGGGCCACGCGGCCCGCAACTTCCACGCCGACCTGATGGCCCGCATGGGGTACGAGGAGCAAGCCCGCCGCATCCAGCGGCTGTTCCTCGAAGGGCACCGCCAAGAGGCGGTCCTCGCCGTCCCCGACGCCTTCGCCGACGAGATCTCCCTGGTCGGCCCGCGTGAACGCATCGCCGAGCGGCTGGAGTTGTGGCGCGAGGGACCGGTGACGGACCTGCTGGCGCTGGCGCCGGACGAGCGGTCGCTGCGGGTGCTCGCCGAGCTCAACGGCTGAACCGGGGGGTTTCGTCGACGGTTCAGCGGCAACCCGGGGGGCATGTCCCCTCGATATAGCAACGGTGCCAGTTCGGCGGGCAGGGTCATCGCGATCGTCGCCGACATCATGGCGTTCATTCTGGGCCTGTGGATCCTGATGTACCTGCTGGACGCGAACCGCACGAACGACTTCGTGCAGTTCATCCATGACGCGGCCCGCTGGCTGGCGGGCTGGTCCCATGACCTGTTCACCTTCGACGAGGCATGGGCCAGGGTCGTGGCGGGGTACGGGCTCGCCGCCGTGGTGTACCTGTTCGTCGGGCACGCCATCGCGAACCGCGTCCGCCACTGAGTCAGTCGCAGCAGTCCGGGTCCAGGCCGGTGGGCAGTTGCTCGCCGCCGAAGACCCGGCAGGTGGCCTCATGGCCGCCCAGGGCCGCGACGGCGAGCAGCAGCGAGCCCGCCGTCCAGGTCGTCAGTTCCCTCGGCCAGATCGCCGCGTCGTCGAAGACGTAGCCCGTCCAGTACAGGCCGGTCCGCTCGTCGCGCAGGTGCTGGATCCACTGGAGGATGTCCAGCGCCCGGTCGGACTCGCCCATCGCCCACAGGGCCAGGGCGAGTTCGGCCGATTCACCGCCCGTCACCCAGGGGTTGGGAATCACGCACCGCACTCCGAGCCCGGGTACCACGAAGCGGTCCCAGGACTCCTCGATGCGGGCCTTGGCCTCCGCGCCGGTGAGCGCGCCGCCCAGCACGGGGTAGTACCAGTCCATCGAGTAGCGGTCCTTGTCCAGGAACCGCTCGGGGTGCCGTCGGATCGCGTGCCTGAGCGCACCCGCCGCCAACTCCCAGTCCGGTTGCGGCTCCTCGCGCTGTTCGGCGATGGCGAGCGCGCAGCGCAGGGCGTGGTGGACCGAGGACGAGCCGGTCAGCAGCGCGTCCTCGGTCGCCGTGCCGTCGTCGTCCCGCCGCCAGCCGATCTGCCCGCCGGGCTGCTGCAGCCGCAGGACGAACTCCGTCGCCGCGTACACCGTGGGCCACATGCGGTCCAGGAAGGCGTCGTCGCCGGTGGAGAGGTGGTGGTGCCACACTCCGACCGCTATGTAGGCGACGAAGTTGGTCTCGCGTCCGCGGTCGGTGACGTCGTCGAATGCGCCGTCCTGGTAGGCCGCGTACCAGGAGCCGTCCTCGTTCTGGTGCCGGGCGAGCCACTCGTAGGCGCGCTCGGCGGCGTCGTGCTCGCCTGCGGCGTCCAGGCCCATGGCCGCCTCGACGTGGTCCCAGGGGTCGAGATGGTGTCCCCGGAACCACGGTATGGCGCCGTCCTCCCGCTGCACGGCGAGCAGTCCGGCGACGGTCGCGGCGGCCTGCTCGGCGGTGAGGACCCCGGGCAGGACGAGGTGTTCCGTCCGGGGAGTGGTCACTTGGCGTCCACCCGGGGCAGGTGCGGCTTGGTCGCGTAGGCCACGAAGCTCTTGCCGATGAGGGGGTTGAGGGCCTGCTCGGCGACCCGCGTCGCCAGTGGCTTCTTCATGATGTCCCAGACCAGCAGCTTGTGGTACGCCCGCACCGGCAGCGCCTTGTCGTTGTCGACGCCGAACGCGCACTTGAGCCACCAGTACGGGGAGTGCAGCGCGTGCGCGTGATGGGTGCCGTACGGCTTCAGGCCCGCCTCGCGGATCCTGGCGAGGAGTTCGTCGGCCTTGTAGATGCGGATGTGGCCGCCCTCGACCTCGTGGTAGGCGTCGGACAGCGTCCAGCAGACCTTCTCGGGGCCGTAGCGCGGGACGGTGATGGCGATGCGGCCGCCGGGCTTGAGCACCCGGACCATCTCGGCGAGGACGCCCTTGTCGTCCGGGATGTGCTCCATGACCTCGGAGATGATGACGACGTCGAAGGACTCGTCGGGGAACGGCAGCGCCAGGGCGTCGCCCTCCATCGCGGTGGCGGTGGCGCCCTCGGGGGCCTCGCCGGCCTCCTTCATCGCCGCGAACCACTTCGCGACCTCGCGGATCTCCTCGCCGTTCTGGTCCAGCGCGACGACCTGGGCGCCGCGCCGGTAGCACTCGAACGCGTGCCGCCCGGCACCGCAGCCGAGGTCCAGGACACGGTCGCCCGGGGCGAGCGGGAACCGGGAGAAGTCGACGGTCAGCACGTGGCCCTGCTTTCGGGATAGACGCCGGTGGTACTCGCGGAGGTCAGGGGGGCGGCACCGGCCGAGGGCGCGGGCGCGCCGCCGTCCGGGGGCGTGGCGCGGGCGATGGCCTCGCGGTAGTGCGCCACCGTGCCCTCCGCCGCTCGCGCCCAGGTGAACCGCGCCAGCACCCGCTCCCGTCCGGCCCGGCCGAGCCGCGCCCGCAGTGCGGGGTCGCCGAGGAGCCGGCTCAGCCCGGCGGCCAGCGCGCCCGCCTCGCCGGGCGGCACCGCCAGACACGTCTCGCCGTCCGCGCCGGCCACCTCCGGGATCGCCCCGCCGGTCGTGGCGAGCAGGGGCGTGCCGGTGGCCATGGCCTCGGCGGCCGGCAGGGAGAAGCCCTCGTACAGGGACGGCACGCAGGCGACCTGCGCCGAGCGGACCAGGTCGACCAGTTCGGCGTCCGAGATGCCCTTGACGAACTCGACGGCGCCTTCGAGGCCGTACCGCTCGACGGCCTGCGCGACCGGGCCCTCGGCGGGCTTCTTGCCGACGACGACGAGGTGGGCGTCGGGGTGTTCGGCGCGCACCTTCGCGAGCGCCTCGACGAGGAAGACCAGCCCCTTGAGGGGGACGTCCGCGCTGGAGGTCGTCACGATCCGGCCGGGGACCTGCGGGACGGACGGATCCGGCGAGAACAGGTCGGTGTCGGCGCCGATGTGCACGACGTGGATCCGGTCCTCGCGCACCCCGAGGTGGTCGACGATCTCGGCGCGGGAGGTGCCGGAGACGGTGAGCACGGAGGGCAGGCGGCGGGCGACGCGCTTCTGCATCCGGGTGAAGGCGTACCAGCGGCGGACCGAGTACCGGCGGCGGCGGTTCTCGGCGGCGTCCAGCTCCAACTGCCGGTCCACGGTGATGGGATGGTGGATGGTGGTGACGAGGGGGGCGCCCACGTCGCCCAGCAGGCCGTAGCCGAGCGTCTGGTTGTCGTGGACGACGTCGAACTCGCCGCGGCGGGCGCGCAGATGGCGGCGGGCGCGCAGCGAGAAGGTCAGCGGCTCGGGGAAGCCGCCGGTCCACATGGTGGCCACTTCCAGCGCGTCGATCCAGTCGCGGTACTCGCCGCGCCCCGGGGTGCGGAAGGGGTCGGGCTGGCGGTACAGGTCGAGGCTGGCCAGCTCGGTGAGCGTGACGCCCTCGTCGAGGACCGGGTACGGCTGGGCGCCGATGACCTCGACCCGGTGGCCGAGGCGGGCCAGTTCGCGGGAGAGGTGGCGGACGTACACGCCCTGGCCGCCGCAGAACGGGTTCCCTTTATAGGTGAGAAGCGCGATGTCGAGAGGTCGCTCTCCCCCACGCTCGAATCCGCTCGCGCGGGAGGGGCCCCCACCCGCGGCGGGCTCCTTGCGGGAACCCGTCCGACTGGCCTCAGCGGTCACTCCGGGCCCCCTTCTCCCTGCACTGTCCCGCGAGATTACGCCGGGACGCTAATCTAGAACAAGTTACAGACTTGATCGTTCAAGAAGCTCCGAATCTACCGGCAGGTAGAGGCGGCGTGAGCAGTGGATCAGGTGATTCACGCCACGGTCGCGCCACGGCGAGGAGAACAAGGTGGACAAGGTGGCAGCCAGTACCGCGAGACCCGTCACCCCACCCCTGACCGAGCGGCAGGAGGCGCGTCGGCGCCGCATCCTGCACGCGAGCGCGCAGTTGGCCAGCCGGGGCGGTTTCGACGCCGTGCAGATGCGGGAGGTCGCGGAGTCGTCGCAGGTGGCGCTCGGCACGCTCTACCGCTACTTCCCGTCCAAGATCCATCTGCTGGTCGCCACCATGCAGGACCAGCTGGAGCACATGCACGGCACCCTCCGCAAGAAGCCGCCCGCAGGGGACACGGCGGCGGAGCGGGTGGCGGAGACACTGATGCGCGCCTTCCGCGCCCTGCAGCGCGAGCCGCATCTGGCCGACGCCATGGTCCGTGCGCTGACCTTCGCGGACCGCAGTGTGTCGCCCGAGGTGGACCAGGTGTCCCGGCAGACGACCGTGATCATCCTGGACGCGATGGGCCAGGAGCACCCGACGCCGGAGCAGTTGTCCGCGGTCCGGGTCATCGAGCACACCTGGCACTCGGCGCTGATCACGTGGCTGTCGGGCCGCGCCTCCATCGCCCAGGTGAAGATCGACATCGAGACGGTGTGCCGCCTGATCGACCTGACGGCCCCCGCGGACAGGTAAGAGACCCGCGGGACACGTTCCCCTACCCCCCTTGGTCCTCCGGCGGGAAGACCGGCTCCCCGCTGCCCAGCAGAGTGATCACGATCGCCTCCACCGGGCACATCTCCGCCGCCGCCAGCACCTCCTCGTGGGCGTCCGTCTCCGGCTCGCGCGGGTGGGACTGGCGGGCGGTGTCGAGCCGGAACGCGTCGGGGGCGCGGTGGACGCACTGGGCCGAGCCGATGCACACGGACCGGTCGACCTCCACGTGCCAGCGGTCTCCCGCCCCCACGTTCGGCTTCGCTCGCGCGGGAGGTGCCCCCATCCCTACGCCTCCCAGCCCGCGGGGAGGTGGATCATCTTGTGCTCCAGGTACTCGCCGTATCCCTCGGGCCCGAACTCCCGCCCCAGCCCGGAGTTCTTGTAGCCGCCGAACGGGCCGAGCATGTCGAGGCTGAAGGTGTTGACGGAGTAGGTGCCGGTACGGACCCGGCGGGCGACGTCGATGCCGCGCTCGACGTCGGCCGTCCAGACGCTGCCGCTGAGCCCGTACTCGGAGTCGTTGGCGATCTTCACCGCCTCCGACTCGTCGCCGTAGGGCAGCAGGCAGATCACCGGCCCGAAGATCTCCTCCCGCGCGATCCGCATGGAGTTGTCGACGTCGCCGAAGAGCGTCGGCTCGACGTACCAGCCCCGGTCCAGGCCCGGCGGGCGCCCGCCGCCGGTGAGGATCTTGGCGCCCTCCTCCTGGCCGATGCGGATGTAGTCGAGGTTGCGGCGCTGCTGGCGCTTGGCGACGAGCGGGCCGACCTGGGTCGCCGGGTCGAGGGGGTCGCCGACGACGAGGGCGTTCGCGGCGGCGGCGAGGGCCTCGGCGAACTCGTCGTAGCGGGAGCGGGGCAGCAGGATGCGGGTCTGGGCGACGCAGGCCTGGCCGTTGTTCATCCAGGCCGCCGGGACGATGCCGGCCACCGCGGTGTCGACGTCCGCGTCCGGCAGCACGACCGCCGCCGACTTGCCGCCGAGTTCCAGGGTCACCCGCGTCAGGTTCCGCGCGGCGACCTCCATCACGCGCTTGCCCGCGGCGACCGAGCCGGTGAAGGAGACCTTGTCGACGCCGGGGTGCCCGACGAGGTACTCACTGACCTCGCGGTCGGCGGGGAGGATGGACAGGACCCCCTCCGGCAGCCCGGCCTCCTTGGTGATCTCGGCGAGCAGATAGGCGTCGAGCGGCGACTCGGGCGACGGCTTGAGCACCACCGTGCAGCCGGTGAGCAGGGCGGGGCCGAGCTTGGCGGCGGCGACGAACTGCGGGACGTTCCAGGGCACTACGGCCGCCACGACCCCGACCGGCTCGCGCCGCACGAGGATCTTGCCGAGGACGCCGTCGCGGTGTTCCTCGTAGGTGAAGTTCCGCGCGACGGTGATGGCGGAGTCCCACACCATCATCGCGCCGAGCGCCTGCGCGAGGACGCTCCAGGAGTAAGGGGAGCCGTTCTCCGAGGAGATGACCCGGGCGATCTCCTCGTGCCGCACGGCGAAGGCGTCCTTGATCCGGGTGACGACCTCGATCCGCTCCGCCAGGGACATCCGCGGCCAGGGCCCTTCGTCGAAGGCCCTGCGGGCGACGGCGACGGCCCGGTCCACGTCGGCGGTGGACGCGTGCGGCACCCGCCCGATGACCTCTTCCGTGTGCGGTGAGACGACTTCGATGAAGTCCTTGCCGAGGGGGTCGGTCAACTCCCCGCCGATGAACAGCTGTCCGTGTTCCACGAGCTCGGTCATGGCCGACGCCTCCTGCGGAGCTGAGCACTGTTTCTGACGCTGCACTGTTTCTGACGCTGCCTCAGAACTGATACCAGTTCTAGTTAAAGTAGTCCACGGATGGGACGAGAATGCCCCTGACCAGCGGTTTCCCGGCGATCAGGGGCAGACTCGGAACCCGTGGGCCGTCAGGGGGCCGTCGGGGACTTTCGGGCCGTGCGATACATCGAGTCGACAGCCTTCCGCGTACGGGTCTCGCTGCTCGGCATGAGGTGGGTGTAGGTGCGGAGCGTGAATCCGGCGTCCGCGTGACCGAGGTACGCACTCAGGGCTTTGATGCTCTCCCCCGCGTCGAGGAGCACCGAAGCGTAGAAGTGCCGCAGCGCGTGCATACCGTCCTCGCGGGCTTCCTTGTACCGCTCCCCCGGTCCGGGCTTGGGGATCACTCCAGCGGCGGCAAGAGCAGGCTTCCAGGCGTGCGCGTTGAAGGCGTTGCGCCAGACTGCCCCGCCCTCAACACCCGTGAAGTACAACAACTTGGTGACCGGCTCTCCGTCGGGGCGCAGCCAAGGAAGCGTGACTTCTACCGGCGGGAAGGCCGTCATGTGCTCGGCGAGCGCGAAAGCAACCGCGTCCGGCAGTGGCACGTCACGGAGCTTGCCGTTCTTCGGCGGAGCAAAGACCAGCTTCCGTTCCACGACCTTGACCTGTTGGGTGACGTGCAGCACCCCGGATAGTGCGTCCACCTCGTCAACGGGCAGCCCGAAGATTTCTCCCTGTCGAAGCCCGCAACCGGCTCCAACGTCGACCATGGCCCGGAACCGGTCAGGCAGTCCACACCGGACAGAGAACACGCGATCGGCAGACCACGGCGCAACACGGCCGGGAGCAGGCTTCGGGCGACGGACCGAGCCCGCTCGGCAGGGGTTGCGCGCGAGGCGACCGTCATCAACAGCGGCAGATAGCACCGCCGATACGTTTCCGAAGATCACGCGGCGGGATGATCCGGCGCTTCCTGCGTCCTCCAGCTTGCGCACCCAGGCTCGAATGTCGGACGGCTGGAGCGAGGAGAGCGGACGATTTCCGAGGTACGGGAAGGCATGCAGCCGAAGACGACGCTCTGTGTTCTCACGAGTCGTCGGGTCGGTGGTCTGCCCAGTCAGCCACTCGGTCGCGTACTGCTGAAAGGTGACCTTCCCAGCCACGGGATCGATGTACTGACCGCGCGACATGTCGGACTCGATGTTGGTGAGCCACGTCTCGGCAAGCCGCTTCTTGCCGTCGGGGAAGCTCTTGGACTTCTCGCTACCGTCGGGGGCAACGTAACGAGCCCGATAGCGCAGACCTGCCCCGTAACGGTCGCTCTTGACGCGAACGGTCTTGCCATTAACGTCTTTCACCGTCTTGTACCAGCGGTCTTGGATGTGTCCAGCCATCAGGCAGCCCCCTGCATCCGGGACTCGACCCAGGCCCGCACGACCTCGGGGTCGAAGCGGACGTAGCGGCCCACCCGGAAACTGCGGGGGCCGACCCCCTTGCGGCGCCACTGATAGACGGTCTCGACACTCGGCAGACGGAACATGATCACCAGATCCTCGGGAGTGAGGTACTGGTCGGGAAGGGGCTGCTTCACGCGCACACCTCCCAGTCCTCCAGGCCAGCCATATCAGCCAGCGCTTCACGAGCGGTCTCACGGTTGCGCTGGATGTCGCGGTGGATGTTGGCGGCGAGCCAGGACTCGCCGGGGGTGTGGCCGTGTCCGGCGTAAGTCCAGTGCGCGAGGGTGAGCGTGGTTGCCTCCGTGTCGTCGGGGTGGGGCAGGCCGAGAGCCTGGCGCTGCTGTGCGGCGCGATAGTCGGCGCGGGTCTGACGGAGGGCGCCGAGGGTGGTCGAGTAGCGGCGGGATTTCGTGCTGAAGTGGCCGCGGAAGCCGAGCATGTGAGCCCAGTCCCGCAACTTCCGATCCGGGTACAGCGCGTGCAGGTCGAGGCATGCCGCGATCAGCCGGGCGGGGTGATCGGGCACATCAAGCAGGACCAGGGCTTCCTTGTTGCCGATCCGACGATCAACCGTGCCGGTGGTCTCGGCTGCCTTGGTGGCGTACTTGGCGACGTAGGACGCCACGGCCTGTTCGGTGATCTCTTCGCCATTGCCGAAGGCGCCGATCGGCTGCACGTCGAGTTGTGTGCCCCACCGCAGTGAGCGAGCCGGTTGGTCTCCCGCCGGGGCCACGTCGACGGTGACGCGGGCGGCAGCGGCACGGATGGAGTCGGTGAGGAGATCGAGGGTGGCCCAGGCCGGGGGCGGATCGTCGGGCCCTTCGGCACCGTCGAAGCGGATCACTGCATGAAAGTGGACGGCTCCGCGCTTCTGGTACTCAGCGACCTTGCCGAATGAGAGGCGGGACTGTTCGCGGGCAGCCTTCTGAGTGAGTCCGGCGCGCTTGGCGATCTCACGGCGAAGGTAGATCGTGAAGTAGCGCCACAGTTCGGAGGCGTGGTTGTTCCACAGCACGGCGCCCGCGTAGTCGTATGACTCGGGATCGAGCGGCGTGCCGAGTTCAGGCGCGTCTTCGGCATGGCGCGCACCGCAGCGGCAGCGGCCGGTGTCGGGCCGGTTGTGGACCCGGCCGAACGAGGGTGCGGTGAGGGTGGCGAAGACGCGGGGGTGGTCGCGGATCGTGTGCGGGGTGCCCTTGGCCGGGTCGCCAACGAGTCCGGCGCGGATGAGGTGGTAGGTGTCTCCGGCGTAGGTCCAGGCGCAGGCCGGGCAGCGCGAGGCACGGCGGTTGCCGCAGGCCACCCGGAGCATGCCGCCCGGCTCGTGGTCGGTGGTGTACGCGTGCAGGACCGTCCCGGTTGCCCGGTCGATCAGCTTCGTTGCGCCCATGAGGCGGACCGGGTCGGAGCAGCCGCCCGTGCGCTTGATCTGCTCTTGCCAGCGGTCGAAGCCGGGAGACCCGGCCACCCTCAGCACGTCGGTGAGGGTGGTCGGGTCCAGACCCGCCATGGTGGCGGTGTCGGTCACGTGATCACCGGCCCTGTCGGTTGTGGGCCGGGCCGTGGTTGGCGGTGTAGCCCTCCACCAGGGCGCGCACCTGGTCGTCACCGGACGCGGTGGCGCTCGCGCCGCAGTGGCAGACCGCCGATCCGGTGGCCGGGGCGGACGGAGACGGCTTGCTGACGTGCAGGCCCGGGCGGTCCGTCGTCGGGGTCAGGTCAGCCACGGCGGTCACCTCCCGGCCCGGACGCGGGCGACGGAGAGGGCGTTGCCGGTGCCCTGGCAGGCGTGGCAGACGACACGGAGGAGGACGCGGGAACCGTCACGGTGGCGGTCGCCGGTCGTGATCGAGACGACCGGGAAGCCGTTGCAGTTACGGCAGACCGGACTGTTCGAGGCGGAAGCGGGCATGATGGGATTTCCCTTTCGGGTCCGTTGGATCTGGAAGAGGTGGAGCCGTCCGGGGCGGCGGATCTTTGGCGAGAGAGCCGCCCCGGAAGGCGTTACTTGCGCAGCGCGGACGGTGCCTTCTTGCGCTTGGCGGTGCGGCTGATCGTGTAGCCGACTCCGCAGGTGGCCGACAGCACGGAGACGATCGACGCAGCCACGGCCTGAACGACGAGAGCGATCACCAGCAGCACCACGACAGAGCCCGTGGTGATCAGCAGGGTCAGGATGATCGGGCCGGTGTAGGAGCGCGGGGCTTCCTGGACGATTACGACCTTGCGCAAGTCCGAGCCGGGCGGGATTTGCTGGTAGAGGTCGGCGGGGATGTGCCCGGCGCGGAGCTGGGCCTGGGGCAGGTGCACGGGTTGTCTCCCTTCGGGTCAGGCCGTGCAGCGGTGGGTGCGAGCGGCGAGTTCGGCCGCCGACCGGTCGCGGTGCTCGGTGGAGAAGCCGCACCGGGGGGCGGTGCAGGCGGCGGTGTGCTTGGTCTGGCCCCGGCCGTTGTGGAACGTGCCGACCTTGACGGGGCCGATGCGGATCACGTCGTAGAAGCGGTTCGGGCGCACGGGGTGAACCTCCTTGTCTTTAGGCGAGTTGGGCGGCGATGGCCCCGGCTAGGTCTTCAGGGATGCCGAGCCGGGCGCGCAGAGTGGCGGTGTCGATGTCGGCACCGGTGCGGGCGCGGTGGTCGGCGGCGACCTTGCGAGCGTGGTCGACGAGCGCCGGAGGCACAGCCGGGGTCTCGGGCAGCGCCGCGACTGGTTCGGCCGGGGCGATCGGCGCAGGCTCAGGTTCGTGAGCCGGGGCGGGGTCGGGGGCGGGCGCCGGCGGAACCGGCACCCGGTCCGCGGGCGGAGCGGGGGAGTGCACGAGCAGCGTCCCGCCGAGGAAGGCGAGCGCGGGCCAGGCGGCGACGATGATGCAAAGCCAGGCCGGAACGTCGTTCAGGTCGAGGAGTCCGGCGGTGGCGACGTTGGCACCGAGCGAGGCCACCAGGGCGATCAGGAACCAGCACCAGGCCAGCCACGAAGGGCCGTCAGCGCGCAGCCGACGCCACGCGGCGACCAGCAGCAGGTCAACGCTGACCGGGTAGGCCCAAGCCTTCCAACCGGTCTGTCCGGCCGCGGCGGCAAGGTCGTGCAGGTGGGCGAAGGACAGCGCCCCGGCGATCACGGCCTGAACAAGTACGGCATCCGGGCGCAGCGAGTGGGTCACGGGTCTTCACCTCCTTCGCGGGGATCGAGCCGGGGCAGAGCAGCGGGTCAGGTATCCGGCCGCCCGGCCCCGGACGGGGGTTCAGTCGTCGGCAGGGATCTCGCAGGCGCCCAGGCAGTTCAGGCAGATGCCGGTCTGGTCACCGACGGCACGGCGCTTGCGACCGACGCGGACGGTGCGGGAGACCTCACCGGTGCCCTCGCAGGTCGGACACTTCGCGGGCTTCGGATCGGCGGTCACCGGGGCGGGGGTCTTCCGTGTGGCCACGGCGATCACGACTCCAGACGCGGGTAGTCGTGTCCGGCGGGCGGGTATGCACCGTCAGCGCGGGCGGCGAACTCGGAGTCCAGGGCGTCACTCACGACCATGACGAAGTGGTCCGTGTCCAGGCCGAGGTGCATGTCGTTCTGCAAGGTCTCGAACAGGAAGCCGAGGCGGTTGGCGTCGTCCCGCTCCTGCGGGGTGTAGTCGAACCAGGGTTTGCCGAGCATTGCTGTCCTCCTGTTTTCGGCATGGCGGGGGTAGGGACCTGGCGCGAAGCGATCGCGCCGACCGGGGAAGAGCAGGGGTGTTACTTGCCGAGGGACCGCGCCGGTACGAGCGGCGGCACGGTGGGCATCGGCGGGACGATCTGACCGACCGGACGGAACGGGGCCAGGAACGGCAACTCCGGGGTCAGGTACGCGAATTCACGGCACACGGCCGCCGCCTGAACCGGGGTGATCTCGGGGGTGCGGATACGGGACCAGTAGCCGGAGGCGTCACCGGCCACCGCGACACCGGGGTGGTCGGCGCGGATCCCGGTCACGGAGACCACAGCGTCCGGGGCGATGTCACCCAGGCCCATTTCCGCTGTCTGCTTGTCGTTGACGCGGTGCACCACACGGCCGGTGAGCTGGGCGCGCAGGGCGGTCGCCCCCTTGCCCAGGTCGGAGCCGAAACGCTGCCCGCACACCTCCAGGAAGATGCCGACCGCGCGCGCCATCTGCCCGAGCCGGACCAGTTGCATGACCGTGTGATCACGGACCGGTTCGTCCTTCCTGGACATCACCAGGAACAGTTCCGCCACCTCATCGATCAGCACGACCAGCGGCACCGGCCGGAGGTGGTCGGGCAGTTCCCACACATCCGATACGCCGTACAGGGCGAGGAGGTCGAAGCGGTCTTCCATCTCCGTGACCAGCGCATCGATCAAACGCCCGGCGCTCTCCTGATCGGTCGCGAGCGCCGACAGACGCGACGCATACCGGGACTGCTCAACACCCCGCTTGCAGTCGATCCCGACCAGACCCACCGGCAGCCTCGCCAGCCCTTTGATCAGGTTGCGCTGATACATCGACTTGCCGGAGCCGTTGGCCCCCAGTGTCAGCGCCATGGGAATCTGGCGGTAGTCCCGCTCGAAGACCGTGCCGTCCTCCCGCAGCGCGACCGGGACGACCAGGTCACGAGGTTGAGCCTTGCGCGGCATCTTCACCCGCGCGAGCACGTCGTAGCCGGTCATCCGCAGCTCGACATAGCCCGGCCGGGTCTCCATCACGGCCACCGACTGAACACCCCAGGCGTGCCGGAGGCGTTCGGCGGACGCGGCGACGTCGGCCGGTTCAAGGCCAGCGGGGAGCCGGAGTGAGACCCGCAGCCCGGTCGAGGTCGGACGCACGCGGCGAACCTTCGGCGGCACCGGCCGAACCTCACGACGGGCGACGTTGCGCGTCACGAACGCGCGGAAGCCGGACGGTCGTACCGTCAGCCCGCACACGTCCATGGTCGAGCTGTAGGAGCAAGTGAACCGGCCCCAAGTGATCGGCAGACCGACCAGCGACCAGTACACCCGCGGGGCGCGCACCTTCGCGTAACCGAGCCCACCGGCACCGGCCGCAGCTCCACCCAGCTCTAACCAGGTAGCCAGGTCCGCCATGGTCAGGCCCCCAGCGGCGTGATCGCGACCGCGCGGAACGAGATCCCGTGCCGCTTCTGGCCGTTGAACTCGTTCTCCCAGTCGCGGGCCTTCAGACCGGTCACCGCCACCGGCGTACCCGGCACGAGACTGGCGGGAACACCGGTCTCCGGCACGGTCACCTGGTAGAGGTTGCCCTCTCCCTCATCCGAGACCAACAGACCCACCGTCGCCAGGTCGGCACCGGTCTCCCGGTCCACGGCCCGCTCACCGGTCTTCTTGTTGACCATCTTCGGCTCGGGCGCGGTCGCCACGAACACCACAGCGGTCGAAAGGTCGATCTTGAAGGACGGCATGAACGCGTCTCCTCCACATAGCAGTTGAGCCACCCGATGACTCCGAGTAGCACCTTCACTACGACCGTACTCGCAGAAAAACTGCGAGTCAACAGAAAAGCTGCGACTAGTAGCAGATCTCTGGGTCTGCGACACTGAACGGGACGAGAGGGAGGCAGAAATGGCCAACTACGGGCTTTTTGTTCGTTTCACGCTGCGCGATGGTGCAGGCGAGGCGTTCGACGCGCTGATGCAGGAGACGACCGCGGGGATCCGGGCGCATGAGCCCGGGACGCTCATCTATGCGTGCCACGAGGTCGAGGGCGCTCCCAATGAGCGGATCTTCTTCGAGCTCTACGCAGACCGCGAGGCGTTCGAGGAGCACGAGCGTCAGCCGCACACCAGGCATTTCCTGAGCGAGCGCGACAAGTACGTCGAGAAGACCGAGGTAGATCGCCTTCAGCCGTACACCGGCAAGTACCCGACCGGGGCGGAGAAGTGACGGCTTACGACTCCAAGGCCACGGGCCAGAGGGTCAAGGAACTGCGTCGCGCCGCGGGCATGGCACAGAGTGACCTTGCCACGGCTATGGGCCGCTCAGAGAGCTGGGTGTCCCAGGTCGAGAGAGGCGTGCAGCCCGTCGAGCGACTGTCAGTCCTTCAGGCTCTTGCTGACGCGCTCAAAGTATCCGTACGAGAGCTTCGTCCCGATGCTGCCGCTCCGGCGGAAGAGGCCGAGGAGGCAGCTCTACCGCCAAGCAATGACCTTGACGGTCTTCGCGTCGCCCTTACCGGACACCCAGCGCTGAGCAGCCTCTTTGACCAGCCACCGGCAGATCCAGCTCCGTCACTTCCCGAACTCCGGCGAAGCATCGACAAGGCATGGACGCTCGCCCACGCATCGAGCTACGCGGCGCTAAGCGATCACCTCGTGAAGTTGCTTCCCACCATCGAAGCCGCAGTACGTCACGCACCGGCAAGTGATCGGGCGGAACTTCACTCGCTGAGAGCCAAGGCGTACCAGGTGGCCGCAGCCAGCTTCACTCGGCAAGATCAAGCGGATGCAGCATGGATCGCGGCCGATCGAGCGTTGCAGGCAGCCGAGCTAGCAGGTCAACCACTGGAAGTGGTCGCAAGCCTGTTCCGCATGTCCCACGCCTTCATGCGACAGCAGCACATGGAACAGGCCGAACAGGCGGCAAAATCCGCTGTAGCCGTCATGGCTCCAAGGGCAGAGTCACCCGCATGCCCGCCGGAAGAGCTGTCGCTTCTAGGCGCCATGAACCTAGTCCTTGCGGTGATCAACGCAAGAGAGGGCAATCGAGGGCAGACGCATACGCACATCGACCGGGCACGGGAGATCGCAGCGCGGTTGGGTGAGGACCGGAACGACTTCGATACGGAGTTCGGGCCGACCAACGTAGAGATCCACGCCGTAAGCACGGCCGTGGAGTTGGGGGACGCCGGACTTGCCCTCGAAGTGGCAGAGCAGGTTGCCCCGTCGGGCCTTTCCCCCGAGCGACAGGCACGTTTCCTGCTTGACGTGGCGCGAGCACACGCGCAGCGGCGACACGTAGGTGAGGCCACAGCCGCGCTCTTGGAAGCCGAGGCTCTGACGCCCGAACAGATCCACGATCACCACTTGGCCCGCGCAGTCATCCGCGACTTGATCCAACTGTCGGAACCACGCGTCCCTGAGTCACTGCGTGATCTAGCCGAGCGGAGCGCGGTCGGCTAGTCGCCCTGTTACAGGTTTCTCTACATCATCAAGCCCCGGCTGCGCTCCGCTCCGCCGGGCGCGCTCCTGGCTCCGCTCCGCCGCCGCTCCTGCCTTCGGCCCGCTCCGGCGGGCTGCGCCAACGCGCGCCCACGAGGAGAAGGCCAAGGCCTGAGGAATCTCCCGTACAGACGCCGACGGGGCCGGTCGGCTCCGAAACTTTAGGCAGCCACCATGGGGCGAGCCTCGAAGATCATGGCCCCAACGTCGTGCTTTAACGGGCAGGTCCACAGACTGCCCGACTCGCCGGAAGCTTACGGGGCCATGATCACTCGCCCCATGGCAGCTCCCGCCCAAAGTCTCGGAGCCGACCTCTCACCGTTGTCAGCGCTGGGCCGTCTCTGGGCCGTCCGACAGCAGTCGACGACGACAAACAACGACAGGTGCCGAATACTCCGTAGCTGGTCACTGCGAGGTCAAGTGACGTTGTCTCAGCTCCCCCCGATGTGAAACCAGTTCTAGTTATAGTGGGCAATGACCGCGACGCGGAGGGGCAGATGACGAGAACCTACGATCACGGCGGGGGCGTTCGCTCCCTCCGGGTCCCCATCCCGGACAACCCCCTCGGCCACACCCTCGTCTACGTCGTCGACACGGACCGCGGGCCCGTGCTGATCGACACCGGCTGGGACGACCCGGCCTCCTGGGACACCCTCACCGAGGGACTGACGGCCTGCGGTACGTCCGTCGGTGAGGTCCACGGCGTGGTCGTCACCCACCACCACCCCGACCACCACGGCCTGTCCGGCGCCGTGCGCGAGGCCTCCGGCGCCTGGATCGCGATGCACGAGGCGGACACGGCGATCGTGCGCCGCACCCGCTCGGCCGAACCGGAGCGCTGGTTCACGTACATGGCGGCGAAGCTCACCGCGGCCGGCGCCCCCGAGGAGCACGTCGCCCCGCTGCGCGGCGCCCGCCGCCGTGCCCTGCCCGGCCTCTCCCCCGCCCTCCCGGACCGCGAGATCGTCCCGGGCGAACTCCTCGACCTCCCCGGCCGCCGGCTGCGCGCGATCTGGACCCCGGGCCACACCCCGGGCCACGTCTGCCTGCACCTGGAGGAGGAGCACCCCGCGCAACTCCCCGGCCACGGGCGCCTGTTCTCCGGCGACCACGTCCTGCCGGAGATCACCCCGCACATCGGCCTGTACGAGGACCCCGACGACACCACCGTCACCGACCCCCTCGGCGACTACCTGGACTCCCTGGAACGCGTCGCCCGGCTGGCCCCCGCCGAGATCCTCCCGGCCCACCAGCACGCCTTCACCGGCGCGAGGGAGCGCGTCCGGGAACTGCTCGCCCACCACGAGACGCGCCTCACCGGCCTCATCGCCCTCCTCCGGGAACCCCTCACCGCCTGGCAGCTCGCCGAGCGCATGGAATGGAACCGCCCCTGGGAGCAGATCCCCTACGGCTCACGCACCATCGCGGTGTCGGAGGCCGAGTCCCACCTGCGCCGACTGGTGAAGCTGGGCCGGGCGGAGACGGTGCCGGGGAGCGAGCCGGTGACGTACCGGGCCGTGTGAGGGTTCCGTAAGAGCCGGAATTACGGGCCGGTAGAGTGGCCGCGTCGTCATCACACCCGTACGGGGGGAAGCCGGTGCAATTCCGGCGCTGACCCTCCCCCAGTGCCTTAAGGGCCTGGGAGGTGCCCCCACCGTGACCAGCTGCAAGCTGCGAGCCGGACTGCCCCGCACGGGTACGTGAAACGGCTCACGTGCGTCGGCAGCCCGCCGCCGTACGGCACCGTCGAGGTCTGCGGAGCCGAGCCGCCCGGGGTCGTCCCGTGCTGCCCGGCTCCCCCAGGGAGAGGCACCCGCCGATCATGAACGTCCGCCGCAGCGCCGCGGTCCTGGCCGCCACCGCCGTGATCGGCACGGCCACGCCCGTCATGGCCGCGTCCCCGTCACCGTCGCCGTCCGTGGCGATCCCCTCCGGTCTGTACGGCACCGCCGATCCGACGTACGACGGCGTCTGGCGCCAGTCGCTGGCCCTGATCGCGCAGCACAAGTCGGATGTGCGGCCCGCCACCAAGGCCGTCGACTGGCTGGTCGGGCAGCAGTGCGGCAACGGCTCCTTCGCCGCCTTCCGCGCCGAGCCCGCCAAGCCCTGCGACGCCAAGGTCATGGTCGACACCAACAGCACGGCCGCCGCGGCCCAGGCCCTGGCCGGTGACGGCGACCACATGGACGTCGCCCTCAAGTCGGTCCAGTGGCTGAAGAGCGTGCAGAACAAGGACGGCGGCTGGGGCTACACCCCCGGCGGCCCGAGCGACGCCAACTCCACGTCTGTCGTCATCGGCGCCCTCAACGCCGTGGGCCAGGACCCCGACACCGCGGTCAAGGGCGGCACGTCCCCCTACGACGCCCTGCGCGAGCTGGCGCTGCCCTGCGAGGACGGCGGCGCCTTCGCCTACCAGCCCGACAAGAAGGGCAAGCTCACCGCCAACGCGGACGCGACCGCGGCGGCCGTGCTCGGCCTGAAGGGCATGAGCATGGGGTCGGCGAAGGCGGCCGGCGACACCGACCTGCGCTGCGCCGACGCCACCGAGCCCGACCAGGTCGCCGCCAACGGCGCGTCCTACCTCGCCGAGGCGATGAAGAAGGACAGCCACCTGATGTCCGCCCTCGCCGGCGCCGAGGACCAGCCCGACTACGGCAACACGGCCGACGCGGTCGTCGCGCTCGCCGTGACGGCCGGTCCGAAGGCGGCGGAGAAGCCGCTGACCTGGCTGGAGAAGAACTCCGCGGACTGGGCGAAGCAGAACGGCCCCGCCGCCTACGCCCAGCTGATCCTCGCGGCCGAGGCGGCCGGGGCGGACCCGCGCAACTTCGGCGGCACGGACCTGGTGAAGCAGCTCAACGCCACCGGCCCGGAGCCGCGGAGGCAGGCCACCGCCACGGCGAAGGCCGCCGAGAAGGAGGACGACGAGGACGGCGTCAGCGTCTGGTGGATCATCGGCGTGGGCCTGGTCGCGGGCATCGGCGTCGGCTTCCTGTTCACCGGCCGCAACAAGGGGCAGCAGCTGTGACACGCCGGGCCTGCGCACTGCTGCTGGCCGTGCTCGCCCTGTGGGCCGCGGCCCCCTCGGCGCAGGCCGCCGGCTACCGCTACTGGTCCTTCTGGGACCGCGACGGCTCGTCCTGGACGTACGCCACCCTGGGCCCGTCCACGACGGTCCCCTCGGACGGCGACGTCCAGGGGTTCCGCTTCACCCTGAGCGAGGACTCGTCGGACGCGGCGACCCCGCGCGGCACGGCGTCCTTCGGCGCGATCTGCGCGCGGACACCGGCACGGGACGGCGAGAAGCGGGTGGCCCTGGTGATCGACTTCGGCACCAAGGCGGAGTCCCCCTCGGGGCAGACCCCGCCGAAGCTCCGCACGGCCTGCGCCCGGGTCGGCGAGGACGCCACCACGGCGGATGCGCTGGCCTCGGTCGCCAAGCCGCTCCGCTACGACTCCAACGCCCTGCTGTGCGCCATCGCGGGCTACCCGGGCGCGGGCTGCGGCGAGAAGGTGGTGAAGTCGGCGCCTAAGAGCACGGAGAAGACGGGCGGCCCGTCCGTGGGCCTGTGGGCAGGCGTAGCGGGCGTGGCGACCCTGGGAGCGGCGGCAATCTGGCAGGCACGCCGACGCGGGCATGGGTAAGGCGCCCAGCCGTTCGGGGCGCAGCGGCACCCGGCAAGCGCCGGTGAGCGAACCCACCCCGCCCGGGCCCACGCCCCGCGTCCCCCTCCACCCCGGCGCCTGGTGGCTCTGGTCCCTCGCCCTCGGCACCGCGGCGACCCGTACCACCAACCCCCTCCTCCTCACCCTCCTCATAGCCACGTCCGCCTACGTCGTCGTGACCTGCCGCCAGAACACCCCCTGGTCCCGCTCCTACGACGCCTTCGTCAAGCTCGCCCTCGCCGTCATCCTCATCCGCCTCGCCTTCGCCGTCGTCCTCGGCTCCCCCATCCCCGGCACCCACACCCTGGTCACCCTCCCCGAGATCCCCCTGCCCGACTGGGCGCAGGGCATCCGCCTGGGCGGCCGGGTCCACGCGGAGGGCATCGTCTTCGCCCTCTACGACGCCCTGCGGCTGGCCACCCTCCTGATCTGCGTGGGCGCGGCGAACGCCCTCGCCAACCCCACCCGCCTCCTCAAATGCCTCCCGGGCGCCCTGTACGAGATGGGCGTCGCGGTGGTCGTGGCGCTCACCTTCGCCCCGAACCTCATCGCGGACGTCCAGCGCCTACGGGCCGCCCGCCGCCTGAGAGGCCGCCAGGACAAGGGAGTCCGGGGCCTGCTCCAAGTGGGCCTGCCCGTCCTGGAGGGCGCCCTGGAACGCTCGGTCGCCCTCGCCGCCGCGATGGACGCCCGCGGACACGGCCGTACCGCCGACGTCCCGCCCGCCGTACGCCGTACCACCACCGCCCTCACCCTCGGCGGCCTGCTCGGCGTCTGCGCCGGGACCTACGGCGTCCTGACGCCGGAGGGCGGCACCTACGGCCTCCCCGTCCTCCTCGCCGGGCTCACCACCGCCCTCGTCGGCCTGCGCCTGGGCGGCCGCCGAGCCACCCGCACCCGCTACCGCCCCGACCCCTGGGACGCGCGGGCCTGGCTGGTGACGGCGTCCGGGACGGCGGTCGCCGCGCTCATGTTCCTGGCCGAGGCCCAGGACCCCGCGGCCCTGGAGCCCGGCGTGATCCCCCTGACCGCCCCCACCCTGCCCCTCTGGCCCGCCGCGGCGATCCTCCTCGGCCTGCTCCCCGCCGTCCTCGCCCCCACCCCGAAGGAGCCGTCGTGATCCGCTTCGAGAACGTCTCCGTGACGTACGACGGACAGCGCGAACCCACGGTGCGGCACATCGACTTCGAGGTGCCGGAGGGCGAACTCGTCCTGCTCGTGGGCCCGTCGGGCGTGGGCAAGTCCACGGTCCTGGGCGCCGTGAGCGGCCTCGTCCCGCACTTCACCGGGGGCACCCTGCGCGGCCGGGTGACCGTCGCCGGCCGTGACACCCGCACCCACAAGCCGCGCGAACTCGCCGACGTGGTCGGCACGGTGGGCCAGGACCCCCGCGCCCACTTCGTGACGGACACGGTCGAGGACGAACTCGCCTACGGCATGGAGTCGTTGGGCCTGGCCCCGGACGTCATGCGCCGCCGGGTCGAGGAGACCCTCGACCTGCTGGGCCTGGCCGATCTGCGCGACCGTCCGATCGCGACCCTCTCCGGCGGCCAGCAGCAGCGCGTGGCGATCGGCTCGGTCCTCACCCCCCACCCCCAGGTCCTGGTCCTCGACGAACCGACCTCCGCCCTGGACCCGGCGGCGGCGGAGGAGGTCCTGGCGGTCCTCCAGCGCCTCGTCCACGACCTGGGTACGACGGTCCTGATGGCCGAGCACCGCCTGGAACGGGTCATCCAGTACGCCGACCACGTGGTCCTGCTCCCCTCCCCGGGAGCGGCCCCCGTCCTCGGCCCCCCGGCGGAGGTCATGGCGATCTCCCCGGTCACCCCACCGGTCGTGGCCCTGGGCCGCCTGGCGGGCTGGACGCCTCTGCCCTTGACGGTCCGGGACGCCCGCAGAAGGGCAGCCGACCTACGGGAACAGCTACAGGAACGGGACACCGACTCCCCCAAGGGGCGCGGGGAACTGCGCGACCAGCCACAACGAACCCGCAGCTGCCCTCAAACCACAGCCCCCCACCCCCGCCGCTGGTTCCGCCGCACCCCCAGCACCCCACCCTCCCCTCACACCGCCGAAGTACGCGACCTGACCGTCACCCGCGGCAACCGCATCCGCAGCCTCCGCAAGATCGACCTCACCGTCACCCCCGGGGAGACCATCGCCCTCATGGGCCGCAACGGCGCCGGAAAGTCCACCCTGCTCAACACCCTCGTCGGCCTGGTGGAACCCTCCTCCGGCGAGGTCCGCGTCGGCGGAGTCACCCCCCACCGCACCGCACCCCCCGACCTGATCCGCCACGTGGGCCTCGTCCCGCAGGAACCCCTCGACCTCCTCTACGCCGACACGGTCGCCGCCGAATGCGCTGCGGCCGACGCCGACGCGGACGCCACCCCCGGCACCTGCCGCGCCCTGGTCACCGAGCTGCTGCCCGGGGTGAGCGACGACACCCACCCCCGGGACCTCTCCGAGGGCCAGCGCCTGGCGCTCGCGCTCGCCGTCGTACTGACCGCCCGCCCGCCCCTGCTCCTGCTCGACGAACCGACCCGGGGCCTGGACTACGCGGCGAAGGCCCGCCTGGTCACGCTCCTGCGCGGGCTCGCGGCCGAGGGCCACGCGATCGTCCTGGCCACGCACGACGTGGAGCTGGCCGCCGAGCTGGCCCACCGCGTGCTGCTTCTCGCGGAGGGAGAGGTGATCGCCGACGGCCCCACGGCGGAGGTGGTGGTGTCGTCCCCCTCCTTCGCCCCGCAGGTCACCAAGATCCTCGCCCCGCAGCAGTGGCTCACGGTCGCCCAGGTCGAGCGGGCCCTCTCATGACCCCGAACAGCACTCCACCCCCCACCCCGCAGGCCCGCCCCATCCGCCTCGGCCCCCGCTCGATCGCCGCCCTCACCCTGGTCAGCGCGGTCGGCCTGGCCGCCATCGGCTGGCCCCTCTTCGCCCCGCCCGGCTCCCGGACCAGCGCCCACTCCGAGGACGCCCCCTGGCTGTTCGCGGGACTGCTGATCCTCCTGGTCGCGGTCGTCGCGGCGACGATCTCCGAGTCCGGCCTGGGCCCGAAGGCGGTCGCCATGCTGGGCGTACTCGCGGCCACCGGAGCGGCCCTGCGCCCGATCGGCGCGGGGACGGCCGGCCTGGAGCCCATGTTCTTCCTGATGCTGCTCAGCGGGCGGGTCCTCGGCCCCGGCTTCGGGTTCGTTCTCGGCGCGCTGAGCATGTTCGCGTCCGCGCTGCTCACGGGCGGGGTGGGACCGTGGATGCCGTTCCAGATGCTGGCGATGGGCTGGTTCACCATGGGCGCGGGGCTGCTCCCGGGCCCGGACAGGATCCGCGGGCGGGCGGAGCTGCTGCTGATCGCCGCGTACGGCTTCGTCGCCGCCTTCGCCTACGGGGCGATGACGAACCTCGCGGGCTGGCCCTTCCTGAAGGAACAGGCCTCGAACATCGCCTTCGACCCGGACGCGGGCGTCCCCGCCAACCTGGCCCGGTTCGTCGTGTACTGCCTGGCCACCTCCCTCGGGTGGGACCTGGGCCGGGCCCTGATGACGGTCGTGCTGACCCTGACCCTCGGCCCGGCGATCCTCAAGGCGCTGCGCCGGGCCACGCGCAGGGCGGCTTTCGAGGCGCCGGTCACATTCGACGGACCCGGCGCGTAAGCCCCCGTACGCACACGGTCAGCGCCACGGTGAACCACCCCACATGACCCACATCACCTACGACCCGACCTAGTGGACAAATTGGACGCCATGTCCACACCAAAAGGGCTCCTGACCTGCTCATTGAGAGCCACGTCACACGAGAAGCATGTACCCCACATACGGCCACAACTAGCAAATGGGGTCATTGCGGACCCCCTCCCGGCCTGCTTATCTGGATGACGTCGCACGGCGCCGACGAGCCCACGGGCCTCGGCGCCGACGCATGTCCCCCACGCCCCGCGTGGTGACGGCATGCCGCGGCCATACCGTCCCCGACGAAAGGTCACCGCCTTGTCCGCCGCTTCTTTCCTCCGCACCATCGCCACCCCGAAGAAGGCCCTCGCCGGTACCGCCGTGGCCGCTGCCGCCGCCGGTGCGATCTTCACCGCGGCGCCCGCGCAGGCCGCCGTCTCCGAGGCGTCGGCCCAGGCGACCGCGAAGAAGATGATCGGCAACTCGGCCCAGTACCAGTGCTTCTCCAACATCGTCGAGCACGAGAGCGGCTGGGACGCGAACGCCACCAACGCCTCCTCCGGCGCGTACGGCCTCGTCCAGGCCCTGCCCGGCTCGAAGATGGCCTCCGCCGGTTCCGACTGGAAGACCAACCCCGCCACCCAGATCGAGTGGGGCGTCGACTACATGAAGGACCGCTACGGCAGCGCCTGCGGCGCCTGGAACTTCTGGCAGGCCAACGGCTGGTACTAAGCCGAGCCGATCCCCCGACGCAACGAAACCGCACCCGTGTCCGCACGGGTGCGGTTTCGTTCGTGCGGCGGAGCTTGATTCCGCCAGGCGGATGCGGGGTCAGGCCTCGAACCACACCGTCTTCCCACCCCCGTCCCGCCGGTCGACCCCCCACTTCTCCGCCACCTCACTGAGCAGCACCAGCCCCCGCCCACCCTCCGAGTCCAACGGCAACCGGCTCTCCATGCACGGGACTTCGGGACACCCGTCCGCCACCTCCACCCGCACCCCGGCCTCCCGCCGCAGCACCAGCAGCCGGCATCGCCGGTCCGGGACATGGCGTACGACATTGGCGACCAGCTCGGTCACTCCCAGCGCGACGGCGTCGTACAGCTCCGGCATCTCCCAGTCGGCCAGCAGCGAGCGGACGATCCGGCGGATGTGCCGCGCCGAGTGCTCACCGACCGTGAGGTGCATGGAGTACCCAGGGGGAATGTGTTCGTTCACGGTACGAGCCTGACCTCGCGGAACTACTCTGGGCTACAGGTCGAACACAACATGCTCTGGAGTGGGGGCACTTCGTGACGCACGTCAACGTTCTGGATCCGGGCGCCTCGCCTCTCGACTACTACGGCTTCGAGCTGCGCCGGTACCGCGAGGCCGCCGGTCTCACCCAGCGCCAGTTGGGCGAGATCCTCAACTACACCGGGTCACTTGTCGGTCAGATCGAGACGGCCCGGAAACTTCCGACGCTGGAGTTCAGCCAACGCGCCGACGCGGCCCTGAACACGGGCGGGTTACTGTCCCGCCTCGTCGCGCTGGTGATGCGCAGTCAACTTCCGGCGTGGTTTCAGCAGGTCGCGGAGCTGGAAGTCCGGGCTATGGAAATCTGCACCTTCCAGACGCACATGGTGCACGGTCTCCTCCAGACCAAGGAGTACGTCCGCGCAGTCCTCGGCGTGCTCGACGAGACCAACCTCGACGACCGCACCGCCGTCCGACTGGCCCGGCAGTGCATCTTCGAGAAGGAGGAGCCGCCGGTCTTCTGGATGATCCTCAGCGAGGCGGCACTCCACCAGCAGGTCGGCGGCCCGGAGGTCATGCGGCAGCAACTCGCCCACCTGCTGTCCTTCGAGAGCAATCCCCGAATCAACGTCCAGGTGCTGCCGTTCGCGGCGGGTGCGCACGCGGGGCTGCAAGGCTCGTTCACCGTCTTCCGTTTCGCCGGTGATCCGACCATCGTCTACACCGAGGGTTACGGCAGTGGGCATCCGACCGCCAACCCGGACACGGTCAAGGACTGCTCGCTCCGTTACGATCATCTGCAAGCCGCCGCTCTCTCCCTCAAGGACTCGGCGGAGCTGATCCGACGCGTGATGGAGGACCGCTATGGAGAGCAACTGGCGTAGGTCGACATACAGCGGTGACCAGGGCGGCGAGTGTGTCGAGTGCGCGCCGATGGGGCCCCTTGCCTGGCGCAAGTCCACTCACAGCGGTGACCAGGGTGGCCAGTGCGTCGAGGTCGCCGAAGGCACCACCGCCGTCGCCATCCGCGACTCCAAGACCCCGACGGGACCGATCCTCACCATCGACCCCGCCACCTTCACCACCTTCGTGAACTGGACGTCGACTACAGCCGCTGAATGATCGTGCCGGTGGCCAAGCCGCCCCCCGCGCACATCGTCACCAGCGCGAACTCCTTGTCCGTGCGCTCCAGTTCATGAAGTGCCGTGGTGATCAGCCGCGCCCCCGTGGCCCCCACCGGATGCCCGAGCGCGATTCCACCGCCGTTCACGTTGACCTTCTCCAGGCTCTGCTCGAAGACCTGGGCCCAGCTCAACACCACCGACGCGAAGGCCTCGTTGATCTCGACGAGGTCGATGTCCCGCAAGGACATCCCCGCCTTGCCCAGCACCGCCTTCGTCGCGTCGATCGGTCCGTCCAGATGGAAGTGCGGGTCGGAGCCGACCAGCGCCTGTGCCACGATCCGCGCCCTCGGCCGCAGCTTCAGCGCCCGCGCCATCCGCTTGGACGCCCACATGATCGCCGCCGCGCCGTCGCTGATCTGGGAGGAGTTGCCCGCCGTGTGCACCGCGGTGGGCATGACCGGCTTCAGGCGGGCCAGGGCCTCCATGGACGTGTCGCGCAGACCCTCGTCCCGGTCCACGAGCCGCCACATGCCCTGCCCGGCCCGCTGCTCGTCCTCGGTGGTCGGCACCTGGACCGCGAACGTCTCCCGCTTGAACCGCTCCTCGGCCCAGGCGACACCGGCCCGCTCCTGCGAGATCAAACCCAGCGAGTCCACGTTCTCGCGCGTCAACCCCCGATGCCGCGCGATCCGTTCCGCCGCCTCGAACTGGTTGGGGAGATCCACGTTCCACTCATCCGGGAACGGCTTGCCAGGCCCGTGCTTGGACCCCGACCCCAGCGGCACCCGGGACATCGCCTCGACGCCGCAGGAGATACCGACGTCGATGACGCCGGCCGCGATCATGTTCGCGGTCATGTGCGACGCCTGCTGGGAGGAACCGCACTGGCAGTCCACGGTGGTCGCGGCGGTCTCGTAGGGCAGGCCCATGGTGAGCCAGGCCGTACGCGCGGGGTTCATGGACTGCTCGCCGGCGTGGGTGACCGTACCGCCGACGATCTGCTCGACGCAGTCTGCGGGAATGCCGGTGCGGCCGAGGAGTTCGCGATAGGTCTCGCCCAGCAGATAGGCCGGGTGCAGGTTGGCGAGCGCGCCGCCGCGCTTGCCGATGGGGGTGCGGACGGCTTCGACGATCACGGGTTCGGCGGCCATGGGGGGTGGTCCTCTCATCCGGAACCAGCACAACCAGATCCACAACTAGTACGTGTTCTAGTTCTGTGTGCAGTCTGCTGACGTGACGCCCATCACCGCAAGGGTCTTGCAGTCTTCGGGGTGCGCCGTTATGTTGCGCGACAACTGATGGTCCGTCAGACAGCTGTCCTCAGTCGGCCAATGGCTGGAGCCGCCATGCCCTGTCCAGCGCTTCCCGACGGGTTCGACTTCACCGACCCCGACCTCCTCCGACACCGCGTCCCCCTCCCGGAGTACGCCGAGCTGCGGGCCGAGCCGGTGCGCTGGATCCCGCAGCCGGGCAATCTCGCCGGCTTCCAGGACGAGGGGTACTGGGCCGTCACACGGCACGCGGACGTCAAGTACGTCTCCACGCACCCGGAACTCTTCTCCTCCTGGGTCAACACCGCGATCATCCGGTTCAACGAGCACATCGAGCGCGACGCGATCGACGCCCAGCGGCTGATCCTGCTGAACATGGACCCGCCCGAGCACACCCGGGTCCGGGGGATCGTGCAGCGGGTCTTCACCCCGCGCGCGATACGGGCACTGGAGCAGCGCCTGCGCGACCGGGCGCACGCGATAGCCGAGGAGGCCCGCGCGCACACCGGCCCGTTCGACTTCGTCACCGAGGTCGCCTGCGAACTGCCCCTGCAGGCCATCGCCGAGCTGATCGGCATCCCACAGGACGACCGGGCCAAGATCTTCGACTGGTCCAACAAGATGATCTCGTACGACGATCCGGAGTACGCGATCACCGAGGCGGTCGGCCAGGAGTCGGCCACCGAGCTGATCGCCTACGCGATGAACATGGCCGCCGACCGCAAGCAGTGCCCGGCGAAGGACATCGTGACCACGCTGGTGACGGCGGCGGACGAAGGCAGCCTGGGCTCGGACGAGTTCGGCTTCTTCGTGCTGCTGCTGGCCGTGGCGGGCAACGAGACCACCCGCAACGCCATCACCCACGGCATGCACGCCTTCCTCACCCACCCCGAGCAGTGGGAGCTGTACCGGCGGGAGCGGACCGCGACGGCGGCCGAGGAGATCGTCCGCTGGGCGACCCCGGTCAACTCCTTCCAGCGCACCGCCACGCAGGACACGGAACTGGGCGGCAAGCCGATCAGGAAGGGAGACCGGGTGGGCCTGTTCTACGCCGCCGCCAACCGCGACCCCGAGGTCTTCGAGAACCCGGACGCCTTCGACATCACCCGCGACCCGAACCCGCACCTCGGCTTCGGCGGCGGGGGCCCGCACTTCTGCCTCGGCAAGTCCCTTGCGGTCCTGGAGATCGACCTCATCTTCAACGCCGTCGCCGACGCGATGCCCGGCCTGCGCCTGGCGGGCGACCCGGACCGGCTGCGCTCGGCCTGGATCAACGGCGTGAAGCACCTCCGGGTGAGCCTGGCCTGACAGACCCGGGGGAGGCAGGAGCACCTCATCCCCCGCCTCGCCCCTGCCTCCCCCGCGACCCGCAGATGAACTCCGCCGCCCCGCGACCCGCAGATGAACTCCGCCGCCCCGCGACCGGCGGATGAGCTCCGCCGTGACGCACAGATGAACGAAACCGCCCCCCACGGCGTCTTCGATCGTGATGCACCCGCCGGCCGAGCTCGCCACCCGCCCCGGCACCCGCACGGCCCCCCTGCGGAAGCACCCCTTCCGAATCCCCCTGCTCGCCACCCTCCCGCTGCTGCCCCTCTACGCCCTGTGGTGGTCCCTCCTCGCCACCGGCGGCGGCGACCTCGCGGCCCAGCTGGCCTGGGCGGACTTCGCCTCCCGGCACGGCGGTTCGGCCTACAACCTGGTCTGGTACGGCGGGATGCACACCGCCAACTACAGCCTGATCTCGCCGTACTTGATGGCGGCCCTCGGCGTGCGCACGGTCACCGTCGCCTCCGGGCTCGCCGCGTCCTGGCTGGCGGCCGTCCTCATCACCCGCACCGGCGTCCGACGCCCCCTCGCCCCGGCACTGCTCGCCTCCCTCGCCCTGTGGTGCAACGTGGCCTCGGGCCGCACCACCTTCGCCCTCGGCATCGCGTTCGGCCTGGCCGCCTGCCTTCTGCTCACCCGGGAGCGCCGGATCGCCCTGGCGGTGGCGTACGCGGTCCTCGCGACCATGGCGAGCCCGGTGGCGGGCCTGTTCCTGGTGGTCGTGGGCGCGGCGATGCTGCTCGTCCGGGACTGGGGGCGGGCGCTGGCCCTGCTGGTGCCGCCCGCCGTGGTCGTCGGCGTGACGACCCTGCTGTTCCCTTTCAGCGGCGAGCAGTTGATGCCCCCGGCCCGGGTCTGGCCGCCGGTCGTCCTCGGTCTCGCGGTCACCGTGCTGGCGCCGCGCGCCTGGCGGGTCGCCCGGTGGAGCGGCGCGGTCTACGCGGCCGGGACCGTGCTGACGTATCTGATCCCCTCCCCCGTCGGCACGAACGTCGAGCGGTTCGCGGAGCTGTTCGCGCCCGCCGTGCTGTCGGCCGCCCTGCTCGGCGCGCCCGGCCTGGCCAGGGTGCGGCGCACTCTGCTGGTGGCGGCGCTGGTCTTCTCGATCGCCTGGGTCGGCAAGAAGACCGCCGACGACCTGGTGGTCTCCACCACGGTGCCCGCCTGGGCGAAGGAGACCAGCGGAGTCGTCCGGGCCCTGGAGGTGCTCGGCGCCGACCGCACCCGGGTCGAGGTCGTCCCGGCCCGCAACCACCGCGAGGCCGTCCAGCTCGCCCCGCACATCACCATGGCCCGCGGCTGGAACCGCCAGCTCGACATGGAACGGGCCCGCCTGTTCTACGACGGCACCTTCGACGCCACCAACTACCGGGCCTGGCTGGACCGTTGGGCGGTCGGTCTGGTGGTCCTGCCGCTCGGCAAGCCCGACGGGTACGCCGAGGCCGAGGCGCGGCTCATCAGGGAGCGGCGGCCCGACTGGCTGGAGCCGGTGTGGCGGGACGCGCACTGGCGGATCTACCGGGTGCGGGACGCCGTACCCCTGGTGTCGGCGCCCGCGACCGTCGTGCGGTCCTCCGCCGCCGACCTCGTCGTCCGGCTGCCGCGCGCCGGTTCGGTGACCGTGCGGGTGGCGTACTCGCGCTGGCTGCGCGCGGAGGGCGGATGCCTGTCCCGGCAGGGCGAGTTCACCCGGCTGACGGTGAACTCGCCCGGCGTGTACCGGATCAGCTCGGAGTACGGTCCTTCAGCGGCTCGCTGCTGACCGCCGGCGCCGTCACCGGCCGGGCGCGCGGGCCCTGGAGCAGATACGTCAGGCCGAACCCGGCGCCGACCACCGCGGCGCCGCCCACCGCGTCCAGCACCCAGTGGTTGCCGGTGACGACGATCGCGGTGAGCGTGAAGAGGGGATGCAGGAGCCCGAGGGCCTTCATCCACGCCTTCGGCGCGACGATCGCGATGACCAGACCGCACCACAGCGACCAGCCGAAGTGCAGCGACGGCATCGCCGCGTACTGGTTGGTGAGCGCGGTGAGCGTGCCGTAGTCCGGCTTGGAGAAGTCCTGCACCCCGTGCACGGTGTCGATGATCCCCAGGCCCGGCATCAGCCGCGGCGGGGCCAGCGGGTAGAGCCAGAAGCCGACCAGGGCGAGCAGGGTGGCGAAGCCGAGGGCGGAGCGGGCCCAGCGATAGTCGACCGGGCGGCGCCAGTACAGCAGGCCGAGGACGGTCAGCGGGACCACGAAGTGGAACGAGGTGTAGTAGAAGTCGAAGAAGTTCCGCAGCACGTCGACCTTGACCACGGCGTGGTTGAGCGTGTGCTCGATGTCGAGGTGCAGGAGGCGTTCGAGGTCGAGGATCTGCTGGCCGTGTTCCTCGGCCCGCTCCCGGCCCGCGGAGTTGCTGCCCCCGGTCGCGGCGAGGCGGACCTTGGAGTAGGCGGCGTAGGTGACCCGGATCAGCAGCAGTTCCAGCAGCAGGTTCGGACGGGCCAGCACCCGGCGCAGGAACGGCACCAGCGGCACGTGCTTGAAGCGGGTGGGGACGGGATCGGCGTACGGCGTGGGCAGCGGCGCCTGGTAGTAGGGCGAGGTGCGGGACAGGAACGGCACGAAGGTGGCGGCGGCGAGCGCGGCCAGCAGGACGACGTTGTCCCGCAGGGGGTACAGGGCCGCCATGTTCGGCAGCATCATCTTCGCCGGGAGGGTCATCACCAGCACGACGGCGACCGGCCACACATACCGGTCGGAGGCCTTCTTGCCGACCCGGCCGACGACCGCGAGGAGCACCCACAGCAGCTGGTGCTGCCAGGCGGTGGGCGAGGCGACGATGGCCGCGCAGCCGGTGATGGCGACGGCGAGCAGCAGCTGTCCGTCCCGGGCGTAGCGCACGGCCCGGCGCACCCCGAGGGCGGCGACGGTCGCGGCGAGCACCAGGAACAGCGCGATCTCCAGCGGCCCGTCCAGGCCCAGCCGCAACAGGGCGCCGTGCAGCGACTGGTTGGCCAGGTCGTCGGCGCGTCCGCCGAGCCCGGTGCCGGCCATGTGGTGCACCCAGTAGGTGTACGAGTCGTGCGGCATCGCGGCCCAGGCGAGCAGGGTCGCCGCGGCGAAGGTCACGCCGGTGGCGGCGGCGGCCCGTCTGCGGCCGGTGAACCACAGCAGGGGCGCGAACAGCAGCAGCGTCGGCTGGAGCGCGCCGGCCACGCCGATCAGCACGCCGCCGGCCCGCCCGCCCCGTACGGCGAAGCAGCCCGCCAGCACCAGCAGCACCGGGATGATGCTGGTCTGACCGAGCCAGAAGCTGTTGCGCACCGGCAGCGACAGCATCAGCAGGCTGACCGCGAGGGGCGCGGCGAGCAGGGAGGTCCGGCGGCTGACGGGCTGCGGCAGGGCGCGTGCCGCCACCAGACCGAGGGCGACCACCAGGAGCAGGGTGCCGAAGGTCCAGCCCCAGCCGAGCGCCTGCTCGGCGGACTTGGTCAGCGGCTTCAGCACAAGTCCCCCGAAAGGGGTGCCGGTGAACCGCGTCGAGTCGTACAGGGAGCCGTTCACATGCAGGACACCGTCCGGACCGACCCAGGTCTCCAGATCCGTCAGCCGCTCCCCGCGGGGCGTGCTGAGGACGACGGCCACCTGCCGTACCGCGAGGACGGCGGCGATCAGCCACAGGCCGATACGGGCCACGCGCAGGCGTGCCCGGGCCGTGCCGACGGCCGTCGCTCCGAACCCTTCCACCGGTGGCCCGCTGTGCTCCGCATTCGCCACGCCTCGTCGGCCTCCCGCCCCGTCAGTCCCACGCGTCGCGTGCCACGCGAGATCCCGTCACGAACCCTATGGGGCCCGTACCACCCCCGGAAGAGACGCAGGCAACCCTCGCTTCACCTGACGTCCGCTCTGCTTTTGTCCGAATGACGATAGTCCCGAGCCGGACATGTCGCCCGCCAACGGCACAAGACGGCTATATTCCTTAGCGACGCTACTTAGCCGCTCTAACTAGCCCTAGGAAAGGCACAGGTACATGAGCGATTCGCAGCTCTGGGACGCCGTGGACGACTACTTCACCGCCCATCTCTCGCCGGACGACGAAGCGCTGCGGGCCGCCGTACGCGACAGCGAGGCCGCGGAGCTCCCGCACGCCGCCGTCACCGCCCCGCAGGGCAAGCTCCTCCACCTGCTGGCCCTGATCCAGGGCGCCCGGACCATCCTGGAGATCGGCACCCTCGGCGGCTACAGCACCATCTGGCTGGCCCGCGCGCTGCCCGCCGACGGGCGCCTGGTCTCCCTGGAGTACAGCCCGAAGCACGCCGAGGTGGCCTGCCGCAACATCGCCCGGGCGGGCCTGGAGAAGGTGGTCGACGTCCGCGTCGGCGCGGCCCTGGAGTCCCTGCCCCAGCTGGCCGACGAGAACCCGGCCCCCTTCGACCTGGTCTTCATCGACGCCGACAAGGCGAACAACGCCCACTACGTGGAGTGGGCGCTGCGGCTCACCAGCGCGGGCAGCCTGATCATCGTCGACAACGTGGTGCGCGACGGCCGGATCGCGGAGGCGGACAGCCCGGCGGCGGACGTCCAGGGCACGCGGGCGGCCGTCGAACTCATCGGCGACCACCCGCGGTTGAGCGGTACGGCGATCCAGACGGTGGGCAGCAAGGGCTACGACGGCTTCCTGCTGGCGCGGGTGCTGGCGTAGGGCACTTTTCGGCCGCGGGCTAAGCCTCGTGGTAGAAGCCGACGTTGACGCTGCGCGGCGCGGTGCGGTCCCGTACGACGATCTCGCCGCTGCCGCCGCGGGGCAACGGCAGGGTGCCGCCGTAGGCGAGGGCCTGGGCGTAGGCGCCGATGGCGATCCGGACGTCGGAGGACGGGTCGGGCTGGGAGCCGCGCAGCCAGGTCACCTGCCAGGTCCCGTCCGGCCCGCACAGGAACTCCAGGTGCACCCGGGACACGAACAGCCAGTCGTCGGGCGTGGCCAGCCGGCACACCGACTTGTCGCGGCCCACCCGGAGCACGGCGCCCGGCTCGCTGGGCGCGTCGGCCATGAGCATGCCGGCCGTGGCACCCTCCTCCGCCGCGGTGACGGCGGCCATGGTGAGTTCGAGCACGTGCGTCCTCCTGAAGTGTCCTTACACAGCGGCCGCATGATAAATCGCCCGGCCCTACCCTGTCCGGCACAATGGAGTCATGACCGAGCGAAAGCCACCGGGCGTCCCGTTCGAGTCCTGGGTGGACAAGCAGATCCGGGACGCCGAGAGACGCGGCGACTTCGCCCATCTCCCCGGCGCGGGGCGGCCGTTGCCGCCGGGCACGGACACGGCGTACGACGAACTGTGGTGGGTCAGGCAGAAGATGGCCCGCGAGGGGCTGTCGGTGCTGCCACCGACGCTCGCGCTGCGCAAGGAGGCGGAGGACGCGCTGGAGGCGGCGCTGAGGGCGCCCACCGAGCGGCTGGTCAGGAAGATCGTCACGGACATCAACGCGAAGATCCGCGACATGATGTTCAAACCGCCGCCGGGCCCCCCGCTCGGGAAGAAGCCGTACGACGTCGAGGACGTGGTACGACGGTGGCGGGAGGCCCGGTTCGCGGATCCGTCGGACGCCTGAGGGCGTCAATCCGTCGGACGCCTGAGGGCGTCAGACGCGCAGCAGCCGGTCGGCCAGCTCGCGGTAGTCGCGCAGCGCGAGACGGAGCTGCTCGGTGTCGGCGGAACGCTCGTCGTCCTGCCAGGAGCCGCGCAGGGTGCGCCGCCGCTGGGTGAGCGCGTCGGTGAGCCGGCCGGTGAGCTCCTCCAGCGCCTGGTCGGCTTCCTCGACGGAGGCCCGGGGCTCGTCGACGAACCCGGTCATGGCGTGCTGGAGCCGGGTCTCGAGCTTGTCGTACTCCTCACGGGGCAGCAGCGGGGTCGTCTGGCCCGCCTGGCCGGTGTGGTCCGCCTGGCCGGTCGTGCGGCCGGTCACCCCGCCCCCGCCGGTCGTGGCGGCCGTGGCGCGCGTGGGGTCGGCCGCGTGGCCGCCCACCGCCGCTTCTCCGCCCGGCGTGCGGCCGGTGCCCGTGCCGCCCATACCGGCGCCGGCGCCTATGCCCGCGCCCGTTCCTGTACCGCGTGTCGCATCCGTCATGTCACTCAGCTCCCCTTCGCGTGACGCCTGGTGATCGCCCACGGAGCGTGGTGACCGTCAGTGGGCTTGGCAGACTCCTCCCGAGCCGGCCGGTGACGCTTGTTGTCGGACTGCCCCACCAGCTCCTCGAAGAGCAGCCGGGCCTCGATCATGGCCTCGCGCATCTCCTCGGTGCCGGCGGTGCCACTCTGCCCGACCGCGGCCATCCCCGCGCCTCCGCCCGCTCCGGCGTGCGCGGCGCGGTGGACGCGCCGGTAGCCGTCGACGTGACGGGCGTGGTGGACGGAGAGCGCGGCGAGCTGCTCCTCGTACCGACCGCCGTCCGGGAAACCCTTGGCCCCTGCCAGCTCGGCGAGCAGCTGGTCGGCCTCGCTCACCGCCTGCTGCGGGGAGTCGACGAAGTGTTCCTGGGCAGCCGCCCAGCGCGCCTCGTACTGCTGCCGCTGCGCGGGCTCCAGCGGGCGCTCCTGCAGCGAACCGTGCCGCTGCACCCGCTCGGAGAGCTCGCGCTCCGCGGCCTTGGTGTCACCGTCATGCCGGGCAACGGCCCGGTCGTACTCGGGGCCGAAGCGCCCCTTGAGGCTCCGACCCCCCTGCCCGCCTCGTCGAGCGCGCAGGAACAGGACGGCCGCGACGATGAGAACGACCGCCACGATCACGATCAGAGCGATGATCAGACCTGTGGACATGTATGCCTTCCGGGGTTCTCGACCCAACCGGTCCTCCCTGCGAACCGGTACCACGCTCCGGGTTGCCCCTACTTACCTCCTCAAACGGCGGCGCCCGACAATGACGGCCATGACCTGGACCATCACCCCGGAAGCCCCAGACTCCCCCACCGCCACAGCCCTCTGGCGGACCTATTACACGGAGGTCAGCGACCGCTACTACCTCCTGCACGAGGGCCGCCGCACCGACCCGGCCGAGCTGGAGCGGGAGATCGCGGCCCCGACCTGGGACGAACTCCGGCCGCCGAAGGGGCGGCTGCTGGTGGCGCGGTTCGCCGGGGAGGCCGCCGGGACGGCCGGGGTGCGGCTGCTGTCCGGCGGGGCCGCCGAGCTGAAGCGGGTGTTCGTGACGGAGTCCCTGCGCGGCAAGGGCGGCGCCCCGCTGCTGGTCCGGGCCGCCGAGGAGGCCGCCCGCGCGATGGGCGCGGACCGCATGGTCCTCGACACCCGCAGCGATCTGACCGAGGCCCGGGCCCTGTACGCGCGCCTCGGCTACACCGAGACCGAGCCGCACAACGACGACCCCTACGCCGATCACTGGTTCACTAAGAGGCTCGGCTGATCCCGGGCGCCGGGCCGTTGCGGGGCTGTTCGCCGGCCGAGCCGCACAGCTCGGCGTTGAGTTCCTTCACCAGCTGCGTCAGATCGGTCGGCCGGTCCGGGCCCCACCAGTCGCCGAGGAGTGCGGCCAGGGAGTCCTCCCGGGCCTGCGAAAGCCGGTCGGCGACCTCGCGCCCCTGGTCGGTCAGGACGAGGTCCAGGCCCTCGCGCCTGGCCAGCCGCCGTTCCTCGACCTGGCGGGCGGCGGCGAGGATCACCGCCAGGGGGACGGTGCTGCGCTCGGCGAGCTGCCCTGGCTCCACCCACCCGTACCGCTTGATGCGCAGCAGCAGCCAGCTCGCCCCGGGGAGCAGGTCGTACCCGGCCCGTTCGGTGATGCTGCGGTAGATCTCGCGCCGCCCCTCCCGGGTGCCCAGCACCGACAGCGCGCGGCACACCTCGTCGTAGGACGACCGCTGCACCGGGTTGCTGGCCAGCGTCTCGGTGACGTCCGGGGCGGTGACCGAGCCGCGCAGCTTGTCCTCCTTGAGGAACCAGGCCAGCACGAAGCCGACGAGGGCGACGGGGGCGGCGTAGAGGAAGACGTCGGTGATGGAGGTGGCGTACGCCTCCACCGCGGCGGGCTGGAGCGCGGCGGGCAGTTCGGTGATGCCGCGCGGGTCGGCCTCCAGGGCGTCCACCGAGACGCCGGGGGGCAGTTCGGCGCTCCGGAAGACGTCGGCGAGCTTGTCGTCGAGGCGGCTCGCGAAGAGGGTGCCGAAGATGGCGACGCCGAAGGAGGCCCCGATGGACCGGAAGAAGGTCGCGCCGGAGGTGGCGACGCCGAGATCCTCGTAGGCCACGGCGTTCTGCACGATCAGCACGAGCACCTGCATGACGAGGCCGAGGCCGAGCCCGAAGACGAAGAAGAAGGTGCTCATCACGGCCGTGGAGCTGTCCACGTGGAGCTGGTGCAGGAGCAGCAGCCCGAGGGCGGTCACGCCGGTGCCGGCGATCGGGAAGACCTTCCAGCGCCCGGTACGGCTGACGATCTGCCCGGAGGCGGTGGACGCCAGCAGCAGCCCCAGCACCATCGGCAGCATGTGCACCCCGGACATGGTCGGGGTGACGCCCTGCACGACCTGGAGGAACGTCGGCAGGTAGGTCATCGCGCCGAACATGGCGAACCCGACGATGAAGCTGATGACGGCGGCGAGGGTGAAGGTGCGGATCCGGAACAGCTTCAGCGGCAGCACCGGTTCGGCGGCCCGGCGCTCGGCGGCCACGAAGGCGACGGCGAGGATCACCCCGAGCACGGCGAGCGAGACGATCTGCGGGGAACCCCAGCCCCAGGTGGTGCCGCCGAGCGAGGCGACGAGCACCAGGCAGGTGGCGACGGCGGCGATGAGGAAGGTGCCGAGATAGTCGATGACATGGCGCTCGGTGCGGCGCGGGATGTGCAGCGCGGCGGCGATGACGGCGAGGGCGACGACCCCGACGGGAAGGTTGATGTAGAACACCCACCGCCAGCTCAGATGCTGCGTGAACAGCCCGCCCAGAAGCGGTCCGAGCACACTGGTGGCGCCGAACACGGCCCCGAACAGCCCTTGGTAGCGCCCGCGTTCGCGCGGTGAGACGAGGTCCCCGACGATGGCCATGGACAGCACCATCAGCCCGCCGCCGCCCAGCCCCTGCAGTGCCCGGAAGGCGATGAGCTGCGGCATGTCCTGCGCCATGCCGCACAGCGCGGACCCGATGAGGAAGATCACGATGGCGGTCTGGAAGAGCCGCTTGCGCCCGTACTGGTCGCCGAGTTTGCCCCACAGCGGGGTGGCGGCGGTCGAGGCCAGCAGATAGGCGGTGACCACCCACGACAGGTGGTCCATGCCGCCCAGGTCGCTGACGATGGTCGGCAGCGCGGTGGAGACGATGGTCTGGTCGAGCGCGGCGAGCAGCATCCCGAGCAGCAGCGCGCCGATCGGGACGAGGACATTGCCCGGCACGTTCTCCTGGACCGCGGTTCCGTGCCGCGTGTGGGTATCCCCGGCCATACGGACCTCCCCAGGCCTCCCGAGGCTCGATGCACCTTCCATCGTGCTGGGTACGGCCGCGTATGGCCTGTTGAATCCGGAATGCGCATCCGGACCAGGGGCGCGTCGACGACGCCGTGAAGAAAATCTGCATAATCTCTGGAGTTCGCGAGGGGAGTCGCGAGGGGGAAGGGACGAACAGGTGACAGACCACGAGGACCACGGGTGCCCGGAGTGCGGGGCGGCCAGGGGGGCCGACCGCACGCCGTCCTGCACCTGCACGCAGCGCGCGTCCGAGGCCCTGCGCGACGCGCGCGAGGCTCAGGCAGCGGCGGCGGAGGACTTCGATCCGCTGCGGATACGGCCGTACGTCGAGCTGGACGGCACGGAGGCGGACCCGGGGGCGACGATGCCGCTGCGCACGCCCCTGGCGCCGTCGCCGGCGGAACCGAACGCGATGGACATCGGCCTGTTCGAGGCCCCGCCCGAGTCTCCGGCGCCCGCGCAGCAAGGGACGGGACGCCCGAGGGGCCGCCGCAGGACGGTGGCGTTGCTGGGGGCGGCGGCGGCGATGGTCGGGGTGGTGGCGGCGGCGGGCATGGCGAGCGGCCTGTTCAGCTACGAGTCCCCCACCCGGGACACGAGTCTCCCGGAGGCGGTACGGGCGAGCGTCCCGGACCCGACGGCGAGCGAGGCGGCCGAGCCGACCGCCAAGTCGGCGTCCCCGTCCCCCTCGTCCACGTCCGCGAGCCCGTCGGCGACGCGGAGCGCATCCCCCTCACCGTCCGCGACGAGCGCGTCCGCGACGCCGTCCACGTCACCGTCCCCGACGCCCACACCCACCCCGGCCAAGGCCTCGGAGGCCGCCCCCCGGGAGACCGCCCCCGACCCGGCCCCGCCGGTCCTCCGCCGAGGCGACAAGGGCGCTGAGGTGACGGAACTCCAGCTCCGCCTGCAGCAGCTCTGGCTCTACAACGACGACATCAACGGCAACTTCAACCACCAGCTGGAGAACGCCCTGAAGAACTACCAGTGGAGCCGGGGGGTGGGCAGGGAGAGCCTGGGCGTCTACACCGTGGAGACGAGGGCAAGCCTGGAATCGGAGACGCAGGAGCCGTAGGGGCTTTTCGTGACACGGTCGGCACCCTCAGCCCGTCCGGCGTTTGAGGACGAGGCCCTTCAGGGGCCGACAGCGGGGGTCTGGGGGCGGCAGCCCCCAGTGGGGGTCCCCCCTCTGGGGGAGGGACGGGTAGGGGCGGCGGGGGCGAGAACAACCAGGCCTCAGCCCACGTACAGCCGCACGCCTCCGCCGTCCACCGCCTCCACCCGCACCTCGTTCAGATCCCGCACCACCACATCAGGCCCATGGAACCCGGCCCGAGGCCCCACCCCCACCACCCGCATCCCAGCCGCCCGCCCCGCCTGAATCCCGGCCCCCGAGTCCTCGAAGACCACACACTCCCCCGGATCCACCCCCAACTCGGCGGCCCCCTTCAAAAACCCCTCCGGATCCGGCTTGCTCGCGCCCACCGACTCCGCGGTCACCCGCACATCCGGCAGCGCCAGCCCCGCCGCCCGCATCCGCGCCGTGGACAGCGCCACATCCGCCGACGTCACGAGCGCATGCGGCACGGACCCGTCCCGCAGCGCGGCCAGGAACTCCGCAGCCCCCGGTATCGCGACGACACCGTCCATGTCCGCCGTCTCCTCGGCGAGCATCCGCGCGTTCTCCGCGTGGTTCTGCGCCATGGGCCGCCCGGGCAGCAGCAACGCCATCGAGGCGTACCCCTGCCGCCCGTGGACGACCTTCATGACCTCGTCCCCGTTCAGCCCGTGCCGGTCGGCCCAGCGCCGCCAGATCCGCTCGACGACGGCATCCGAGTTGACGAGGGTGCCGTCCATGTCCAGCAGGAGGGCGCGGGCGGTGAGCACGGCGGTGGCCGTCATCGGCAGCTCCAAAGCACGAGGCGGGAAACAAGGTGGTCCCGCCCGCCGGTCAGGGAAAACGGGCGGGAGCCACTTTGTTTCTCTACGGTACAAAACCTTTCCATGATCCCGCCACCACCCCGGCAAAGGTTCACCGACCGTTCAGCTCAGGCGAAGACCGTCCGCGACCATCCGCGACCCTCCTCAGCCTGCGCCGGAGACCGAAGATCACCCCGCGATGGCCTCGTACAAGCTCCACACCCCGAGCCCCAGCATCAGCAGCGCCGCGATCTGAGTGATCAGCTTCAGCGGCACCCGCTTCATCAGCGCCTTGCCCCCGACGATCCCCAGCCCCGCGACGGCCCACAGCGCCAGCACCGCACCCAGGCCCACCGACAGCGGATCGTCGTACCGCGCGGCGAGATTCGCCGTCATGATCTGCGTCAGATCCCCGAACTCGGCGACGAGGATCAGCATGAACCCCGCCCCGGAGACCTTCCAGAAGGACTGGTTCTCGGGCCGGCGGACCTCCGCCTCGTCCTCGTCCTTCTTCAGCAGCAGCACCGCCGCGCCGCCCAGGAACAGCACACCGGTCAGGGCGTGCAGGATCTGCTGCGGCAGCAGCGTCAGCACGCTCCCCGCGGCCACGGCCAGGGCGACATGCAGCGCGAACGCGGCGGCCACCCCGACGAAGACGTACGAAGCCCGGTACCGGGTACCGAGCACGAGCCCCGCCAACGCCGTCTTGTCCGGCAGTTCCGCGAGAAAGACGACGCCGAAGACGAGCGCCATCACACTGAAGCTGATCAAGGTTCCTCAATCGGTCGGGGCCACCCCACCGAGAGTGCAGTACCTCTTGCACAAAGACACCTCGGCACGGCAGCACACGGAAGATGCACTGCGTTGCCGAAGGTCTCGCTGGCGGGACCCCTGTGACGAGGTCCGCCTCCGGGCGCCGGCTCAGACGAGCTGAGCAGTATGTCGACGGTCCGGCGAAGAGCTACTCCCCTTCTGCGCCGTCCATCTTACGTGATCGTTCGACCGTAAACCTTGTCATGTCATGCACGCGTCATTAGCTTCTCACGCAACGCACACCTCCCGGCAACACGGCGTCGCGAGCATTCCCTCGCCCGCACGCCCAACGCCCCCACTTCAAAAGGGAGTTCGCATGCCGAAGTTCTACGCGCGTCGACGCCTGAGCATACTCGCGGCGTTCACCGGTCTCATAGCCTCCGTCGGACTCGTCAACGGGCCGACCGCCTCCGCCGCCCTCCCCACCCCGGTGAGCGCCGCCACCGCCCGCAGCTACCTCGCCTCGCTCACCGTCACGGCCGAGGACCGCACCGGCTACAACCGCGACCTCTTCCCGCACTGGATCACCCAGTCCGGCACCTGCAACACCCGGGAGGTCGTCCTCAAGCGTGACGGCACGAACGTCGTCCAGGACTCCGCCTGCGCCGCCACCAGCGGCAGCTGGTACTCCCCCTACGACGGCGCCACCTGGAGCGCCGCCTCCGACGTCGACATCGACCACCTCGTCCCGCTGGCCGAGGCCTGGGACTCCGGCGCCGACAGCTGGACCACCTCCCGCCGCCAGGCGTTCGCCAACGACCTGACCCGCCCGCAGCTCATCGCCGTCACCGACAACGTCAACCAGGCCAAGGGCGACCAGGACCCGGCCACCTGGATGCCGTCCCGCACGGCCTACCGCTGCACCTACGTCCGCGCCTGGGTCCAGACGAAGTACTACTACGGCCTGTCCGTGGACTCCGCCGAGAAGAGCGCCCTCACCAGCCATCTGAACGCCTGCTGAGCCGGAAGATCCCGGAACCTACCCACACTCCTCCGTCGTTCCGTACCGTACGGGGCGACGGAGGAGTGTGATCGCGTGGCCGAACTGCGGCTGGGACCGCTGCTGAGACATGCCGGTGGTTCGTCCGCGACCGTCTGGGTCGAGACGAGCCGTCCGTGCGCCGCCGAGGTGCGCGGCGCGGACGGCGCGCACGGCGCGTCCCGCACCTTCCGGATCGCCGGGCACCACTACGCCCTCGTGGAGGTGACCGGCCTCGCACCGGGCACGACACAGTCGTACGAGGTGTTCCTGGACGGCACCCGGGTGTGGCCGCTGCCGGACTCCCGTTTCCCGCCCTCGGTGATCCGCACCCCGGCCGCGGACGACACGGTCCGCGTCGCCTTCGGCTCCTGCCGCTGGGCCTCCCCGCCGGACGGCGGGGACGACCCGGTCGGCCCGGACGCCCTGGACACCCTCGCGGCCCGGATCGCGGCGGACCCCGAGGGCGAGCGCCCGGACGTCCTGGTCCTGCTCGGCGACCAGGTGTACGCCGACGAGGTCTCCGAGGACACCCGCCGCTGGCTCGCCGGCCGCCGCGACCTGAGCGAACCCCCGGGCGCCGAGGTCGCGGACTACGAGGAGTACACCCACCTCTACTACGAGTCCTGGCTCGACCCCGAGGTGCGCTGGCTGCTCTCCACCGTCCCCAGCTGCATGATCTTCGACGACCACGACGTCATCGACGACTGGAACACCTCCGCCTCCTGGCTCGCCGACATGCGGGCCACCCCCTGGTGGCGCGAGCGCCTGCTGAGCGGCCTGATGTCGTACTGGGTCCACCAGCACCTGGGCAACCTCACCCCGGCCGAGCTGGCCGCCGACCCGCTCTACGCCGCCGTACGCGAGAGTTCCGACGGCACCGACGCGTTGCGCGACTTCGCCATCGCGGCCGACGCCGACCCCGCCTCGGTGCGCTGGAGCTACCGGCGCGACTTCGGCCGCGTACGCCTGCTGATGGTCGACACCCGCGCGGCCCGCGTCCTCGACGAGCAGCACCGCGCGATGCTCGACCCGGGCGAGGCCGACTGGCTGCGCGCGCAGGTCCACGACGGGCCCGGGAGCTACGACCATCTCCTCATCGGCACCTCGCTGCCCTGGCTGCTGCCGCATCTGGTGCACTACGCCGAGGCATGGGACGCCGCGCTGTGCCGGGGTGAACGGGGCGAGCGCTGGGCCCGGTTCGGGGAGCGGCTCAGGCGGGCCGCGGACCTGGAGCACTGGGCGGCCTTCCCGGCGTCCTTCGACGCGCTGGCGGAGGCGGTCCGGGAGGCCGGTTCGGGGCCCCAGGCGCCGGCGACGGTGTGCGTGCTGTCGGGGGACGTCCATCACGCGTACGTCGCCGAGCCGTCCTGGCCGGACGACGAGGGGCCCGGCGCCCGGGTCGTCCAGCTGACCTGCTCCCCCGTCCACAACTCCATCCCGCTGCACATCAGGCTCGGGTTCCGGTTCGGCTGGAGCGCGGTGGCGCGGGCGCTGGGGCGGCGGCTCGCCGGGCACGGCGGGGTGCCGCGGCCACGGATCGAGTGGCGGCGCACGGGCGGGCCCTGGTTCGGCAACCAGCTGATGACCCTGACCATGCGGGGGCGCTCGGCCTCCCTGCGGCTGGAGCAGGCACGCCCGCAGAAGGGCGGCGGGGCTCAGCTGCGGACGGTCACGGAGTCCGAACTCAGCCCCTGATCGTCCCTTTTCGGACGGTTGCCGTGGTCGTGGCACCCGATATCCCAGATGCCAGTGAGGCATCCCACAGTCGTCCCACCCCGGGCCCGGATCCACCCCCTCCCGACGGCATGATGAGGCGGACCGTCCGCTTCCAGTGGAGGCGGCGGCCGTCCGCCCATGCGCCCCACCGCCCGGGAGTCACCCTCTTGTCTGCACCGACCACGGACCCCCTGCCGCTCTCCGTCGCCGTGGTCGGCGCCGGCCCGCGCGGCACCAGCGTCCTGGAACGCCTGTGCGCCTCCGCCCCCGAACTCCTCCCCCCGGGCGCCCGGCTGACGGTCCACGTCGTCGACCCCGCCCCGCCGGGACCCGGACGCGTCTGGCGCACCGCCCAGTCGCCCGAGCTGCTGATGAACACCGTGGCGAGCCAGGTCACCCTGTTCACCGACGACAGCGTGGACTGCTCGGGCCCCCTGCGCCCGGGCCCCAGCCTGCACGAGTGGGCGGCCGGCGCCCTCGGCCCCGACGAGTACCCGACCCGCGCCCACTACGGCCGCTATCTGGAGTGGGTGTTCGCCCGCACGGTCCGCGAGGCGCCGCCCACGGTCCGCGTCGAGACCCACCCGGCACGGGCGACCCGTCTCGACGACGCCCCCGACGGCCGCCAGACCCTCACCCTCGACAACGGCCGCACCCTGACCGGCCTGTCGGCGGTCGTCCTCGCCCAGGGCCACCTCCCGACGGCACCGGACGCCGCCCAGCGCGCGACGACCGCGTACGCCGAGCAGCACGGCCTGCGCCACATCCCGCCCGCCAACCCGGCCGACGTCGACCTGTCGGCCGTACTGCCCGGCGAACCGGTGCTGTTGCGCGGCCTGGGTCTCAACTTCTTCGACCACATGGCCCTGTTGACCACCGGCCGGGGCGGGCGCTTCGTGCGCGCCGGGCAGGGCCTGCGGTACCTGCCCTCCGGCAACGAGCCGCGCCTGTACGCCGGTTCCCGGCGTGGCCTGCCCTACCAGGCGCGCGGCGACAACGCCAAGGGCCCCTACGGCCGCCATCTCCCCCTGGTCCTCACCCCCGAGGTCATCGCCGCCTTCCGCAAGCGCGCGGACTCCGGCGAGGCCCCGGACTTCCTCGCGGAGATATGGCCGCTGGTGGCGAAGGAGGTGGAGACGGTCTACTACCAGGCGCTGCTCTCCCCCGCCCCGGACTTCACCGACCGCTTCCTCGCCGCCCCGCACCGGAGTCCTCAAGAGCGGGATGTGTTGGACGAGTTCGGGGTTGCTGAGGAGAAGCGCTGGTCCTGGGACCGGATCTCCCGGCCGTACGAGGGACTGGACTTCGCCGGCCCCGACGCGTGGCGCGCCTGGCTGCTGGCGTACCTGCGGGAGGACGCCGCGCAGGCCGCCCTCGGCAATACGGCGGGCCCGCTCAAGGCCGCCCTGGACGTGCTGCGCGATCTGCGCAACGAGCTGCGGCAGATCGTGGACCACGGCGGACTGGCCGGCGCCTCCCGCCGGGACCACCTGGACCGCTGGTACACCCCGCTCAACGCCTTCCTCTCCATCGGCCCGCCCCGGCGCCGCATAGAGGAGCTGGCGGCCCTGACGGAGGCGGGCGTGGTGCAGGTCCTCGGGCCGCGCCTGGAGGTCCGGGAGGAGGACGGGGCGTGGGTCGCGCACTCCCCGGCCGTGCCGGGATCGGCGGTCCGGGTCACCACGCTGGTCGAGGCCCGGCTCCCGGAACCGGACCTGCGCCGCACGGCCGACGACCTCCTCGCCCGGCTGCTGAAGACCGGACAGTGCCGTCCGCACACGGTCGACGGCTACGAGACCGGCGGCCTGGACGTGACCGCGCGCCCCTACCACCTGATAGACCGTCAAGGCCACGCACACACACGCCGGTTCGCCTTCGGGGTACCGACCGAGGGGGTCCACTGGGTCACCGCGGCCGGCGCCAGACCGGGCGTGGACTCGATCACCCTCGCGGACGCGGACGCAGTGGCGAGGGCCACACTGCGCACTGCCGCCGCGGAGGCAGAACCCACAGCCAGTCCGAATACGACACTCGCCGCAACGAGGGGGTGCGCGTGAGACGGCGGCCCGGGTGGCGCTCGGCGCGGGCCCGCGTAATCCCGCCCGCCGGGGACAGGCGCCGCCGCCCGAGCGCGGCGGCAAGGGCCGCACTACCCGCCACGAGGGCGGAGCCGAATGCGCCACACGCCGACTCCGCGGGGCCTGCACAGCCCGCCCCAGCGGGGACGGCCGCTGTCCTCCAAACCACGCACCACAGGGCCGCGCAGGAGACGGCCCCCGCAGCCCGACCGAATCCGACACCCGGCGCCTGCGCCGCCCCGCCCCGCCCCGGCAGGGACGGTCGCTGTCGTCCGCGGGCCGGGTTCCGTAGGGCCGCGGAGGCGGTGGCGCGCCCGCGGACCGGCCCCATGCTGCACTCGCGAGCAGCATGGGGCACCCGTGACGCCCCCATCAGCGTGGGGTCAGGCGGCCCAGCCGAAGGGCACCGTGAAGCAGCCGACCCGGACGCCCTTGCTGCCCGGCTCCTGGTGCAGGACGACGGAGGATGCCTCGCCCTGCCGGAAGCCCCAGTTGTGCCGGGCCCGCGCCTCGCCCGCCCCGCGCTGGTCGGCCGTGAAGTCCAGCCAGACCTCGTTCTCGGCGGTCACATGGTGCGGCGCGGAGGAGACCTCGTGCTGGTAGTGCCCGCCGGCGGCGGCCGGATCGGCGCCGCACGGCTTCTGGTGCACATGGACGCCGTACCGGTGCCCCGGCTTCATGCCCGTGACCCGCAGCCGCACGCTCGTCGCGCCGCCGGTCGTCATCCGCTGCTCCACCTCGATCCACGAGGCGGCCGGGACCAGCTCCGCGTCGTACGTCAGCGCCGCCGAGCGGACGAAGGCGCCGGGCGGCGCGAACCGCGCGTCCGTCCGCATCGAGTAACCACCGGCGCCGTCACCGCCGCCGACGGCGAGCACGACCGCCGCGAGGGCGCCCGCGCATATGCCTGCCACCATGATCTTCCTAACGTCGCTGGGTTCAGGACCCCCTCTCCGTTGCTACGGGACACCCCGGTCCCCCGCCCGCCGGGGACCGGCAGCCGGGTGAACATCACGTGTTGAACACACGAGCCCCCTGTGAACCACCCGTCACTCCCTGCCGCGTACGCTGTACAACCACGGGGGAAACGGGGAGTCGGGGTGCTGGAGAGTTTCGAAAGTGTTGGATCATTGGCCGCCAGTCCATGGATCTACGGGGCGGTAGCCCTGTCGGTCCTGCTGGACGTGTTCGTGCCGGTCCTGCCCAGCGGCGTACTGGTGATCATGGCCGCCACCGCCGCGGCGGCCGGTACGGCGGCCCGGGTCCCGGACGTCCTGGCGCTCACCCTCTGCGCGGCGACCGCGTCCGTCCTCGGCGACCTGGTGGCCTACCGCCTCGCCTGGCACGGCGGCGCCCGCCTGGACCGCGCGATCGCCCGCTCCCGTCGGCTGAGGACCGCGCAGGAACGTCTCGGCGCGGCCCTGTCCCGCGGCGGCGGCACCCTGGTCGTCCTGGCCCGCTTCGCCCCGGCCGGCCGCTCGGTCGTCTCCTTCTGCGCCGGCGCCGCACACCGCCGCGCCCGCGACTTCCTGCCCTGGTCGGCGCTGGCCGGCCTGTCCTGGGCCACCTACAGCGTGGCGCTCGGCTACCTGGGCGCGCAGTGGATGGGCGCGGGCTGGCTGGCGGCGGGGGTGTCCCTGGGGGCGCTGACGGCGGCGGGCGCGGGAGCGACGTACCTGATGCGGCGCCGTCCTGCCTGATCCGCGTACCCTGGACAGAACAAAAGGCAAGGGATCGCGTCCCTTGCCACTCTTAACTTATAGCGCACGGGGGGCCTTGCGGCAAGGCCCCCCTCATGCCGCAGAATCGCTCCCTCAACGCCGGTAGCTGCGGAAATGAGTGATTCACGAAGTGAGTGCTTCTTTGTCGATCGACCTGTCCAGTGAGAGTGCGTTCGACCTTCCCGAGCGGCTGGCCGCCAAGGCCGACCCCGCGCTGATCGCCGCCGACGAGCGGCACTTCGCGGCCATCGCGGAGAGCCTGGAGCAGACGATCGCCGAGCTGTCCGACCAGCTCGCCACCGAGCTCAGGGCACCCGGCGGCGCGGGCCGCGCCGCCATGGACCGGGACGCGGAGGTCCACCGGCTCACCGCCCGGCTGCGCGCCCTGCGCCGCTTCGGGCTCGACCTCGTCCTCGGCCACATCGTCACCGCGGACGACCCGGAGCCGGTGTACATCGGCCGCTTCGGCCTCACCGACAGCACCGGCCGCCGCCTGCTGCTCGACTGGCGCTCCCCCGCGGCCGAACCCTTCTTCGCGGCCACCCACGGCAACCCGATGGGCCTCGCCAGCCGCCGCCGGTACCGCTGGAAAAGCGGCCGGATCAGCGACTACTGGGACGAGGTGTTCACCGCCGACGGCCGCGAGGGCCACGCCGCCCTCGACGACCAGTCCGCCTTCATCGCCAGCCTCGGCACCAACCGCTCGGACCGGATGCGCGACGTGCTCGCCACCATCCAGTCCGACCAGGACGCCATCGTCCGCGCCGGATCGCGCGGCGCCCTCGTCGTCGACGGCGGCCCCGGCACCGGCAAGACCGTCGTCGCCCTGCACCGCTCCGCCTACCTCCTCTACTCCGACCCCCGCCTCGGCCACCGGCGCGGCGGCCTGCTCTTCGTGGGCCCGCACCAGCCCTATCTGTCGTACGTCTCCGATGTGCTGCCCAGCCTCGGCGAGGAGGGCGTGCAGACCTGCACCGTGCGCGATCTCGTCGCCGAGGGCGCCAAGGCGCCGGAGGAGAGCGACCCGGAGGCCGCGCGCCTGAAGTCGTCCGCGGACATGGTGCGGGCCGTCGAGAAGGCCGTCCGCTTCTACGAGGACCCGCCCACCGAGGGCATGACGGTCAGCACCCCCTGGGCGGACGTCCGGCTCACCGCCACCGACTGGGCCGAGGCCTTCCAGGCCCCGGGGCCGGGCACCCCGCACAACGAGGGACGCGAGCTGGTCTGGGCCGAACTGGTCACCATCCTGCTCGACAAGCACGACGCCGACATCCCGCCCGAGCAGTTCCGCAGGGCGCTGCAGCACGACACGGAGCTGGTGGAGGCCCTGGACCGGGCCTGGCCGCTGCTGGCTGCCAGGGACCTCGTCGGCGACCTGTGGTCGGTCCCCGCGTATCTGCGGCTGTGCGCGCCCTGGCTCACCCCGGACGAGGTCCGGCTGCTGCAGCGCAAGGCGGCCCCGCACGCCTGGACGCTGTCCGACCTGCCGATCCTGGACGCGGCCCGGCAGCGGCTCGGCGACCCGAAGGCGGCACGCCGCAAGCGCCGGGCGCAGGCCGCCCTCGACGTCCAGCGCGACCGGATGACCCAGGTCGTCGAGAACCTGATCGCGGCCGATCACGACGGCGACGGCCTGATGACCCAGCTGCGCCGCGAGGACTTCCGGCGCAACCTCGTCGACGAGTCCGAACTGCCCACCGCCGACCCGGACCTGCTCGCGGGCCCGTTCGCGCACGTCGTGGTGGACGAGGCGCAGGAGCTGACCGACGCGGAGTGGCAGATGCTGCTGCTGCGCTGCCCGTCCCGCAGCTTCACGATCGTCGGCGACCGCGCCCAGGCCCGGCACGGCTTCACCGAGACCTGGCAGGAACGGCTCGAACGGATCGGCCTGGACCGGGTCGAGGTGGCGTCCCTCAGCGTCAACTACCGCACGCCGGAAGAGGTGATGACCGAGGCCGAGCCGGTGATCCGCGCGGCGCTGCCGGACGCCAACGTGCCGACCTCCATCCGCAGTTCGGGCATCCCGGTGGTCCACGGCCCGGTCGCGGACCGGGACCGGATCCTCACCGAGTGGCTGGACGCGAACGACGACGGGATCGCCTGCGTGATCGGCGACCCGTCGTTCGAGGCGACGCCCCGGGTCCGGTCGCTGACCCCGTCGCTGTCGAAGGGGCTGGAGTTCGACCTGGTGGTCCTGGTCGACCCGGAGCGCTTCGGCGAGGGCATCGAGGGAGCGGTGGACCGCTATGTGGCGATGACGAGGGCGACGCAGAAGCTGGTAGTCCTCACGAGCGCATGAGGTGCGGCGGGCGGGCCGGCCGGTGTTCCGTACGGGCCGGCCCGCACCCGCGTGGACAGGAGCTCATGAGGTGTCGTGGGCGTGCTTGGCCTTCATCCGCGCGTCCACCCGGTCCTCCGCGGCGACCTCGGCCCAGAACCGGTGCGTACTGACGAACACCGCGAGCTCGTGCTCGCGCTGCCGGAGCTTCTCCACGGCTGCCTGCTCATCCGCGGTCCAGCCGGGAGAGGCCGGGCGCTCGATCTTCCGCCAGCCGTGGTCGTCGCTGAATCCGTCCAGCGGCTCGACCGACCAGGGAAGCCGCTTGAGCAGGGCCGACAGCTCGGCCCGGACCTGATGCAGCTCCTCCTGACCGGCGAGGAGGTCACTCGGAAAGTCATAGGTCGTAGCCACGGCCGCAATGGTACGCCTGTTCGATTTTGGGTGGCGAGTTGCTTCCCGGGGTTCATTCGAACGGGTGCCTGACGGGTGCCTGATCGCCCGGAGGCGCTGGGCGTCGACGACCCCAAGTAGCGCTCACCGAGAATGGGCCCATGACCTCACCCTGGACCGCACGCCCGGAGACCCCCGCCGACATCGAGGCCGTCCGTGAGATCGTCCTCGGCGCGTTCGAGACGCCACTGGAGGCCGACCTGGTGGACGCCCTGCGAACCGACGACGCGTGGATCGACGGCCTCTCCTACGTCAGCACAGACACCGCCGACACCCCCATCGGCTACGCCCTGCTGACCCGCTGCCACATCGACGACGTACCGGCCCTGTGCCTGGCCCCCGTCGCCGTACACCCCGCCCACCAGCGCACCGGCGCGGGCGGCGCGGCGATCCGGGCGGTCCTGGACGCGGCGCGGGAGCGGGGCGAACGCTTCATCACCGTGCTCGGCCACCCCGACTACTACCCCCGCTTCGGCTTCGACCGGGCCTCGGCCCACGGCATCGGCGTCACCTTCGACGTCCCGGACGAGGCTTTGATGGCCCTCGCCCTGACCCCCGACCCACTGCCGGCCGGCACGATCCGCTACGCCAAGCCGTTCGGAATCTGACGACCCGTCGGCCGATAGCTTCCGCGAAGCGGCTGGGCCGGACGCGACCCCAAACGCGCGCGAGATTTGCACCAGAAATGTCCTGAACACCCACTCCAGTGAGGAGGTTCCGCCTGGCGAACCCACCAGCCCCACCGATACCGTCAGTGCTCTCACCTGCATCTGTATCTCACGGGGAGTCCACTGTGAAGCGCCGCTCTTTGCCCGTTGCTGCCGCGTTCGCCGCGACGGCGGCCCTGTTGCTGACAGCGTGCGGCAGCGAGGACGGCAACTCCAGCAACAACGACAAGATCGCCGGCGCCGAGCAGGGGACGGAAAAGCCGACGAAGTCAGCGCAGCCCTCCGGAACCCCGGCGGAGAACAAGCCGGACGGCGTGGATGTCTCCCTGCCGAAGGACATGAACCTGGTCTTCGACTGGGCCGAGCCGGAGGACGAGAACGAGGCGGCGGCGATGGAGGACGCGGCGAACTTCCTCCGTGCCATCTACCGGGGTGTCGACAAGCGGACCACCAAGGACGCCGCCCTTACCGCCTACGCCACGGGCGACGGACTCCACTACGGGGAGGTGCAGATCAACGAGTGGATCAAGGGCGGCTGGACCGCCACCGGCACCCGCCGCCATTACGAAGCCACCACCCGGTCCGCGTCGAACGGCAGCTCGGTGGAGGTCGCGTTCTGCTCGGATGCCAGCAAGTTCTACGGCAAGGAAGTCACAACGGGGAAGGTCCTGAAGACCGAGCCCAGCCTCAAGGACTTCGGACACTACAAGATCATCATGGTCAAGGTCCCCACGAGCGACGGCCTGTGGCAGGCATCCAAGGTATTCGTGGAGACCGAGGCGGAGCAGTGCCAGTGAACGGATCGCTGCGCACGGTCCTCGGCACCAGCGCTACTGCCCTGGCCATCGCGATCACCACCGTTCTTCTCACCGCACCCAACTCCGCGGCGGAACCGGTGGACTTCGGCAAGGGTGACGGCTCGGAGGAGAAGGGCGGGAGCGACGGCAACAGCATCTACGCCGCCGCCCGCATCCACTACTCCGGATCCGTAGCCAAGAACGACGGCACCGGCAACGTCACCTCCGCCGACGTCAACTGGACGCCACCACCCTGCTGGTACGCCCCCTACCTCGGCGCCAAGGACTTCAAGGAAAAGATGTCCAAGGACATCAAGAGCCAGCTGAACACCCCCGGCATGGGCGGCCACGCCGGCGCCGCGCTCAGCGAGTTGCAGCGCCACTACGAGGACGAGTACGGCTGGACCGACACACCGGGCTACAAGGACTACAACGTCGAGAACGACGGCAAGGGCATGTTCTGGGCCGCCGTGGAGAACCCGAACGAGCCCGACCTGCTCAAGCGCAGCTCATGCAACGACCTCCCCTTCTGGGTCGAGACCGGCGAGCCCCCGCCACCCCAGTACGAACAGGCCATCACCCCCAAGATCCTCGCAGCCCTGGCCTACCAGCACATGGAGCTGCCGGACACCGAGGTCACTCTCGCCCCCGAGGCGGTCACCAAGGTGAACCTGCCGACCTGGGCCTGGCTCGACAAGACCGTCTTCGACGAGATCCAGGCCACGGCCGCCATCAACGCCCCCGGCCTCAACCTCCAGGCCACCACCACAGCCAAGCCGGTAGCCCTGAAACTGGAGCCCGGCACGACAGACGCCGAGACCTACCCGGCATCGGGCGAGTGCGCCATCAACACCGACGGCTCCATCGGCGAGCCCTACGCCAAAGGCAAGGCCAACAAAACCCCACCCTGCGGCCTGAAATACCTCCGCTCCTCCGGCAACAGCACCTACAACCTCCAGGCCACCATCACCTGGCAAATCACCTGGACGGGCACGGGCGGCACGGGCGGCGACCTCCCGAACGGCACCTACGGCAACAACCAGCCCGTCACCGTCCAGGAAATCCAGGCCATCAACCGCTGAAGCGCAGTAACACGAAACAGGAAATCAGTGTATGGCTGACCGGCTAGCTGTAGACGGCGGCGAACTCGCTCAATTCATGCAGCTCTTGAAGGATTCGAGCAGTTCTTTGAAAGGGTTGCGCAAAGCCTTGAGCGACGCGACCGTCACCGGGCTGGGCACCGACGACTTGGACTCGGCGTGCGAGGACTTCCAAGGAGACTGGAAGTACGGCACGGAGGAGATCGGCAAGCAGACCGAGGATCTCGCCAAGATCATCGGCCAGAGCAAGCAGAGCTATGAAGAAGTGGACAAGGCGCTGGAAGAAGCCTTGAAAAAGGCCAGAGACGGCAAGTCGGGGGGCCAGAAGTGACGGTAACGCCCGGTCTCGAACAACCCCCCTTCGTCAGCTCACCGGCAGCCCGCGAGGGGAACCTGCCACAGGGGCTCAAGTCCTCGCCGACCATCCCGAACCCCAACTACCCCCATCTCGGGTTCAATCCGACCCCAGGCGATATCGGGACTGTCCGCGACCTGTACAAGAAGCTGGTCGACTGCGTGAAAGTCCTTGAAGAGACACATGGGCTCGTGACCAAGCTCATGGACGGCAGCTACTGGAAGGGGGACGCTGCCGTCGCCTACCGCGAGCAACTAGAGGGCGGGCCTCTCCCGCTCAACCTGAAGAACGCCGCCCGTTCCCTCCGCAAGGCCGCGCGACAACTCGACCGCTGGGAAGGCGAACTCGACGATTTTCAGCGCCGAGCCAAGAAGCTGGACCACGACGCCAGAGACGCACATGATGCCGTGGACAAGGCAAAGGGCCATGCCGACAAAGCGAAGAACAACCCCGACCTTGACGGCAAAGGCGAGTCCCACGACGAGGCCCGGAAGGACCTGACCCACGCGAACACGGCGGTGCAGGAAGCCCAGGCCGAGCTCGACAAGATTATCGGCAAGGCGAAGAGGCTCGCCGAAGAGCACGAGCAACAGGCTCGGCACCGTGCTGGCAAGATCCGCGACGCCACGGACAAGCTGGCGCCACACGAACCAGGGTGGCTTGATGAACTCGGTGAATGGATCACCGAGAATCTGCCCGACATCCTCAGCTTCACCGCGGGCGTCATCGGGTTGGTAGCCCTGTTCGTGGCCACAGGTGGCATGGCTGCCGCCGTCCTCCTGCTCGCAGCAGCTGCACTGAGCGCTTCCGCACTCGCCATGCGGCTTTCCGACTCGGAGGTACTCGCATCCCTCAAGGATGGCTTCATGAAGGGTGAGTTCGACTCCGACTTCTGGGGCAACCTCGTCAGCGTCGGCGGAGACATTCTGGGAGCGGTTCCCGGCGTGGCTGCCGTGGGAATGGGCGTGCGGGGGACGATGAGCGCCCTGCGCGCCGGCGAGGAAGCGGTCACCCTCGGAAAGGTGCTGACCACACTGGGCAGTAAGACCATGGACGAAGCCAAGGCCATCACCGGCCTCGGCAATTCGACCCTGGACCTCGTCGTACGCGGGGCCCGGGACTCCGCCAAGGCCGGGCAGGTCGTCGAGATCACCTCAGCTTCACTCGGTGTGGTGACCGCTGGGTACGGTCTCGTCTCCAGTGCGGTGGACTCCCTGGACAACGACGGAGCGAAGGACAGTGGCACCGGCGTTGACGGCGTACGGGGCATCCTGGACGGCGGCGCCTTGGTCGACCTGGCCCGGTACGCGTTCTAAGCAGAGGACAAGAGAGATCTCATATGAATCCCACGGCCTATACCGTTGCATGGGAACACCCCCCGACGCGGACCGCCTGGTCAAAACAGTTGACGGTGAACGCAATCGCTTTCGTCGGTTGGGTTGCTCTGTGGGGGGCTCTGCTCTCGATCCTCGCGGTATTGCTGTCGCCCGGGTACGCGATTCTGTTCGTACCGTTTCTGATCTACAGCTTTTACCGGGCTTTCATTCAGCTCTTCGTCTTTCCCACACTCTTCCGGATGAGGCGTGTCCTCCAGGAGTACTCATGGCAACTGCATAGAAATGCCGTGCATGGCCTCAGTGAGCGGACCGACGTCATCGGCAGGCAGTACGGGTGGTTCGAGTTCCCGAACCCGGCACGCCCCGTGGAGCCCCTGCCCATGGTGTTCCCCCGGCATTGGGGGGTTGGCTGGTGGCACCGCCGCATGGCTCCCCGCGCCGCACCTGCGTTGAAGGCCCAGATCGGTGTGGTGTGGCTCGCGGGCGACCCACGCTTCATCGGCGTGATCGCTGCGCCTGCTCCCGACGGATCGAAGCCTCGCCGTTTCCGCTTTCTCAGTCAGCAGACCGCGGCGGACGGAGGCCGTCATTCGGTCGCCTCCTGGGGAGCCACCGACGAAGACATCGAACGTGGGCGCCGTGCTGGAGTCCGTCCTGCACAGCCCTGATTTCTTGCTCCGCCCAGCGTCCGGAGACTCAGCGACATGACCTCTCGCGTCCTCCTTGATGAATCCGTAAGTGACCCCGACGCCGGTATCTGGTTCGCCGTGCCGGGCGGCTTCACCGAGGTACCGATCGATGTTCTCCTGGCCCCTCCGTCCTCCCCCGAAGCGAACCGGCTTCGGGAAGCAATCGCTCCGTTGGTCGAGGCCTTTCCGGACGGGGTGACTCGTCAACGGTTCATTGCCCAATTGGCTGCGGGGCAGCAACTTCTCAGTGCGCTACGCGAAGTGGGAACCGTGCACTGCTCGCTGGGGGTACATCGCGACGACACCGAGGGAAGCAGTCGAGGCATTCTGCACTCCCTCTTCACCGTCTCCTGGCGTGACATCGCCTGGTCCCCACGATCAGTGAGCGCGGCAAGGGCAGTTGCGACGGGGGATCAACTCTCCCGCGTCGAATACCTGGACCTGCCCAGTGGCCCCGCATCGATGGGCGAGACGGTTCGCATACCAACTCCAGAGTCGGGTCTTGCACCGATCCCGCTGCTCCAGATCTACGCTTACCTCCCCCACCCGGACTCCACGCGCATGGCAGTCCTGATGATCAGTACCACCGCCGTGGGACACCGAGAGCAATACCGGGAGATTCTGCAGCAGATCGCTCAACTAACCAGCTTTGAGTGCCCTTTGCCCGAGGCGTAGACGGAGAAGCGGCTGCTGGCCGGGCTCTCTGCTGACCGCCGACGCACAATCGCCTTCCTCCAGCTCCGCAAGCCGGACACCATCGACTTCGACGTCGGCTTCGACCTCGTACGAGACCCGCTGCGGGCCACGACGAAGGGGCCGGGCAGGATCTGCTGACGGCCCCTCCCCCGCCGTATCAGTGCCCGGCCGCCCGTAGCTCCGCCACGAGGCGGGCCGTCACGGGCACGGGGACCCCGTGCCGGTCCGCCGCCCGCAGCAGCGCCCCGCCGATGGCGTCCAGCTCCAGCGGACGGCCGGACTCGGCGTCCCGCTGCATGGAGGACTTGGTGGCGGCCGGAAAGCCGTCGTAGCGCCCGAGGGCCTGCGCGGGATCGGCGGGCCCCCCGCACGCCCGGCTCACGGCCCCGGCCTCCTCGACGAGCGCGGTCAGCTCTTCCCGGTACCGCGTACGCACCTCACCCAGCGGAAGCCGGTACCGGGTGGTGAGCAGGGCGAGCGGCGCGAGGAAGGCCATCTTCGCCCACAGCGCGGCGGACTCGTCCTCGAGCACCCGGGTAGTGGGCCCGGCAGCCCCCAGCACGCCGGCCAACCCGTCCAGCCGCTCCCGCGGCACGAGATCCCCACTGAGATCGATCTCGGCGAACGGACTGCCGTGCTCGATGACACCCGGAGCGACCCGCGTCGACTCCACCCGGATGACACCGGGAGCGACCAGCTCCGGCCGATGGTGGGCCCGCAGCACGGCGGGATGCTCCACCCCATTGAGGAACGGTACGAGGAGGGCGTCGCCCAGAGCCTTGGCCGGAACCCGCTCCAGGGCCGCGTCGAGGGAGGTGTGCTTGACGGCGACGAGACAGGCGTCCACGGGCTCGCGCAGCACGGTGTCCGCCTCGACGGGGGCCCGGAAGTCCCCGTACAGCCCGCTGCGCACCTGAATCCCGGATTCCCGCAGGGTGCCGACGGTCTCCTCGCCGGCCAGACACATGACCCGGTGCCCGGCACGGGACAGCAGCGCACCGAGCAGGCCCCCGATTCCGCCGGGCCCGAGTATCGCGACGGTGAAGTCGGTCGTCATGGGAGTACGTCCCTTCGTCGGTCGGCCCCATCGGTCGGTGGCCGCCTCGTCGCGATCATGGCAGACCCCGCCCACGCGCGGGGGCGCATTGTCAGTGCCGGGAGTCAGACTGGACACATGTGCCGCAGCATCAAGACACTCCGCCCCCCGGTCCTCCCCGAAGAGGCCACCGAGGAAGACATCAGAGCCGCCGCCCTCCAGTACGTCCGCAAGGTCTCCGGCTTCAGAACCCCGGCCGCCCACAACAAGGAGGTCTTCGACAGAGCGGTCGACGCCATCGCGGAGGCCACGACGGCCCTCCTGACAGACCTGGAAGTCCGCGGCCACCCGACCCGCAAACCGGCCTGAACGCAAAAGGCCCCGGCCGCAATGGACCGGGACCTCTCACTCACCAAGGTGGGCGCGGACGGTTTCGAACCGCCGACATCCTGCTTGTAAGGCAGGCGCTCTACCACTGAGCTACGCACCCGGGACAGGCCGACAGCCTACATTGTCCCGGGCCCTGCCCCGCAATCCGGTATCCCGTGCGGGCAGGGGTTTGCTGTCTTCCTGAGGACCGAGCGAGAGGTGCTCGGCCGCGTGCCCCGAGTGGTGTTGGGCACGCTGGTCGCCCGCTTTCGCTCCGCATCCGGGCGGCACGGGTCATGCCCGTGGTCCGGGGTGCGGGGGAGGGGTCCCTCACGCCCTCGGGTGTCCGGTCCGGCCTGGACGGTCCGATGCCCCGCACGATCGCTCCGGTCGTGCGGGGGCGGTGCCGTCCGTCGCCGGACCGAATGCCCAAGGGCGCGCCCATCGCCACGGCTGCGGCATCGTGGCGGGTGGCCTGGCGGGTGGAGGTCGTCAGCGGCCGCTCCCAGTGCTGCGCACCCCACCGGGACGTGTACGCCGGATCGACGGCGACGACGGTCATGTTCTGCTCGGCGGCCATGGATACGAGGCGGGCCCGGAGCTTGGCGGTGGGGAACCGGGAGACCAGGCGGCGGAACCGTCTGCCACGGCCGTGCCGCTCGCGGCTGGTGGCGTCGGTGAAGTCGAGGTCTTCGACCGCGACGGCCGTGACACCACTGCGGCGGGCATGGTGCAGCAGCCGGGTCAGAGCGTGCCGGATCTGGGCGTCCCGGTGCTGGGCGCCGCCGGAGAGGTCGTAGTGGTATCGCCGGGGCTCACCGATCGGGTTGCCGTGTGGGTCGAGGCGCCAGGCCGCGAGGTGGTCGTCGTTCATGTCCACCGCGACCACGCCACGAGCCAGTGCCGCCCGAAGCGGCAGCACCGGGTCCGGGGTGCGTTTCCACGAGGCCGTGACATACCAGCGACGACGCACCGGGTCGTGGTGGATTCGGTAGGCCACGCACCGGGCCCTGACGATCCGCTCCCGCCACTCCTCGCCGCGGTGCGTGAAGGCAACGGTCGCGGCCACCACATATCGGCCGTGCGGGGCATTGGCCAGGTGAACGAGTGCCGCCGGAAGCCTGATCGACAGCTGCCCGCTGTCGGTGACGCGGATGGTCTCGTTTCCCCAGCGCTTGCCCGTCTCCCCGTCCGCCGCCAAGAACATCCGGGCGGCCTGCCACCGCTCCCGCCACTCCTCTCGGCTCAGCCCGGCCTCATCGAGGCGATGACTCGACCGCGCCGGCCGCTTTCCACCGCGCACCACATGCACCCGGCCCGCCGCCCAATCCGTCTCCAGGCCGGCCAGCCGCTCCCGGAGGACTGCCAGGCGACGCGACTTGGCGTGCCACTCCGGTCGGTCGGCGCAGCCCCGCACCAGCCCGGCCCGCTTGTCGGCCTTGGCACCGAGCGGCCGGGCCAGCCGGGCCTGGATCCGCGCGATCTCCCGCCGCAACCACGCCATCCCATCGCCCTGACCACGCCTGGCCAGCGCCCATTGGTCGTCCGTCGCCCTGGTGAGACTGCCGGCCCACCGCGCCGAGGACACCACGGTCAGCGCCCGCTTCCGGGCGGCCCATGAGGGCACCTCCCGGGCTTCCCGCTGCCCGGACCGCGCCGCCAGATCTCTCGCAGCCAGCGAGCCGAGGAACAGGCCCACCTGGGTCAGCACCGACTCGTCCTGCGAGGACAGCCGCAACCGCGTCCGGATGGCCACACCGGCCGGACCGGGCACGACGAACGACGCCGCCAACTCCCGCGTCCCGCCCACCCCGCCGACACGAAGATCCTTCTATCGCACACAACGAACGTCACCGGGAATGGTCACTCGTTCGGCTCCGGAACTCGGGCACGGTTCACAGCCTCTCCGGGGGTTAACCCCACCCGAAACCCGGGAGTGGTCCGGATCCCCCTGGGGGACGGGGGTGCATACCGTCGGGAGGGCTTGGGGAAGGTCCGTTTCCAGTGGTGGGGGAGATCGTCGTGGGTCGTCGGGTTGCTGTCGTGGGTGGGGTCGTGGCGCTGGTCGTCGGAGGGCTCGCGGGGTGTGGGGCTTCCGCGGGGGACGACAAGGAGCCCGAGCGGCGGAGTTTCGGGCTGGAGGGCGGTTCGCTGGTCGTCGACTCCGATGACTCGGCGTTGGAGATCGTCGCCTCGGACGCGCATCCGGCCGGGCAGGTCAAGGTGACCCGGTGGTTCGAGGGGTCCGTCGTGATGGGCGGCGAGCCCAAGGTGACGTGGGCGATGGAGGGGGACCGGCTCACTCTGCGGTTGAAGTGTTCCGGGGTGATCGCGGACTGTTCGGCCAAGCACCGGATCGAGGTGCCGCGGGGCGTCGCCGTGGAGGTCGAGGACGGGGACGGCAGCGTGCGGGCGCAGGGGTTCGAGGACGCGCTGAGCATCCGTACGGGTGACGGGTCCGTGCACGTCACCGACTCCAGCGGGCCGCTGCGGCTGCGCACCGGGGACGGCTCCGTGCGCGCCGAGGTCGATTCGCGTGAGGTGCGCGCCCAGACCGGGGACGGGTCGGTGAAGCTCGAACTCGGGGCCGTGCCCGACCTGGTGGAGTCCCGCAGCGGGGACGGTTCCGTGACGATCGAGGTGCCCCGGGCCACGTACCGGGTGACGACCGAGACCGGCGACGGCGGGGTGGATGTCGACGTGCCGCGGGACGAGCGCAGCGCGCATGTGGTGAGCGCGCGGACCGGGGACGGGAAAGTCACGGTGCGAACCGCGAACTAACCGGCCCGTGTGTTCGTCCTTAACCGGTGGGAGAATGACAACGCCGGGCAGGGCGGACCACAGCACGGGAGAGGGATGTGACGGCGACACCTTCGCAGCCGTACTCGCCGTTGGTGCCGCGTGCACCCCGTCCCGTGCGGCAGGCGCTCGTGGACACCGTCGCTCTGCTCGCCCTGCCGCTGGCCGCGGCGCTCGTGCTGCCCGCCGCGTTCGCCGGCGGCGGCACCCGGCGCTGGTTCGGCGGGCGTGCGGAGAACCAGCGGGCCGAGGCGCAGGCGGCGAAGGACGCCGCCGCGGCGGCGTTCTACGAACTCGACACGGCCCAGCGTGATCTGCGGATCTCCATCGAGACCATCACGGCTGTCGACGACTCCCCCGCCGCGCATCGCGCGGTGACCGACTTCGCGGCGATCAGCGGACGTATCGACGCGGCCAGCCAGCAGTACATCGAGGCCGTCGACGCCCATGACCTGGACCGGGACGATCTGGAGTCATCGGTCGCCGCGCAGGCGCGCACCGCGCTGACCCGGGCCAAGGAGGAGCTGGTCCGGGTCAAGGGGGAGCTGGACCGTTTCGAGGACGGGCTGGGGCCGCTGCTGGGGAAGGCGGAGACGCAGCTGGCCCGGCTGGCGCCGGCGGTGGAGCGGGCCCGGCAGGGGCTGCTGGCCGCGTCCAACGCGCTGGACGCCGTACGGTCGTCCGGACTGGCGGCGGACGACCTCGCGGCCCGGCTGGCGGCGCTGGCGCCCGAGCTGACCAAGCTGAACCAGGGCGCCGGGCAGCATGGCGTGCCGCAGACGCTGGAGCGGGCCGAGCGGGTGGCCCGGGAGGCCGAGGCGGTGCGGGTGGAGGCCGACCGGCTGCCGGAGCGGGCGGCCGAGATCGATCACCGGCTGGTGTCGCTGCGGACGCGGGCGCAGGCGCTGACGACCCGTTCCGGGCAGGTGGAGCCGGTGCTGAGCGAGTTGCGGCGGCGGTTCACGGTCGCTTGCTGGCAGGACCTCCAGGGCGTGCCGGACCAGGCCGTGGAGAACGTCCGGCAGGCCGAGCTGAAGCTGAAGGAGGCGCAGGCCGCGCGGGACGAGCAGCGGTGGCCGGATGCGACGGCGCTGCTGTCCACGGCCCGGGCGCTGCTGAACTCGACGGACGAGTCCGTGTCGGCCGCGGGTGACCGGCTGCGGCGGCTGAACGCCGTGCAGAAGGATCCGCGGGGGGAGATCGAGCGCACGCGGTTCGCGATCCGGGACGCGCAGCGGCTGGCGATGGCCGGTCGCCATACGCCGGATCCGCGGCATGCCCGGCCGCTGGACGACTCGGTGGCCCGGCTGGAGCGGGCCATCGGCACGCTGGAGGGGCGGCACCCGGATTACTGGCACTTCCTGACGGAGCTGGAGGGGGTGCGGCAGACGGTGGCCCGGGTGGTGGCGCAGATCCGTGAGGAGCGGGGCGGCTCGGCCGGTTAGCCGTGCGGTCGTATGCCTCGCTGTGACTTCAGTCCGGTCCTCCGTCCGTATGCCTCGCCATGCGTCCGGCCGGTTAGCCTGTTCGTATGCCTCGCTATGAGTATCGGTGCCGGTCCTGCGGTGACACCTTCGAGCTGAGCCGGCCGATGGCCGAGTCCTCCGATCCCGCGGAGTGTCCCGCGGGGCATGGGGACACGGTGAAGCTGCTGTCGACGGTGGCGGTCGGCGGGACGACGAGCGCCCCCGCGCCCCGGGCAAGCGGGGGCGGAGGCGGGGGCTGCTGCGGCGGAGGCTGCTGCAGCTGAAGGGGGCCGAGGCCGGACTACCCCGGCGTCTGTGACTCCCGCAGGAACTCCCTGAGGATCCGCTCCCCGGCCAGCACTCCCCGCTCCGGCAGGGCGGAGATCGTGGGTGCCGTCCAGCCCGCGTCGGCGAGTTCGCCGTGCCCGGGGCGCCAGCCCTTGTCCGCGGCGAGGAGCAGGTCCGCGTCGAGGAGGGAGTCACCGGCCGCGAGGGTGAGGGCGGCGCCGGTGCGTCGCGCCAGTTCGTTCATGGCCGCGCTCTTGGTCAGCGGTTTCGGTACGGCGTAGAGCTTGCGGCCCTGGAGCGAGACGGTCCAGCCGCGGTTCTCCGCCCAGACGGCGAGTTCCTTGACCCAGTCGTCGGGCAGCAGTTCCCGTTCCACGACCAGGTAGGCGAAGAGGTCCTCGGCGACCCGGTGCTTGCGAACCCACAGCGGGTCCGCCGTCGCCATCAGGTGGTCGCGGACCTCGTCGAGGGTGGCGCACTCGTCCGCCAGCCGGGCGTTGACCCGTGCCTGCCACTCGGGGTCGGAGACGCCGTCCACCAGGAGGTGGCCGCCGTTGGCGCAGATCGCGTACTTGGCGGGCGGGCCGGGGAGGTTGATGCGCTGGTACTGCTTGCGGGTGCGGGTGGTGGTGGGGACGAAGAGGGCCGCGTCGCCGAGTTCCGCCAGCAGCTGCGAGGCGGTTTCGGTCATGTAGGACAGCGGCTTGCTCTCGTGCACCTCCACGCACAGCAGCCGGGGTGCCCGCGCGTCCGGCATGGTCAGGGCGAGGGCCGCCGAGGAGTAGATGAGGGTACGGTCCAGATCGCTCGCCACCAGCACCAGCATCAGAGGGTCACCGCCTTGCCGTCGGTGCCGGTCGCGCCGCGCGTGTACTTGGGGTGGATCAACCCTACGCAGGTGTACGGCAGTTCGGCGACCTCCTCCACGGGTACCCCTCTGTGTTCGGCGAGCAGGCGGACATGGTCCAGGTCGGCGCCGGCACCGGCTCGCGCCAGGATCTTCCACGGCACCCGGCGCAGCAGCACGCGGGTGGTCTCGCCGACGCCGGGCTTGACGAGGTTCACGTCGTGGATGCCGTACTCCTCGCTGATGCGCTCGACCGCCGCCCAGCCTTCCCAGGTGGGTGTCCGGTCGGCCGACAGCAGCTCCTTGGCCTGGGCGTCCACCGCGTCGGCGACCTCGGGGAAGCGGGCGGAGACGGCGTCCAGGAAGTACACCGAGACGTCCGCGCCGGCGAGTTCGCGGTAGAACTTCGCGCCGTGGAAGTCGTCGGGGCCCACCAGGTCCGCGCGCAGCACGGTGCGGGAGATCAGGCCGGACACGGTGGAGTTGAGGCAGGCGGAGGGGATGAGGTAGTCCTCGCGGGTGCCGTACGTGCGGACGCAGGAGCCGGGGTCGGCCAGTACCGCGATCTCCGGGTCGAAGCCGGTGATGCCCTCGGTCGCCTCGAACTCCTCGATGGCGGCGGCCAGTTCGCGGGTGATCGCGCCCTTGCCGGTCCAGCCGTCGACGAAGACGACGTCGCGTGGGTCGTGGTGGGCGGCGAGCCAGCGCAGCGCGTTGGCGTCGATGCCGCGTCCGCGGACGATGGAGACGGCGTAGTGCGCCAGGTCCAGGCCGTGGCGGTGCTGGGCCCAGCGGCGCATCAGGACGCCTACGGGGGTGCCGGCGCGGGCCAGCGAGACCAGCACCGGGCGCGGGGAGCGTTCGGCGAGCACGACCTCGGTGACGGCGCCGACCGCCTGGGCGAGCCGGGCCGCGGACTCCTCCAGGGCCGTCCGGAACAGCTCCTGGTACTGCTCGCTCGGCTGGTACTCCACCGGCAGGGACTCCGCGTAGTGGGCGCCGCCGCTCTGGATGGCCTCCTCGCGCTCCTCGGTCGGTGCCTCCAGGGTCACGTCGGACAGGTCCTGGAGCAGCCAGCCGACCTCCTCGGGGGCGTACGAGGAGAAGGCGGGGCCGCGGAGGGGGTCGGGCAGCATCGAGGGCCTTTCGGGTACGTACGAGGGGACGACCGCGAGGAGGACCTGCGGGGTGTGCGCGGTGAGCTGCGCGAGCAGGCCGTCGGGGGCGTGCAGGTGCGGGGTGTCGGCGGTCGAGTCCACCACGGCGATGACGGCGTCGAAGCCGGCGCCGGCGACGTTGTAGGCGTAGCGCTCGCCGGGGCCGTCGGCCGGGTTGTCGTGGGCGGGGAAGGCGAGGCGGCTGCGGATGGCGTAGCCGGGGTCGTCGACGGCGAGGACGGGTGAGCGGGTGGTGGTGGAGTAGCTGACGTCGGCGCCGGTGATCCGCTCCAGTTCGCCGGCGAGGCGGAGGGGGGCGTACATCAGCTCTTCGCAGCCGAGGATGTGCACGCGGTGCGCGTTGTCGGGCAGTGCTTCGGCGAGCCTTGCGGCCATCTCCGGCAGCGCGCTCTCCAGGCGTATTCGGTGGGCGGGGGTGAAGCCGTGCCGTCCGCCGTCGGGGAGGCCGGGGGGCCAGCGCAGGTCGACTCGTTCGACTGCCGGCTGCGGGGCGGTGGGGGCCGGCCGCGCCCCCTCCTCGTACCGGGTGACGAGGTCCTGGCCCTTCTCCAGCACCCCCTCCGGCAACCGCACCGTCCCCGATGCCGCCGCCACCAGGTCCACCCGCGCGCCGATCTCGCGCGCGAACTCCTCCAGCCGCCCGGCATCCGCCGCCGACCGCATGTCGACCAGCGCCACCACCACGTACCGCCGCCGCGGGTACCGCGCATGAAGATCCCGCACGGTGTTCAGCACCGTGTTCCCCGTGGAGAACTCGTCGTCGACCAGGACCAGCGGGCCGTCGCCGGCCAGCAGGGCCGGGTTCTCGGGCAGGAGCAGGTGCGAGGTGGCGTGCGAGTGGGACTCCTCGAAGCCGCCCGCCGGGGTGATCCCCGGGACCGGGCGGCGGGTGGAGTGGAGGTACGGCGCGAGGCCGATGCCGTCGGCGACCGAGTGCCCCAGGCCGGTCGCGGTCTCCGCGTAGCCGACGACGACCGCGGCGGCCGCCTCCTCGTCGCCGAGCAGGTCCCGCACCCGGCGTCCGAGGGCGACGCCGTGGCCGTGGACCACGGCCGGTGACTGCGGTACGTGCTTGCCGAGCACGTGGGAGACGAGCAGATGCGCCCGCTTGGGGTTGCGGCGCAGCGCGAGTCCCAGCAGCTCCTTCAGCGCGTCGTCGCCCTCCAGTTCGACCCCGAGCCGCTGGGCGACCCAGGTGCCGGACCAGACCCCGTTGTTCACTGCCTTGTTCATGCGTCCCTTGGTTTGTCAGGTGTCAGCCGGGGATTCCGGCGGCGAGCAGCTCGACGAAGCCGACGTCCTCGTTGGCGACCCCGAAGACCTCGGCGCGCAGCAGGGTCCGCTCGGCCCAGGCGCGGTGCGGCTTCACCTCGTTCATCTTGTTCGTGTACGCCGAGCGCAGCACGCCCCCGCCGCCGCGCTCGGGCCGCAGGATGTCCTGGGCGTCGCTGTACTCCTCGTGGCTGACCACGGACAGCGCGTGCACGGGCAGGACGTGGGAGGGGTGGATGCAGGTCTTGCCGGTGAGGCCGTTGGCCTGGTCGAGGGCGATCTCGCGGAGCAGGCCGTCCATGGCGTGCTCGATGAGGGCGGCGCGCAGTTCCTCGGCCTGGCCGTCCAGGAAGGGGCTGCGCCGCAGCTGGGGCTTGAACATACGTTCCTGCACGCGGAAGTACTCCCACACCGGGCCGGTCACGGTGAAGCCGGTGCCGTCGGCGCGGCCGAGCATGTTGACCACGTCGGAGATGACGGAGGCGACGATCTGGACGTCGTACGCCGTCATGTCGGGAGCCCGGCGCAGACCGTAGGAGGAGCAGAAGTCGGTCACGCCGAGGCGCAGCGCGAGCACCCTCTCACGATACTTGTCGACCGCTCGGGAGATGCCTTCCAGCGTCTCCACCCGGGACTCGCGGAAGAGCAGCTCGGGGGACTCCAGCACGGGCATGGCGAACACCCGCCGCCCGCTCGCCGCCTCGGCGCTCGCCAGCGCCTCCAGGAAGGGGATGCCGCGTTCCTCGGTGAATTTCGGCAGGACGAACCCGGACAGCAGCCGTACGGCGGGGCCGAGGCGGCGTACCAGGTCGGGGATCTGTTCGGGGGTCCGGACCCGGATGAACAGCAGCGGCAGGTCGGCCCGCTCGCGGGCGGCGAGGTCGGTGAACTGCCGGACGAGATTCTCCTCGCCCGCCGCGACGTCCTCGTCGCCGATCGAGTCCTCCAGGCACAGCACCATCGAGACCACGCCGCGCGCCGCCTGCTTGCGGATGTCCTCGGCGAGGCGGGGCCGGGTGGCCGGGCTGTACAGCGTGGCGCCCAGGGCCGTGGCGAGCAGCCGGGCCGAGGAGTCGGAGTCGAACTCGCACGGCTCCCGGTGGAAGAGGCGCTTCCGCACCGCAGGGGCGATGTGCCCGAAATGACGCATAAAACTCCCCCGTGGTGGCTGTGCCCCCTGTGATGTTCGCAGGTGGCCGGTAATAGTACGTAGATTGCTGTGTCAGGGGTTCCCGGTGGGCATGAATTCCTGGTAACGCGCGTGCGGACACCCACCAGCTGATCAAGTACCCCGCGTTGTCGTGATCACTACCGAGAGGGCAGGATGACCGCATGACGCACGCGATGCTGAAGGGGTCGAACGTCCCGCTCGAAGCCACGACCGTACGTGCCGTGCTCCGCTGGACGCCCGGGCAGGGGGTCCCGGATGTCGATGCCTCGGCACTGCTCCTCGGCCCCGACGGCCGGGTGCGGTCCGACGAGGACTTCGTCTTCTACAACCAGCCCCGCCACCCTTCCGGCAAGGTCTGGCGGCTCGGCAAGAAGCGGGTCGCCGAGGGTCTCACCGACACGATCCAGACAGATCTGTCCGGTGTCGAGGCCGGCGTCAGCCAGATTTATCTGGTCGCTTCGGCCGATGGTGCCACCTTCGACCGCGTACGGTCGCTGCGCATCCTGCTGTACGACGCTTCGGTGGCCGACGGCGAGCCGCTGCTGCACTTCGACATCAAGCCGGAGACGGGCGAGGAGACGGCCCTGATCTGCGGTGAGCTGTACCGCCGCGGCGAGGGCTGGAAGTTCCGCGCCCTGGGCGAGGGCTACTCCAACGGTCTGGAGGGCCTGGCCACGGACTTCGGCATCTCGGTGGAGGAGGCGGAGCAGGCGGCCGCGCAGGAGCCGCCGGAGGAGCCGAGGTCCCAGCCGCTGCCCCCCGAGCAGCCGACCACGGCCGTCCCCCCGCAGCCGTCGTACGGCTACCCCCAGTCCCCGCCCCCGACCCAGCCGGCGTACGGCTATCCCCAGTACGGCCATCCGCCGCCGGTGACCCCGGTCCCGGCGGGAGAGTTCCGCCTCCCGCCGCAGGGCCCGCAGTTCGTCGGACGGTAGGGAAGCGCCCCGTCAGGGGCGCGGGGAACCGCGCGACCAGCCACGGCCGACCCGCGCCCGGGGCCAGGCGTTCACCGCCCCGACTTCGCCTTGTAGCCCCGCCCCCACTGCAACCCCCACCCGTACAGCCGGTCCAGCTCGCCCTGGAACCCGTAGACGAACTTGACCTCGCGGCGGACGAGGATCTCCCCCTTCACGTTCTCGATCATCACCACCGCGCAGGACCGGGCCTGCGGCTGCCGCTCGTCGAGGCCGATCTCGATCCGGGGCCCGTTGCTCGGGTAGAGCGTGACGATGGCCTGGGTCCGGTCGAACGCCGGCGTCTGGTCGTAGATGTAGACGAAGACCAGCAGGCGCTTGATGCTCTCGCGCTGATCGAGGTTGACGTACATCGTCTCCCCGGACCCCGACCCGAACCGGTCGTCCCCGCTGAGCTTGACGTACGGCGGCGCGTTGACGTCCCCCAGGAAGCCGCCCAGCGGCTGGACCACGCCCTTGGTCCCGTCGGTCAGCTCGTACAGGCACCCGAGGTCCAGGTCGACGTTGACCATGCTCTGGCTGTGCCCCACGACCTCCGGCGGCTTGAGCGCCTTGAACGGATGCCGCAGCAGGCTCTCCCGCTGCGGCCCGCCTATGTCGGAGCTGCGCATCCGCCAGGCCAGGTTGATGCGCAGATGCCCGTTGGCCGCGTCCTGCTTGGTGAGGGATACCTGACTGTGCCGCTTGGTCAGCTCGATCGCGTTGGACGACGCACTGCCCGAGTCGAACTGGGCAGAGCCTCCACTCCGGAGCAACCCGTCGAACAAGCCCATTCCCGCCCCCATAGTGCTGTGGACAATCCGACGGGGCGGCCGGAGACCCGGCCGCCCCGCTCAGAAGCGTTCCCTCACGAGGAGGTCGGTCACACCCCGGACGAGACCTCAGTCTTGCCCGGGTTCGAGGCTTTTCCCTCGGCCGCCGCGAGCGCGCGGTTCCGGCGCACCGAGGAGATGAAGGACCAGCCGATCAGGACGACACCGATACCACCGGTGATGAGCTCGCTGATCTCGTACTGGATGGTGATCAGCAGGATCACGGCGAGGGCGCCGATGGCGTAGTGCGCGCCGTGCTCCAGGTAGACGTAGTCGTCGAGGGTGCCCTGGCGGACCAGGTAGACCGTGAGCGAACGGACGTACATCGCGCCGATGCCCAGACCCAGCGCCATCAGCACGATGTCGTTGGTGATGGCGAAGGCGCCGATCACGCCGTCGAAGGAGAAGGACGCGTCCAGGACCTCCAGGTAGAGGAACATGAAGAACGCGGCCTTGCCGGCCAGCGCCACCGCCGAGCGGGGCTTGCCCTCGCGCTCGGCCGCCTCCTCCGCCTCGTGCTCGCGCTCCTCCTCTTCCTCCAGCTTGCCCTCGAAGTAGCCGGAGAGACCGCCGACCACCATGTAGGTGATCAGGCCGCCGATGCCGGAGAGGAGAACCGTCTCTGCCTTGTTCTCGGGACCCGCGTGCAGATGGGCGTGGGTGGCGAAGGTCATGGCGGTGCCCAGCAGCACCGCCAGCGCGACGCAGACCGACAGCATGTCGACCTTGCCGAGCTTGGACAGCGGGCGCTCCAGCCAGCCCAGCCACTTGATGTCACGGTCCTCGAAGATGAAGTCGAGGAAGATCATCAGCAGGAACATGCCACCGAAGGCCGCGATCGCCGGGTGGGCGTCGGTGACGAGCTGCTCGTAACGGTCCTTGTCGGTCAGAGCGAGGTCGACGGCCTCGATCGGACCCATCGACGCGCTGACGGCGACGATGACGACAGGGAAGACCAGTCGCATGCCGAAGACTGCGATCAGGATGCCGATGGTGAGGAAGATCTTCTGCCAGAAGGCATTCATCTTCTTCAGGATTCCGGCGTTGACCACCGCGTTGTCGAAGGACAGCGAGATCTCCAGCACGGAGAGGATCGCCACGATGCCGAAGGCGGTCCACCCCCCGAAGAGGACCGCTGCGACGAGGCCGAGCGCGGTGACCGCGAACGACCAGCCGAAGGTTTTCAGAACCACTGGCTACCCAATCCTGTATGTACGGGTCTCCCCCGCTGCCGTACTCGGCTTTACAAACTTTTGAAGCCGCAGTCTAGTCGGCGCCCCCTGGTACCCCACGCGGCCCCGGCTTTTGCTCATATCGCGTTACGAGACGTTGACCCCGAAGTCCAGGGCGATGCCCCGCAGACCCGAGGCGTACCCCTGGCCCACCGCCCGGAACTTCCACTCGCCCTGGTAGCGGTAGACCTCGCCGAAGATCATCGCCGTCTCGGTGGAGGCGTCCTCGCTGAGGTCGTACCGGGCGAGCTCCTGGCCGTCGGCCTGGTTCACCACCCGGATGAAGGCGTTGCTCACCTGCCCGAAGGTCTGACCCCGCTCGTCCGCCATGTGGATGGAGACCGGGAAGACGATCTTGTCGCACTGGGCGGGCACCTTGGAGAGGTCGATCACCAGCGACTCGTCGTCGCCGTCGCCCTCACCGGTGAGGTTGTCACCGGTGTGCTCCACGGAGCCGTCCGGGCTCTTGAGCTGGTTGTAGAACACGAACCACTCGTCGCCCATCACCCGTCCGCCGGTGCACATCAGCGCGCTGGCGTCCAGGTCGAAGGGGGCTCCGGTGGTGGAGCGCGCGTCCCAGCCGAGCCCGATCTTCACCTGGGTGAGGTTCGGTGCGGCCTTGGACAGGGAGACATTGCCCCCCTTGGCAAGCGTGACGCCCATAATGCTGTTCCTCCCCAGGTCAAGCTTCTTTGGTTGTTTCCCTGCGCGTCCGGCGCCGCACGCAAACCGTGCGGCGCCGGGCGGTTGGAGCGCGATCGGTGCTGGGCTCAGACGTTCACGCCGAAGTCCTGCGCGATGCCGCGCAGGCCCGAGGCGTAGCCCTGGCCGATGGCGCGGAACTTCCACTCCGCGCCGTGGCGGTAGAGCTCACCGAAGACCATGGCGGTCTCGGTGGAGGCGTCCTCGCTGAGGTCGTAGCGGGCGATCTCGGCGCCGCCGGCCTGGTTGGCGACGCGGATGAACGCGTTGCGCACCTGGCCGAAGGACTGCTGGCGGTTCTCGGCGTCGTAGATCGACACCGGGAAGACGATCTTCTCGACGTCGGCCGGGACGTTCGCCAGGTCGACCTTGATCTGCTCGTCGTCGCCCTCGCCCTCACCGGTGAGGTTGTCACCGGTGTGCTCGACCGAGCCGTCGGGGCTCTTGAGGTTGTTGAAGAAGATGAAGTGCGCGTCGCTCGCGACCTTGCCGGACGAGTTCAGCAGCAGCGCGCTGGCGTCCAGGTCGAAGTCGGTGCCGGTCGTGGTGCGGATGTCCCACCCCAGACCGACGATGACCGCGGTGAGGCCGGGGGCCTCCTTGGTCAGCGATACGTTGCCGCCCTTGCTGAGGCTGACTCCCACGAGTCCTCCATTGGTGTCCAGGGGCGGGGAGCCCCGCCATGCGTTTGGTACCGGATCAACGAGTCGATCCTAGTAAGGGGTTCCCGTGGGCCGCAGGCCCTGGGGCCCACGAATCACAGGGTGTCGAGCGCCTTGACGTAGTCGTTCAGGTCACGGGCGTCCGGCAGGCCGTTGACGACGGTCCAGCGGACGACGCCCTCCTTGTCGATGACGAAGGTGCCGCGCACCGCGCAGCCCTTGTCCTCCGCGAAGACGCCGTAGGCACGGGACACCTCGCCGTGCGGCCAGAAGTCGCTGAGCAGGGGGTACTCGAAGCCCTCCTGCTCGGCGAAGACGCGCAGGGTGGGGACGGAGTCGTTGGAGACGGCGAGCAGCTGGGTGTCGCGGTCGGCGAACTTCGGCAGGTTGTCGCGCAGCTCGCACAGCTCGCCGGTGCACACGCCGGTGAAGGCGAACGGGTAGAAGAGCAGCACCACGTTCCGGTGACCGCGGAAATCGGACAGCCGCACGGCGCGGCCGTGGTTGTCCTTGAGTTCGAAGTCGGGGGCCTTTTCGCCGACCTGGAGGGCCATGTCCGGCTTGTCCCTTCGATGGGGCTGTTCGGGTGTCGGAGCCACCCTACGCAGGGATCCCGAAGGGCCCCCGGACGGGGCCGACCGAAGCCGGCTGCCCGTCCGGTGCCTGGTGGAGGATTACTTCTTCGTGGACTTCGCCGCCTTCGGCGTCACCAGTCGGCTGCCGCTCCAGTCCTTGCCGACACTGACGCTCTTGGACGCGGACAGTCCGGCCGTCGTCGCGGCTTCGGAGATGTCGCTCGGCTCTACGTAGCCGTCGCGTCCGGTCTTGGGTGTCAGCAGCAGGATCGAGCCGCCCTCCTCGATGTACGTGGTGGCGTCCACCAGCGCATCTGTCAGGTCGCCGTCCTCGTCGCGGAACCACAGCACCACGGCATCGGCGACGTCGTCGTAGTCCTCGTCCACGAGATCGCTGCCGATGACTTCCTCAATGGCCTCGCGGAGTTCCTGGTCTACGTCCTCGTCGTAGCCGATCTCCTGGACCACCTGCTCGGGCTGGAACCCCAGCCTGACGGCAGGGTTCGTCCGCTCCTCCGCGTGGTCCGCGGTCGCGCTCACGGGTTGCCTCCTGATCATGTCTTCGGGAATAACTCAGCCACGCGCGTGCGCGAAGCCTGGCCGTAGTCCACACGGGCGGGGCGGATCGCGCAAGTACCCGGCCTCCGAGACCGCCGAAACGGTGACGTTCCGGGCTGTGTCACCGCGATTCCCGCCGTGGCGTCACACTCCAAGGTGACACACGCCACACCGTTCTGCCCTCTTTGCGCTTTTGGGAACCCTCCGGGGGGACCAGGCTTGGATTACCTCGCAGTAGAGATGACGTTTGCCGTCCCGAGGTACACGATGGGGAACGGCGCAGGCAGTGCAAAACCCCAGAAACATGCCCCGAAGCAAGCCCCGAATACCAGCCCTCTGACAGGTAAGGACCAGCGTGGCTTCCGGATCCGATCGCAATCCGATCATCATTGGCGGCCTTCCGAGTCAGGTTCCTGACTTCGATCCCGAGGAAACCCAGGAGTGGCTCGACTCCCTCGACGCCGCCGTGGACGAGCGCGGCCGTGAGCGGGCCCGCTATCTGATGCTCCGGCTGATCGAGCGGGCCCGCGAGAAGCGCGTGGCCGTGCCCGAGATGCGCAGCACGGACTACGTCAACACGATCGCGACCAAGGACGAGCCGTTCTTCCCCGGCAACGAGGAGATCGAGCGCAAGATCCTCAACGCGACCCGCTGGAACGCCGCGGTCATGGTGTCCCGGGCCCAGCGCCCCGGCATCGGCGTGGGCGGCCACATCGCCACCTTCGCCTCCTCCGCCTCCCTGTACGACGTGGGCTTCAACCACTTCTTCCGGGGCAAGGACGAGGGCGACGGCGGCGACCAGGTCTTCTTCCAGGGACACGCCTCGCCGGGCATCTACGCCCGCGCCTTCCTGCTGGACCGGCTCAGCGAGGAGAACCTGGACGCGTTCCGCCAGGAGAAGTCCAGGGCGCCGCACGGGCTGTCGTCGTACCCGCACCCGCGGCTGATGCCGGACTTCTGGGAGTTCCCGACCGTGTCGATGGGCCTCGGCCCGATCGGCGCGATCTACCAGGCGCGGATGAACCGCTACATGGAGGCGCGCGGGATCGCGGACACCTCCAAGTCGCAGGTGTGGGCGTTCCTCGGGGACGGCGAGATGGACGAGCCGGAGTCGCTCGGCCAGCTGTCCATCGCGGCCCGGGAGGGCCTGGACAACCTGACGTTCGTCGTCAACTGCAACCTCCAGCGGCTCGACGGCCCGGTGCGCGGCAACGGCAAGATCATCCAGGAGCTGGAGTCGATCTTCCGGGGCGCCGGCTGGAACGTGATCAAGCTGGTCTGGGACCGCACCTGGGACCCGCTGCTGGCCCAGGACCGGGACGGTGTGCTGGTCAACCGGATGAACACCACCCCGGACGGGCAGTTCCAGACGTACGCCACCGAGACCGGCGCGTACATCCGCGACCACTTCTTCGGCGACGACCACCGGCTGCGCGCGATGGTCGAGAACATGACCGACGACCAGATCCTGCACCTGGGCCGTGGCGGTCACGACCACAAGAAGATCTACGCGGCCTTCGCGGCGGCCAAGGCGCACAAGGGCCAGCCGACCGTGATCCTGGCCAAGACGATCAAGGGCTGGACGCTGGGCCCGAACTTCGAGGGCCGCAACGCCACGCACCAGATGAAGAAGCTGACGGTCGACGACCTCAAGCGCTTCCGGGACCGCCTCCACCTGCCGATCTCCGACAAGGAGCTGGAGTCCGGCGCGCCGCCGTACTACCACCCCGGCCGGGACACGGAGGAGATCCAGTACATGCACGACCGCCGCCAGGCGCTCGGCGGGTACGTCCCGACCCGTGTCGTGCGCGCGAAGCCGCTTCCGCTGCCCGAGGACAAGACGTACGCGACCGTGAAGAAGGGCTCGGGCCAGCAGTCGATCGCGACGACCATGGCCTTCGTCCGGCTCCTCAAGGACCTCATGCGGGACAAGGAGATCGGCAGGCGGTTCGTGCTGATCGCGCCGGACGAGTACCGCACGTTCGGCATGGACTCGTTCTTCCCGAGCGCGAAGATCTACAACCCGCTCGGGCAGCAGTACGAGGCGGTCGACCGTGAGCTGCTGCTGGCCTACAAGGAGGCGCCGACCGGGCAGATGCTGCACGACGGCATCTCGGAGGCGGGCTGCACGGCCTCGCTGATCGCGGCGGGTTCGGCGTACGCCACGCACGGCGAGCCGCTGATCCCGGTCTACGTCTTCTACTCGATGTTCGGTTTCCAGCGGACCGGCGACCAGTTCTGGCAGATGGCGGACCAGCTCTCGCGCGGCTTCGTGCTCGGGGCGACCGCCGGCCGCACGACCCTGACCGGTGAGGGGCTGCAGCACGCCGACGGCCACTCGCAGCTGCTGGCGTCGACCAACCCGGGCTGTGTGGCGTACGACCCGGCCTTCGGGTTCGAGATCGCGCACATCGTGCAGGACGGTCTGCGGCGGATGTACGGCCCGACCGCGGACGGCCGGCCCGGCGAGGACGTCTTCTACTACCTCACCGTCTACAACGAGCCGATCCAGCACCCGGCCGAGCCGGAGAACGTGGACGCCGAGGGCATCCTCAAGGGCATCCACCGCTTCAGCGAGGGCACGTCCGGGTCGGTCCCGGCGCAGATCATGGCGTCCGGTGTCGCGGTGCCGTGGGCCCTGGAGGCCCAGCGGATCCTCGCCGAGGAGTGGAACGTGAAGGCCGACGTCTGGTCGGCGACCTCCTGGAACGAGCTGCGGCGCGAGGCCGTGGCGTGCGAGGAGCACAACCTGCTGCATCCCGAGGAGGAGCAGCGGGTGCCGTACGTGACCCGGAAACTCGCCGGGGCCGAGGGCCCCTTCGTGGCGGTGTCCGACTGGATGCGGTCGGTTCCGGACCAGATCGCGCGGTGGGTGCCGGGGACGTACCAGTCGCTGGGCGCGGACGGCTTCGGCTTCGCCGACACCCGGGGCGCGGCCCGGCGGTTCTTCCACATCGACGCCCAGTCGATCGTGGTGGCCGTGCTCACGGAGCTGGCGAAGGAGGGGAAGGTGGACCGCTCGGCGCTGAAGCAGGCGATCGACCGGTACCAGCTGCTGGACGTGTCGGCGGCGGATCCCGGCGCCGCGGGCGGCGACGCGTAGCGCCCCGCTCGGGGACGACTGGAGGGCCGAGGGGCGACTGCCACCCGGCCCTCCGGCGTTTCCTACGATGCGGTCATGAAGGAGAGATCCGCGCAGGTCCGTTGGGAACAGCGCACGCAACGGCCGCTGCTGGCGCTGGCGGTGCTGTTCGCCGTCGCCTACGCCGTGCCGATCGTGGACAGCTCGGCGGGCGCGGGGCTGACGCGCGCCTGCACGGTGATCGAGTGGGTGGTGTGGGCCGCCTTCGCGGCCGACTACCTGGTCCGGCTCAAACTGGCCGAGCACCGGCGGGAGTTCGTCCGGCGGCACTGGCTGGACCTGTGCGCGGTGGCGCTGCCGCTGATCCAGCCGCTGCGGCTGCTGCGGCTGGTGTCGACGCTGATGCTGGTCGGCCGACGCGCCCGCATGGCCTCGCAGGTCCGGCTGACCACGTACGTAGTGGGATCCGTGGTCGGCCTAATGATGTTCGGATCACTGGCGGTCCTGTCCGTGGAACGGGACGCACCGGACGGGAACATCAAGACGCTGGGTGACGCGGTGTGGTGGTCCTTCACGACGATGACGACGGTGGGCTACGGCGACCACTCGCCCACCACCGGGCTAGGCCGCGTGATCGCAGTCGGCCTGATGCTCTCCGGGATCGCCTTGCTCGGTGTGGTGACTGCCAACATCGCTGCGTGGTTCATCTCCCGCTTCGAAACGGAGGACGTGGAGGAGCGGCGCCAGACGGAGGCGATCCACCAGCTGACCGAGGAGGTCCGTCAGCTGCGGGCGGAGGTCGCGGCGCTGTCGGAACGGGCGCCGTGACGGGTCAGAACAGACCGCCGCCCGGGGCGCCCGTACCGGCCAGCCAGACCAGGGCCAGGAGGGTGTCGATCGCACCCAGCACCACGGCTATCAGTGCCGGGACCGGGCGGGCGCCGGACCAGGATCGGTTCATCGCGAGCCAGCCGCAGACGATGGCCACCGGGCCCAGGATGATGCCCAGGACGAAGAAACCGGCCACCGCGCAGATGGTTCCGATGATGCCGAGTGTCGCGCGGTCCGGCCCGGACCGTGACCACGTCCGGCCACGCGTGCGGGGGTGCCTGCGCGTTCCCTGTCCGAAGCCCGCCATGGTTCACTCAACTCCCGGGAACCTTTAATCTGTTGGATTCGGTTCCCCGGTCGGGTACCCCGTCCCGCGGGTCTATTCCCCCGGATTCATTCCGCCGGGCTGCCGGCGCGCTGTCCCCCTCCGGCAGCGCGCCGCAGCACCGGTCGCCCTCCTTGCCGTACGAACGTGCCCGAGGAACATGCCGTACGGAGGGCTTGACCCACTGTGACCCGCGGCGCGTGCCGAGGACGAGGACGCTTTAGCTTTGTCACCCTGATAGGGGAAAGCGGGGGCAAACCCCTTGCCGCGTCAGATGTGCGCGGCCCCCGCTCCCGCCTCCGCGTTCTCGCCCCGCTTGGTCAGGAACGCGACGGCGACGGCCACCGCCGCCACACCGGCCGCGACCAGTGACGCGAGGCTCATCCCGGAGAGGAAGGTGTCGTGCGCGACGTCCGTGATCTTGGCGGCGATCGCGTCCGGCGTGCCCGGGGCCACCGGTGCCACACCCACCTGCACCGCCTCGGAGGCCTGCGCCTCCTGAGCCGCGGTCAGTTCCGGAAGGCCCGCGTCCGTCCAGTTCCCGGCGAGGTCGCTGTCGACCTTGGAGGCCATCACGGCGCCCAGCACGGCCGTACCGAGGCTGCCGCCGATCTGCATCGCGGCCTGCTGGAGACCGCCGGCGACACCGGAGAGCTCCATGGGGGCGTTGCCGACGATGACCTCGGTGGCGCCGACCATGACCGGCGCGAGGCCGAGGCCCAGCAGGGCGAACCAGATCGACATCAGCCCGCTGCCGGTGTCCGTCTCCAGGGTGGACATGCCGTACATGGCGATGGCGGTGAGGGCCATGCCGCCCGCCAGCGGCACCCGCGGGCCGACCTTGGTGATCATCGCGCCCGCCAGCGGTGAGCCGACGATCATCATGCCGGTGAGCGGGAGGAGGTGCAGGCCCGCGTCGATCGGGCTCATGCCGTGCACGTTCTGCAGGTAGAACGTCACGAAGAACAGGCCGCCCATGAAGGCGATGGCCATCAGGACCATCAGCACCACACCCGCCGACAGCGGGACCGAGCGGAACAGCCCGAGCGGGATCAGCGGCTCCCGGACCTTGGTCTCCCAGAACGCGAAGAGCCCGAAGAGCACCACCGACGCGACGATGAACGTCCACGTCCGGCCGTCGCCCCAGCCCCACTCCGGCGCCTTGATGAGCGCCCACACCAGGCAGAACATCGCGCCCGACAACAGGCCGATGCCGAGGAGGTCGAAGGAGCGCGGGGCGTTCTCGGCGCGGTGGTCGAGCAGGATCAGCACACCGAGGACGACGGCGAGGATGCCGACCGGCACGTTGATGAAGAACACCGACTGCCAGTTGACGTGCTCGACGAGGACACCGCCGAGGATCGGGCCGCCCGCGGTGGAGGCACCGATGACCATGCCCCAGATGCCGATCGCCATGTTGAGCTTCTCGGCCGGGAAGGTCGCCCGCAGCAGACCGAGCGCGGCCGGCATCAGCAGCGCGCCGAACAGACCCTGGAGCACCCGGAAGGCGACCACCAGTCCGATGCTGCTGGACATGCCGATCGCGCCGGAGGCGGCCGCGAAGCCGATCACACCGATGAGGAAGGTCTGCCGGTGCCCGAAGCGGTCGCCGAGCTTGCCGGCGGTGATGAGAGCGACCGCGAGGGCCAGGAAGTAACCGTTGGTGATCCACTGCACCTCGGCGAAGGTGGCGCCGAGATCCTTCTGGATGGCCGGGTTGGCGATGGCCACGATGGTGCCGTCCAGGGCCACCATCATGACGCCCACGGCGACGGTTATGAGCGTGAACCAGGGGTGCCCACGCAGCCCGGAGGGCGGGACGGCGTCCTGGGGCGCCTTGTCGACGACGGTCTGACTAGTCATGCCGCGAGGCTAATGACAGCCTCTGACAATTGACAAACCAATTCACAAGTCAGTAACTGACGGGTATGCAAACACTGCGTGACCGCAAGAAGCAGCGCACCCGGGACGCGCTGCTGCGCTCGGCCCTGGAGCTGTTCACCACCCGGGGCTACGACGAGACGACGGTCGACGACATCACCGACGCCGTCGAGGTCTCCCAGCGCACCTTCTTCCGTTACTTCGCCAGCAAGGAGGAGGCCGCCTTCGCCGTACAGGAGATGGCGGAGGCGCACTACGTCGAGGCCGTGCGGCTGCGGCCGGCCGGGGAGGCGCCGATGCGGGCGCTGCGGCAGGCCGTGGTGGAGGGCTGGGACGGGCTGCACGAGGTCATCGAGTCCGTGGTGCCGGTGGAGCTGTATCTGCGGATGTACCGGGTGATGGAGTCGACGCCCGCGCTGCTCGCCGCGCATCTGCGGCGCTCGGCGGAGACCGAGGAGCGGATCGCGCGGGTGCTCGCCGAGCGGGAGGGCCTGGACGTGGACGCCGATCCGCGGCCCCGGCTCGCGGTCGCGGTGTTCGGCGGGGTGATGCGGGTGACGGGGCGGCAGTGGAGCCAGAGCGAGGACGTCAGCCTCGCGGGCATCCGGGCCCTGACCGTCGCCTATTTGGAGCAGGTGGGGCCCGCTCTCACGGAAAGCTGGCGCGAAACGTGATCCCCGTCACTCGGTTGACGTGAGACCCGTTCGTTCTCCTAGTGTGTCCTCCCAGTGACTTCCTTCGACACGTCCCCGCAACTGAACGTCTGGCGCGTCCTGCTCGCGCTGGCCGTGGTGTTCGTCATGCTGGCGACCACCGGCTGGACCGCGCTGCGCGACCAGCGCACCACGCCCGCCCTCCAGGCCTCGCGTGCCGCCTGGGAGAACGCCCGGATCGGCGGCCGCGCACTGCCGGACACCGACTCCGCGCCGGCCCGGCTGACCCGCTTCTTCGCCTCGCTCACCGCTGACCAGCGCACCGCCCTGGTGCGCCGCTATCCACTCGCGGTCGGCAACATGAACGGCGCCCCGGTCCGGCTGCGTTACCGCGCCAACCACCTCGCGCTGGCGCAAGCCCGCAAGGTCGAGCGCAAACGCATGCGGGACAGCCGGCTCACGCCCGAGGGACAGCGGGACGCCGGCCGCCGGATGAACCGTTACACGGCGCTGATGAGCCCCGGCCGGCACATCCTCGCCTTCGACCCGGCGGGCTCGGGCCGGGTCGCCGAGGTCTTCGGCGACCTGGACCGGGCCGAGCGGATCTCCGTGGTGGTCCCCGGCGTCAACACCGATGTGCTCACCTTCCAGCGCACCTACCGCAAGTACGCGGCGCCGGTCGGCATGGCGCAGTCGCTGTACGCGGCCGAGCGCACGGCCGATCCGTCGACGCGTACGGCCGTGATCGCCTGGGCCGACTACAGCGCGCCCGGCGGCCTCGGCCTCGACTCGGCCACGGCGGGGCGCGCCGTAGGCGGTGCGGTACGGCTGGACGCGCTGGTGCGGGCGCTGCCCGGCGGATCACCGGTCTCCCTGTTCTGCCACAGCTACGGCTCGGTGGTGTGCGGGGTCGCCGCGCGGACGCTGCCCGGCCGGGTCGCGGACATCGCGGTGGCGGGCAGTCCCGGGATGCGCGCGGCGAAGGCGTCCCACCTGGGCACCTCGGCACGGGTGTGGGCGATGCGGGACACGGACGACTGGGTGCAGGACGTGCCGTACCTGGAGCTCGGCGGGCTGGGGCACGGGGCGGATCCGATGTCCTCGGCGTTCGGGGCGCGGGTGCTGTCGGCGCGGGACGCGCAGGGGCACAGCGGGTACTTCGAGCCCGGCACCGACAGTGTGCGCAACCTCGCGGAGATCGGGGTTGGCACGTACGACGCGGTGGCCTGCGCGGGCGATGACGCGGTCTGCCGGGAGGGTTTGTCCGGCACCACGCCGGTCGGACGCGCGTAGAGAGCGCAGAAACTACGGTCTGCGCGGGGAGGCGACGGAGGGGCGCGTGCCGCATACGATGAGCCGCATGGGTGACGTACTGGCCGGATTTCATGCCGCCTGGGAGTTCGAGTCCGACTCCGTGCTCATCCGTTACGAACGGGGGATTCGAACACCCAAGCTGTTGCAGGCGCTCGGGGAGCGGCGGGTGCCGCTGGCGGCGATCTCGGCGGTGACGCTGACGCCGGGCAGACGCGGCACCGTGGTGCTGCGCGCCGAGCCGCGGGCGGGGGCCGATCCGCTGATGGAGGCGGCCGACGGGCAGCTGAAGGAAGGGTGCGATCCGTATCGTCTGGTGCTGCCGGCCGAGCGGGAGACGCTCGCCGAGTACTACGCCGACGAACTGCGGGCGCAGGTGCAGGACTCCGGTCCGGCGGACCGTTTCCTGGTGGCGGCGCCGGAGGCCCCGCGGTCCTTCAAGGCGTACGACGCCAAGGCGTCCTTCGACGGGCGGACGGTGGCGTTCCGCTGGTTCTGGACGGGGGCCTCCTCCGCGAAGTGGAAGGCCGGGGACCAGTCCTTCGCGATCGGCGACCTGAGCGGGGTCGAGTGGCGCTCCCCCGAGGTCTTCGAGGGGCATCTGCGGCTGCTGCGGCGCGAGGTGGCCGCGCCGCCCGCGCAGGTCGACCAGGATCCGGCCGCGGTGGTGTTCGGGCTGGGGTACGGGCCGGTGCACGAGTCGCTGCCGTTCGCCGCGGCCGTGCTGGCGGCGGTGCGCTCGGCGGCGCCGGCCGTCCCGGCCGCGGTCGCGCCGCGCCGGGATCCCGCCGACATCGCCGAGCGGATCCGCCATCTCGGGGAGCTGCACCAGGCCGGGCTGGTCACCGATGAGGAGTTCTCCTCCAAGAAGGCGGAGTTGCTGGCGGAGCTGTAGGGGCGCGCTGTCCGCTGCCGGCCGGGGGGGGCCGGTCGCGCAGTTCCCCGCGCTCCTGGGCCGCCTGCCCTACTCCCTGCCTGCGGAGGTAAAGGTCATGTCCGGGTACCGGTCGCCCGCCACCTGCTCCGCGATCGGTTCCAGCAGGCCCAGTTCCTCCTCCGTCAGGACGATCCGGGTGGCCGCCGTGTTCTCCTCCACCCGGGCCGGCTTGCGGGTGCCCGGGATCGGGACGACCGGGAGCGCGTGGACCGTCGCCTGCTGCTGGACCCAGGCCAGCGCGATCTGGCCCAGGGAGGCGCCGTGCGCGTCGGCGATCTTGCGGATGGGCGCCAGGAGTGCCGCGTTCGCCGTGGCGTTCTCGCCGGTGAAGCGGGGCTGCCGGCGGCGGAAGTCGTCGGGCGTGAGGTCCTTGTCGGCGGAGCCGAAGGAGCCCGCGAGGAAGCCCCGGCCGAGCGGGGAGTACGGCACCAGCGCCACGCCCAGCTCCCGGGCCGCCGGCACCACCCGCGCCTCGATGTCCCGGCTGAACAGCGACCACTCCGACTGCACGGCGGCGATCGGGTGCACGGCGTGCGCGGCCCGCAGTTCGGTGGCGGTGACCTCGCTCAGGCCCAGGTGCTTGACCTTGCCCTCGCGCACCAGCTCGGCCATGACGGCGACGGTCTCCTCGATGGGGACGTTCACGTCCCGGCGGTGCATGTAGTAGAGGTCGATCACCTCGACGTCCAGGCGCTTCAGGCTCGCCTCGACGGCCTGGCGGACGTACGGCGCGTCGTTGCGGATGATCCGGCGCGTCGGGTCGTCCGGCGGGATGGACAGGGCGAACTTGGTCGCGATGACGACCTCGTCGCGGTGGGCGTTGAAGAAGGGGGACAGGAAGCGTTCGTTCTCGCCGGCGCCGTAGGCGTCCGCCGTGTCGTACAGGGTGACGCCCAGTTCCAGGGCCCGCTCCAGGGTGGCCCTGGACTCCTTCGCGTCCGGGGGGCCGTAGGCGAAGCTCATGCCCATGCAGCCGAGGCCCTGGATCCCGGTCTCGGGGCCGGTGTCGCCCAGGCGTGCGGTCGCGATCGTGCTGTTCTCGGTCATCGGGGCCTCTCCGACGCCAGGGCGAGCCCGGCGTCGCCATAGAAAGCGATCTTGCGGTCGAGCACGGCGAGCGTGTCCTGGAGTTCCGCGATCCGGGCCAGGACGTCCCGGCGGGTCTCCTCCAGCAGTTCGTAGCGCGCGCCGTAGGTGTGGTCGCCCTCGCGCACCAGCTCCGCGTACCGGACCATGTCGGCGACCGGCATGCCGGTCAGCCGGAGCTTGCCGACGAGGTCGAGCCAGTCGAGGTCGCGGTTGCTGTAGCGGCGCTGGCCGGTGTGCGAGCGGTCGATGTGCGGCATCAGGCCGATGCGCTCGTACCAGCGCAGGGTGTGCGCGGTCAGGCCGGTGAGCGCGGCGACCTCGCTGATCGTGTAGCTGTCCTGGCCGTCGGGGCGCCGGTCGGACTGCGGCGGTCCCGCGCAGGTGCCGGTCCCGGTGCCCGTGGTCTCCATCACCGTCATGACCTCAACGCTATGGCCTTCGAGTGCACTCCAAGCAAGCGGAACAGGGCAGAAAACCACGGGACATGACGTGATCGCCGTGGCTAGCGTGCCGGTCATGAGTCTCGTACGCCGTGCCACCGCCGAGGACGCCGCCGAGGTGCTGCGGCTGCGCCAGGTGATGATCGATGCGATGCCCGGAGCCGACACCTCCACCGACTGGCACCCGGCCGGACTGGCGGGCCTGCGGGCGCGGCTGGCCGAGCCGGACGGCGACTTCGCCGCCTTCGTCGTCGATCATCCGGACCGGCCGGACGCCCTCGCCGCGCTGGTGGTGGGGACGGTGGAGTACCGGATCGGCAAGCCGGCCAACCCGCGCGGACTGTCCGGGTACGTCTTCAGCGTGGCCACCGACCCGGACGCCCGCCGCCGGGGCTGCGCCCGCGCCTGCATGGAGTCGCTGCTGGAGTGGTTCCGCGAGCGGGGCGTCGGCCAGGTCGACCTCACGGCCTCCCCCGCCGCCGAGCCGCTGTACGCCTCGCTGGGCTTCGGGCGTACGCCGGACCCCTTCATGCGGCTGATGCTCTGAGCACCCTCGGGCCCGGTGCCCCTTTCGGCCCGGTGTCCGGGCCCCTTTAGGCTCGGTGCCATGAAGAGCCTCGCGTTGATCGAGAACTGGCCGGTCACCACCGCCGCCGCGGCCGTCGTACGGGCCGACGGGACGGTCCTCGGAACGTACGGTCCGGGCGGGCACCGCTTCCCGCTCGCCTCGGTCACCAAGCCGCTGGCCTCGTACGCCGCGCTGGTGGCGTACGAGGAGGGGGCGGTCGAGCTCGACGAGGCGGCGGGGCCGGCCGGCTCGACGGTCCGTCATCTCCTCGCCCACACCTCGGGCCTCGCCTTCGACGAGCACCGGGTGACGGCGCCGCCCGGGGAGCGGCGGCTGTACTCCAACGCCGGTTTCGAGCAGCTCGGGGACCACATCGCCAAGGCCACGGACATCCCGTTCGCGGAGTACCTGCGGCAGGCGGTGCTGGAGCCGCTGGGGATGACGTCGACGTCCCTGGAGGGCTCCCCGGCGAAGGACGGCGTCTCCACGGTGGACGACCTGGCCCGCTTCGCAGCGGAGGTGCAGGCGCCGCGGCTGCTGGACCCGCGGACGGTGGCGCAGGCGATGACGGTGCAGTACCCGGGCACGAAGGGGGTGCTTCCGGGGTACGGCCACCAGAACCCGAACGACTGGGGCCTCGGCTTCGAGATCCGCAACGGCAAGTCCCCGCACTGGACCGGCTCCTCCTCCTCGCCCCGCACCTTCGGCCACTTCGGCCAGTCCGGCACGTTCCTGTGGATCGACCCGGCGGCGGGGGCGGCGTGCGTGGCGCTCACGGACCGGGCGTTCGGCCCGTGGGCGGTGGAGGTGTGGCCGGAACTCACCGACGCGGTCCTGGCCGAACTGCGCTAACCGGCCATCTCCCACATCAGCAGCTCCGCGCCCGTCACGCCGACCGCCTCGACGTCCCTCGCCCCGCCGATCCGGGCCGCGTCCCCCGCCCCCAGCGTCTCCCCGGCCAGCCGCACCTCGCCGCGGACCACATGGACGTAGACGTGCGCCCCGTCCGGGACCGCGGTGCGCTCCCCGGGGGCCAGGCGGCGGACGTGGAGCATCGCTCCGGCCTCGGGGACGGCGTACGGCGTGGAGTCCGCGATGCCGTGGACGATCTCGTAGGCCGGGTCGCCGCCCGGGGTCAGCGGGGCCAGCCAGGTCTGGACGAAGACGAGGGGGGCGGTGCCGTCGTTGCGTTCCACGTGGCGCACGCCCGCCGCCGCGCTCAGCCGCTGGACGTCCCCGGGGCGGACGACCGTCTCGTGGCCCGTGGAGTCGCGGTGGGTCAGTTCGCCCTCCACCACCCACGTCACGATCTCGGTGTGGCTGTGGGGATGCTCGTCGAAGCCCGCTCCCGGGGCCAGCCGCTCCTCGTTGCAGGCGATCATCGTGCCGAAGCGGAGGTTGCCGGGGTCGTAGTGCGGGCCGAAGGAGAAGGCGTGCCGGGAGTCGATTCCTGCCGCCGGGTCGCCGCCTGGGTAGCGCTCGTCGGCGCGCCGTACGTCCATCACGAATCCCACCGTAGACCCCACCGGCGCACGCTCCCGTCCGGATAAGGCACTCTTGTCCCCGTGCCCGAACCCGAAGCCCACGAGCCCGAAGCCGCAGCGCACGCCGCCCACCCGCACCCCGCGACCCTGAAGCGGCTGGAGCAGTCCTCCGGCAGCCTGGCCGCGCAGGCCATCACGCGCATGGACGAGACGCTGCCGTGGTACCGGGCCATGCCCCCGGAGAACCGTTCCTGGATCGGTCTCGTGGCCCAGGCCGGCATCGCCGCCTTCACCGAGTGGTTCCGGCATCCCGACGCCCCGCAGGCCATCTCCACCGATGTGTTCGGCACCGCCCCGCGTGAGCTGACCCGCGCGATCACCCTGCGGCAGACCGTCGAGATGGTGCGCACGACGATCGAGGTCATGGAGTCCGCCATCGACGAGGTGGCGGCCCCGGGCGACGAGTCCGTGCTGCGCGAGGCCCTGCTCGTCTACGCCCGGGAGATCGCCTTCGCCACCGCCCAGGTCTACGCCCAGGCCGCCGAGGCACGCGGTGCCTGGGACGCCCGCCTGGAGTCCCTGGTGGTCAACGCCGTGCTCAGCGGCGAGGCCGACGAAGGCGCCGTGTCCCGGGCCGCGGCCCTCGGCTGGAACTCCCCCGAGCATGTGTGCGTCGTCCTCGGGACCGCCCCCGACGGGGACTCCGAGCTGACCGTCGAGGCCATCCGGCGCGCCGCCCGGCACGCCAAGCTCCAGGTGCTCACCGGGGTGCTCGGCGACCGGCTCGTGGTCATCGCCGGCGGCAGCGACAATCCGCTCGCCGTCGCCAAGTCGCTGATCGGCCCCTATGCCGCCGGGCCCGTCGTCGCCGGGCCCGTGGTGCCCGATCTGCTCGCCGCCACCCGCTCCGCGCAGGCCGCCGCGGCCGGGCTCAAGGCCTGTTCCGCCTGGCAGGACGCCCCGCGCCCGGTCCTGGCGGACGACCTGCTTCCGGAACGTGCCATCGCCGGGGATCCCGGTGCGCGCGAGCAGTTGGTGGAGGAGATCTACAGACCGCTGGAAGAGGCCGGGTCCGCGCTTCTGGAGACCCTCTCCGTCTACCTGGAGCAGGCGAGCAGTCTCGAGGGCGCCGCCCGGATGCTGTTCGTGCATCCCAACACCGTGCGCTACCGGCTTCGACGTGTGACTGACGTCACCGGTTGGTCGCCTTCCGATGTACGTTCAGCGTTCACGCTGCGGATCGCGCTCATCCTGGGACGTCTGGTCGACGGCGATCTCCAGCCCTAGGGTTTTGTCGGAGCTCTACAAAACCCCCTGCTGTTCTTCGTCCTTGTCCCCACGGGCGGCCGTGGCCGTCCCCAAGAGAGAGTGTGAGAGTGCTCGTACTCGTCGCTCCCGGCCAGGGCGCCCAGACGCCCGGCTTCCTGACTCCCTGGCTCGACCTGCCCGGCGCCGCCGACCGCGTCGCCGGCTGGTCCGACGCCGTCGGCCTCGACCTCGTCCACTACGGCACCAAGGCCGACGCGGACGAGATCCGGGACACCTCCGTGGCCCAGCCGCTCCTGGTCGCCGCCGGAATCCTCTCCGCCGCGGCACTGGGTGCCGTGACCCCGGGTGCCGTCGCGGGCCACAGTGTCGGTGAGATCACCGCCGCCGCCTTCGCGGGCGTGCTGGACGACACCGCCGCCCTCACCCTCGTACGCAAGCGGGGCCTGGCCATGGCCGAGGCCGCCGCGATCACCGAGACCGGGATGTCGGCGCTGCTCGGCGGCGACCCGGACACCTCCGTGGCGCACCTGGCGAAGCTCGGCCTGACCCCGGCGAACATCAACGGCGCCGGGCAGATCGTGGCCGCGGGCACCATGGAGCAGCTCGCCGCGCTCACCGAGGACAAGCCCGAGGGCGTGCGCAAGGTCGTCCCGCTGAAGGTCGCCGGCGCCTTCCACACCCACCACATGGCGCCGGCCGTGGACGCGCTGGCCGAGGCCGCCAAGGGGCTCTCGGCGGCCGACCCGGCGGTCCCCTACGTCTCCAACAAGGACGGCCGGACCGTCGCCACCGGCGCCGAGGTGCTGGACCGGCTGGTCGGCCAGGTCGCCAACCCGGTCCGCTGGGATCTGTGCATGGAGACCTTCAAGGAGCTCGGCGTCACCGCGCTGCTGGAGGTGTGCCCCGGCGGCACCCTGACCGGCCTCGCCAAGCGCGCGCTGCCCGGTGTGAAGACGCTCGCCCTGAAGACCCCCGACGACCTCGACGCGGCTCGCGAGCTCATCGCAGAGCACAGCGGCTGACAAGGAGCCCGAAGAGCATGTCGAAGATCAAGCCCAGCAAGGGCGCCCCGTACGCGCGGATCCTCGGTGTGGGCGGCTACCGCCCCACCCGGGTCGTGCCCAACGAGGTGATCCTCGAGAAGATCGACTCGTCCGACGAGTGGATCCGCTCCCGCTCCGGCATCGAGACCCGGCACTGGGCCTCCGACGAGGAGACCGTCGCCGCCATGTCGATCGAGGCGTCCGGCAAGGCGATCGCCGACGCCGGGATCTCCGCCGAGCAGATCGGCGGCGTGATCGTCTCGACCGTCTCGCACTTCAAGCAGACCCCGGCCGTGGCCACCGAGATCGCCGACAAGCTCGGCACGAACAAGGCCGCCGCGTTCGACATCTCCGCCGGCTGCGCGGGCTTCGGCTACGGCCTCACCCTCGCCAAGGGCATGATCGTCGAGGGCAGCGCGGAGTACGTCCTCGTCATCGGCGTGGAGCGGCTCAGCGACCTGACCGACCTGGAGGACCGCGCGACGGCCTTCCTGTTCGGCGACGGCGCGGGCGCGGTCGTCGTGGGCCCCGCCAAGGAGCCGGCCATCGGCCCCACCGTCTGGGGTTCCGAGGGCGACAAGTCCGAGACGATCAAGCAGACCGTGCCGTGGACGGACTACCGCACCGGCGGGGTCGACAAGTTCCCTGCGATCACGCAGGAAGGCCAGGCGGTGTTCCGCTGGGCCGTGTTCGAGATGGCGAAGGTCGCCCAGCAGGCGCTGGACGCGGCCGGAATCAGCCCGGACGACCTGGACGTCTTCATTCCCCACCAGGCCAACGAGCGGATCATCGACTCGATGGTGAAGACGCTGAAACTGCCGGAGCACGTCACGGTCGCCCGCGATGTGCGCACCACCGGCAACACCTCGGCCGCCTCGATTCCGCTCGCGATGGAGCGGCTTCTGGCGACCGGCGAGGCGAAGAGCGGCGACACCGCGCTCGTCATCGGCTTCGGGGCGGGTCTCGTCTACGCCGCCACTGTCGTTACCCTCCCCTAGGCACTCCGTGCCGGATCATCATCAGGTCCGGCCCGGCTGTACTTACCCGCCGCTTCCGCGACGGGCCTGCCAAACCCTCTGGATCACTAAGAAGGAGCGCCTGACATGGCCGCCACTCAGGAAGAGATCGTCGCCGGTCTCGCCGACATCGTGAACGAGATCGCCGGCATCCCGGTCGAGGACGTCCAGCTGGACAAGTCCTTCACCGACGACCTGGACGTCGACTCCCTGTCCATGGTCGAGGTCGTCGTCGCCGCCGAAGAGCGCTTCGACGTCAAGATCCCGGACGAGGACGTGAAGAACCTCAAGACGGTCGGCGACGCGACCGAGTACATCCTCAAGCACCAGGCCTGAGTTTCCGCTTAGGCCGGACGTGCCCGGCCCCGCCACCCGGCGGTGGCGCCGCTGAATCCTCGTATCCCGTTGGAGAAAGAATTCCCGTGAGCTCGACCAATCGCACCGTGGTCGTCACCGGTATCGGCGCAACCACACCGCTGGGTGGCGACGCGGCCTCTACCTGGGAGGGCCTCGTCGCCGGACGTTCCGGTGTCAAGTCCCTGGAGCAGGAGTGGGCCGCCGACCAGGCGGTCCGGATCGCCGCACCGGTCGCCGTGGAGCCGACCGAGGTGATCGCGCGCCCGCAGGCCCGCCGGCTGGACCGCTCGGCGCAGTTCGCGCTGATCGCGGCCAAGGAGGCCTGGGCCGACGCCGGTTTCACCGACAAGGCGGGGGAGGACGGCAACGTCGACCCCGACCGGCTCGGTGCCGTCATCGCCTCCGGCATCGGCGGCGTGACGACCCTGCTCGAACAGTACGACGTGCTCAAGGAGAAGGGCGTCCGCCGCGTCTCCCCGCACACCGTCCCCATGCTGATGCCGAACGGCCCCTCCGCGAACGTGGGCCTGGCGGTGGGCGCCCGCGCGGGCGTGCACACGCCGGTCTCCGCGTGCGCCTCGGGCGCCGAGGCCATCGGCTACGCCATCGAGATGATCCGTTCCGGCCGTGCCGACGTGGTCGTCGCGGGCGGCACCGAGGCGGCGATCCACCCGCTGCCCATCGCCGCGTTCGGCAACATGATGGCGATGTCCAAGAACAACGAGAACCCGCAGGGCGCGTCGCGTCCCTACGACGTCGCCCGCGACGGCTTCGTCCTCGGCGAGGGCGCCGGCGTGATCGTCCTGGAGTCCGCCGAGCACGCCGCCAAGCGCGGGGCGCGGGTGTACGCCGAGGCGGTCGGCCAGGGCGTCTCCGCCGACAGCCACGACATCGTGCAGCCGGAGCCGGAGGGCCGCGGCATCGCGCACGCCCTGCAGAACCTGCTGGACCGCACCGACCTCGCGCCGTCGGAGGTCGTGCACGTCAACGCGCACGCCACCTCGACGCCGGCCGGTGACATCGCCGAGCTGAAGGCACTGCGGAAGGTGTTCGGCGACGACGCCGACCACATCGCGGTGTCCGCGACCAAGTCGATGACCGGGCATCTGCTCGGTGGCGCGGGCGGTGTCGAGACCGTCGCGACCGTGCTCGCCCTGTACCACCGGGTGGCGCCGCCGACCATCAACGTCGAGAACCTCGACCCCGAGGCCGAGGCGCACGCGGACGTGGTCCGCGGCGAGGCCCGCAAGCTGCCGGTCGAGGGCCGCATCGCCGCGCTGAACGACTCGTTCGGCTTCGGCGGGCACAACGTGGTGCTGGCGTTCCGTACGGTCTGATCTCTGTGTCCACGGCGATGGCCCGGACCCCCTCGGGGGTCCGGGCCATCGCCGTGGCGGGGTGGGCTTACACCACCTGGTGAAGCCAGCGCACCGGGGCTCCCTCTCCCGCGTACCGGAACGGCTCCAGTTCGTCGTCCCAGGGCTTGCCGAGGAGCTTGAGCAGTTCGGCCTCCAGGTCCGTCTCCCCGCGCTGGCTGCGCAGCAGCGCGGCGCGCAGCCGGTCCTCGGGGATCAGGATGTCGCCGTGCATGCCGGTGACGGCGTGGAAGATGCCGAGGTCGGGGGTGCAGCTGTAGCGCTCGCCCTCGGCGGTGGGGCAGGGCTCGGCGGTGACCTCGAAGCGCAGCAGGTGCCAGCCTCTGAGGGCCGACGCCAGCTTGGAGGCCGTGCCCACCTCGCCCTTCCAGGAGAACTCCGAGCGCCAGGTGCCGGGCGCGGCGGGCTGCCGGATCCAGTCGAGGCTGACGCGTGTGCCGAGCACCCCGGCGACGGCCCACTCGACGTGCGGGCACAGCGCGCGCGGCGCGGAGTGCACGTACAGAACTCCACGTGTCGTCACCGGGACCTCCGGGCAGAGCGGGACATCTTGCGAACCGACGGACGGCGGTGGCCGGGCAGCCACGCTGATGGCGAGGCTACCGTGCGGCGGCGCAAGGAGTGTGACGTACCGTCGGTCCCGGTGCCGTGAAACGCCCGCCATTCACTCGGCAGGACCCCTGTGCGGGGTGGATCCGCCGCCTCGCGCGCGCTCGGGAACTCCCACGCGTTGTATGGGGAGGGGAGCAGTAGCCGACGAGCGAGGGGAGCAGCAGCGGATGCGGAAGACCGGTCACCGCGCACGAACCGTGCTCGCCGTGCTGTCCGCGGCCGTCCTGGGCCTCACCGGCTGTGACGCCGTGGGGGGCAATTCGCCGGGGCCGTCGGGGACGGACGCGCAGCGCGTGAAGCCGAAGCCGACGCCGGTGTGGGACCGCAGCCCGGAGTCGGTCGCGGCCGTCGGGGACTCCATCACCACCGGTTTCGACGCCTGTTCGGTGCTCTCGGACTGCCCCGAGGTGTCGTGGGCGACCGGCAGCAGCGAGAAGGTGGACAGTCTCGCCGTACGGCTGCTGGGTGAGGCGCGGGCGGCCGGGCGGAGCTGGAACTACGCGGTGACCGGGGCCCGGATGGCGGACCTTCCCGGGCAGATGGCGCAGGCGGCGACCCGCAAGCCGGAGCTGGTCACGGTGCTGGCCGGGGCGAACGACGCCTGCCGGAACACCACCGCGGCGATGACGTCGGTGGCAGACTTCCGGGCGCAGTTCGAGGAGGCGATGCGCACGCTGCGCGGGGCGCTGCCGAAGGCGCAGGTGTATGTGGCGAGCGTGCCGGATCTGAAGCGGCTGTGGTCGCAGGGGCGGACCAGTGCGCTGGGCAAGCAGGTGTGGAAGCTGGGCATCTGCCCGTCGATGCTCGGGGACGCGGACTCGCTGGACGCGGCGGCGACCCTGCGCCGGGAGACGGTGCGAAAGCGGGTGGAGGACTACAACGCGGTGCTGAAGGAGGTCTGCGCGAAGGACCGGCGGTGCCGGTCCGACGGGGGCGCGGTGTACGCCTACCGGTTCGGGACGGAGCAGCTGAGCCGCTGGGACTGGTTCCATCCGAGCGTGAACGGCCAGGCGAGGCTGGCCGAGATCGCCTACCGGACCGTCACGGCGAAAACCTCGTGATTTAAGGTTCCGCACATGAACGAACTCTTCGGCACACTTTCCGACGGAACGGCCGTGCACCGCTGGACGCTGGAGCGGGCCGGGGTGCGGGTGCGGGTGCTGACGTACGGCGGGATCGTGCAGTCGCTGGAGGTGCCGGACCGGGACGGGGCCGCCGGGGACGTGGTGCTGGGGTTCGCGGACCTGGACGGCTACCGGGCGCATCGGGGGCCGTACTTCGGCGCCCTGGTGGGGCGGTACGCCAACCGGATCGCGGGGGGCCGCTTCACGCTGGACGGGCGGGCGTACGCGCTGCCGCGCAATGACGGCCCGAACTGTCTGCACGGCGGGGAGCGCGGCTTCGACGAGCGGGTGTGGGAGGCGGAGCCGGTCGAGCACGGGGTGCGGCTGAGCCGGGCCGCCGGGCACGGCGAGGAGGGCTTCCCGGGCCGGCTGGAGGTGTCGGCGACGTACACGCTGGACGACGGCGGGGCGCTGCGGATCGCGTACGAGGCGGTGACGGACGCGCCGACCGTGGTGAACCTGACGAACCACAGCTACTTCAACCTGGCCGGGCCCGAGGCGGGCAACGCGGGCGGGCACGAACTGCGGATCGCCGCCTCCCGGTTCACGTCCGTGGACGCGGATCTGATCCCGGTCGGCCTGGAGCCGGTCGAGGGCAGCCGGTTCGACTTCCGCGCGGCGCGCAAGGTGGGCGCGGGCTACGACCACAACTTCGTGCTCGACAAGGGCGTGACCGAGGCCCCGGTGGAGGTGGCCGAACTGTACGACCCGGGGTCCGGCCGGGTCCTGACGGTGTCGACGACCGAGCCGGGACTCCAGCTGTACACCGCCGACCATCTCGACGCGCCCTTCGCGCCCGGCGACGGCATCGCCCTGGAGACCCAGCACTTCCCCGACTCCCCGAACCGGCCGGAGTTCCCGAGCACGGTGCTGCGGCCCGGCGAGGTGTTCCGCTCGGCGACGGTGTACGCCTTCTCCCGCAGGTAGGCATGGTCGAGCCCCGGTCCGGGCGTCAGGTCCCGGACCGGGGCTGTCCGTGGGGAACGTGTCCCGACTCAGACGTTAATCGTCCCGGTGAGCCTGCGGTCGGTGATCGAGCGGCCCGCCTGGATCTCGTACGAACCCTTCACACATGACCATGAGGTGGTCTTCTCGTCCCAGATCTCGAAAGCGCGGCGCGGAATCTCCACGACGGCCTCGACCGTCTCCCCCGGATCCGCCGTCACCTGCGTGAATCCGGCCAGCACCCGCGCCGGACGCTCGGCGTCGTGCTCCACCGGGGCCAGGTACAGCTGCACGACCTCGCGCCCGGCCCGGTCGCCGGTGTTGCGGACGCGGATCCGCGCGGTCCGGCCGTCGAGCTCCAGCGACTGGTAGGCCCACTCGGTGTAACCGAGGCCGTGCCCGAAGGGGTACGAGGGCGTGCGGCCCGCCTTGTCCCAGGCCCGGTAGCCGATGAAGACGCCCTCGGTGTACGGGAGTTCGCCGCCCGTGGGCACGACCTGGGTGACCGGGGCGTCGGCCAGGGAGCCCCAGGTGGTGGGCAGCCGGCCGCCGGGCTCCCGCGCGCCGGTCAGGACGTCGGCCAGGGCCGCGCCGCCCTCCTGGCCGGGGAACCAGCTCAGCAGGACGGCGGCGACGTCCTCGCGCCAGGGGAGTTCCACCGGGGAGCCGGAGTTGACGACCACGACGGTGTTCGGGTTGGCGGCGGCGACGGCGCGCACCAGGTCGTCCTGGCGGCCGGGGAGGTTCAGGTCGGCGCGGTCGAAGCCCTCGGACTCCACCCGGTCGGTGGTGGCGACGACGACCACGACCGTGTCGGCGGCGCGCGCGGCTTCGACGGCCTCGGCGATCAGCTCGTCGGGGTCGCGCCGCGGCTCCTGGTGGGCGAGCGCGAAGCCGACGGCCCTGACCGGGGCGCCCTCGGGGAAGCGCACGACGTGGGTGAGGGAGACGTCGACGCGCTGCCCGGCGGTCAGTTCGGCCTCGGCGCGGGGTTCGGGGGCGCCGAAGAAGCTGATGAAGGGGTCGTCGCGGTCGGTGCCCTGGACGTCGTCGTAGTGGGTGGTGCCGTCGACGGTGAGGGTGAAGGCGCCGAGGCCCTTGATGCCGAAGGTGTGCCGGCCGGTCTCGCGCGGGGTGTAGGTGCCGGTCAGTTCGACGCTGTGCAGGGTGTCGTGGGTGACGCCGTCGGGGAGGTCGGAACCCATCCACTGGATCTGGCCGTTGGGCGCGGAGGCGGTGCCGATGACCTGTCCCGCGGCGTCGCGGCAGATGGCCCGCAGCGCGAATCCCTGGGCGGCGACGGCGAGTTCGGTGGTCGGGTCGGCGCCGACGGCGTAGCGCAGGGTGCCCTCGGGGAGGGCGGCGGTGAGGCCGTCGAGCGGGGAGACGGTCCGGGCGGGGAAGACGGTGGCGGAGCCGCCGCCGAGGATCCGGGCGTCGCGGGCGGCGGCGCCGATCAGCGCGACCGTGCCGGACTTCAGTGGCAGTGCCCCCTGGTTGCGGACCAGGACGAAGGAGCGGTGGGCGATCTCGCGGGCCAGCGCCGCGCCGTCGACCTGGGCGGGCGGTTCGGTCACCGCCGGTTCGGCCCCGTCCAGGGCGCCGACCCGGGCGGCGAGCCGCAGCACATGGCGTACGGCGGTGTCGACGGCGGTCTCCTCGACCTCGCCCGCGCGTACGGCCGCCGCCAGGGCCTCGCCGTACACCGTGTCGGGGCCCGGCATGGCGACGTCGAGGCCGCCCGCGATGGCGCCGGTGGTGGAGCGGGCGGCCGTCCAGTCGGAGACGTTGAACCCGTCGAAGCCCCACTCGCCGCGCAGCACCTCGTTCACCAGGTGGTGGTGCTCGGTCATCGTGGTGCCGTTGACCGTGTTGTAGGCGGTCATGATGCCCCACGGGTGGGCGTTCTCCACGATGGTCTCGAAGGGCGCCAGGTACAGCTCGCGCAGGGCGCGTTCGCTCACCAGGTTGTTCACGGTGAAGCGGTCGGTCTCGGCGTCGTTGGCGACGAAGTGCTTGACGGTGGTACCGACACCGCCGGACTGGACGCCGCTGACATAGCCCGCGCCGATCAGCCCGGTGAGGTACGGGTCCTCGCTGTACGCCTCGAAGTGCCGGCCGCCCAGCGGCGAGCGGTGCAGATTGACGGTGGGCGCCAGCAGGACGTGGACGCCCTTGCGGCGGGCCTCCTGGGCGAGGAGCACGCCGGCCCGGCGGGCCAGCTCCGGGTCCCAGGTGGCGGCGAGCGCGGTCGGGGAGGGCAGGGCGACGGAGGGGTCGTCGGCGGTCCAGCGCACACCCCGGACGCCGATCGGGCCGTCGGACATCACCAGCGACTTCAGGCCGATCTCCGGCAGGGCGGGCAGCGTCCACATGTCCTGGCCGGCGAGCAGTCGGGCCTTGGCGTCGAGGTCGAGCCGGGCGAGGGCTGCCTCGACGGCCGTCTCACGTGCGTCGTCGGCCTGGGTGCGGGTTCCCGCCATGGCGGTGCCTCCTCGTCGAGTCCGTGCTGTGCCTCCATCCTGCATCGGGCGCCTGTAGGCCGGTAGGTTTCGTTATCTTGCTGTAATATTGGTGGTCGGTCGAGGCTGCCGTACGGTGACGCCATGAACGCGAGGGTCAGGAGTGAGGAGCGCCGCGCCGAGATCGTGCGGGCGGCCCTGGCGGTGATCGCCGAGCGCGGTTACCGGGGCGCCAGCCTCGCCGCGGTGGCGGAGCGGGTCGGGCTCACCCAGCAGGGGCTGCTGCACTACTTCCCGACGAAGGACGCGCTGCTGGTCGCCGTGCTCACCGACCGCGACCAGTGGGACGCGGTGCCGGACACCCGGTGGCGGGTCGACCTGCTGGCCTCGCTGGTGGAGTACAACGCCATGCGGCCCGGCATCATCCAGACCTTCTCGGCGCTGCTCGGCGAGAGCGTCACGGAGGGCCACCCGGCCCGCGAGTACTTCACGCGGCGCTACACCCGCGTCCGCGCGAGCATGGCGGAGGTGCTGCGCACCGAGTACGGCGACCGCCTGCCGAACGGCCTCACCCCGGAACGCACCGCGCCGCTGCTGGTGGCCGTCATGGACGGGCTGCAGTACCAGTGGCTGCTGGACCCGGAGTCGGTGGACATGCCGGGCGCGTTCCGGGACTTCCTCACCCTGCTGGGCGAGGAGTGACCGCGGCCACCACCTCGATCTGGATCATCGCCGCGGGTCTCGGCGTGACCCTGGTCCCGGCGCTCGCGGCGGCGTCCGTCCGCCCGGACATCGCCCTCCTGCCGGTGCTCGACGAGGACGCGCCCCGGCGGGCGGTGTACGCGGCGACGGCACGCGGGCGCTCGCTCACCCCGGCCGGTGAGGCGTTCCTGACGGCGCTGCGGGAGGGTGCGGGGACGGTTCCGGTGCCGTGAAGCGGGGAAGCGAGCTCTCACCACGCCCCTCCACCGCACCGGAAGGACCAGAAACCCCTTGAACTGCATACGAGTTGGGATCTGTGCCCTGGGACTGGCCCTGGCCGCCACACTGACCGCCCCCACCAGCGCGACCGCCGCGGAGTCACCCACCGTCGAGGAGCAGCGGCTCGACCGCGCGGTGCCCCAGGAGATCCTCCGGCGGTCCGGATTCGACGCCGTGACCGCGGAGTTCACGCGTGAGCTGCGCGGGGCCCGGTCCTACGCGCAGGCCCGCGCCGTCGTCGTACGCGAAGGGTCCGCGCTGTGGCGGCGGGCCGTGGAGCGGGCGCAGGGGCGGGGGCCCGCGGCCGGGGACCTGAGCCGGGACGACGACCGGCCGCTGTACTGGGCGCGGCTCGCGATGACGCGGGAGGTGCGGGCCTGGGAGCCGGAGTTCGGGCTCTCCGACCGGCAAAGGGACGAGCTGCTCGGGCAGTTGGAGCGGACCTCGCGTGGACAGGGCGCGATCCGCTATCCGCACGGCGCGGGGCTGAAGCGGATCCTGCTCACCGGGTTCGATCCGTTCACCCTGGACCGGGACATCCGGATCTCCAACCCCTCCGGGGCGACCGCGCTCGCGCTCGACGGGACGGTGATCGAGACCGCGCAGGGGCCCGCCCGGATCGAGACCGCGGTGTTCCCGGTGCGCTGGCGGGACTTCACCGACGCAACCGTGGAGCGGACGCTGCGGCCGTATCTGCGGGGCGTCGATCTGCTCACCACCGTGAGCCAGGGCCGGGTCGGGCGGTTCGACATCGAGCGGACCAACGGGGCCTGGCGGGGCGGCTTCCCGGACAACGACACCATCGGCCGCACCGAGACCGTCCCGGTGAGCGATCCGGCCTCGCAGCCGCAGTGGACGACGACGACCCTGCCGTACGAGCGGATCGTGGCCGCGGCGACCGGGCCGTTCCCCGTGTACGACAACACCGCCGTGACCGAGATCCCGGCGGGCAGGACGGAGCCGGTGGTGCGGCCGGACGGGCCGACGGCGGGGTCGACCGCGCGGGCCGGGGGCGGCGGGAACTACCTGTCCAACGAGATCGCCTACCGGGCGACGCTGCTGCGGGACCGGCTCGGGCTGCACGGGACGCTGCCCGCCGGGCATGTGCACACGCCCGTGCTGCAGTTCGCGGCCGGCAACACCTCCGAGGTCACCGACCCCGAGTTCGTGCGCAACCGGCTGGACATCATCGCCCAGGTACGGGCGATCCTGACGGCCGCGATGAGCGGGCCCGTCACGCGCTGACGCCCTTGGCCGCCCCCTCGCCGTTCTCCTCCAGGGTCTCCTCACCGAGGAGATCGCGGGCCATGAGCGTGGCCCCCGCCACCGCGCCCGGCATCAGGAAGATCGCGACGAACGGCACCACGAAGGCCACGGCGAGGGGCGTGCCGAAGCCCCACACCAGCGTCTTGCGGGAGCGCAGCAGGCGCAGGCGGTCCCGGGCCTCGACACCGCGGCGCTGCAGGGCGACCGAGGTGAGCTCCTCGGTGAGGAAGAAGCCGGTGACGACGAACCCGATCACCGGCACGACCGTCTGCCCGACGACCGGGACGAACCCGAGGGCGAAGAGCAGCACCCCCCAGAACACGGCCCGCACGACGATCCGCAGGCTGTCGCGGACCGAGATCCACAGCTCGCGCCAGAGCGGCAGCCCCGACTCGGGGGCGGTGCCGTCCGGGGAGACGTCCCGGTCGACCTTCTCGGAGAGGTTCTCGTAGAAGGGCTGGCCGATCAGCAGCGTGACCGCGGTGAAGGTGATGGCGGTGAGCAGGAGCGCGAGGGCGAAGAGCAGGCCGGTCAGGAAGCCGCGGAAGAGCCCGGGCCAGGGGCTCGGCCAGTCGTCGGCGAACGGCGTGGACCAGGCCACCAGGTCGTCGCCCCACAGCACGAGGGAGACCAGCGCCGCCGCGTACAGAACGAGGGTGATCAGGCCGGGAATCAGCCCGAAACCGTACTGCTTGCCGTGCCGGGCCACCCACCGCTGGCCCTTCAGGAGATAGCGGAAACCCACCCCAAGATCGCGCATGACCGAACTCTATCGGTAGGGGCGCATCCCCCCGGGATACGCCGTCCGGGGCACCGGTGGCACCAACCCCCTCTTGTTGGAGCTGAGTCGAACAGGTACACCTCGCCGTACCGATCTCAGGAAGCCCCGGAGGAGGTACGTGTGCGCACCGCGAGAACCGTCCCCGTGCTCGCCCTAGTGACCGTCGGATCCCTGTTCCTCACCCCGCACGGCGCCGTGGCCGACCGCCCCGCGCCCACCCGGGAACGCGACGCCGCCGACGACCGGGCCGCCCGCGCCCCGGCAAGCGCGGCCCAGCGGGCCCTGGCCGGGCACGCCCCCGCCCTGGACCGGACCGTGCGGGGCTACCCCCGCGAGCAGGTCCTCTCCCCCGACCCCGAGAACCCCGCCGACAAGTCCCTCAAGCTGGGCCTCGTCCCGTACCACGCCATCGCGCCGAAGCTGAACGCCCTGCAACGGCTGGGCGACCGGGTGAGCGTGGAGATCGCGGGCCGTTCGGCCGGCGGGCACCGCTTGTATCTCGTCACGGTCACCGCACCCGAGACCCACCACCAGGCACTCGCCCAGGAGCGGATGCGCCACCTCATCGAGAACGCGCCCACGACGGCCGCCAAGTCGCCCGAGATCAAGAAGAGTTACAAGACCCCCGTCTTCTTCAACAACAACATCCACGGCAACGAGTGGGAAGGCACCGACGCCTCCCTGCGCCTGATCGAACGCCTCGCCACGGCGGACGACCGCGCCACCCGGGACCTCCTCGCCCGCAACCGCCTCTACTTCAACATCACCGCCAACCCGGACGGCCGGATCGCCGGCACCCGGGCCAACGCGGGCGGCTTCGACCTGAACCGGGACTTCGTGACCGCCGCGCAGCCCGAGACGCGGGCGATGCGGCAGATCCTGCTCGACAAGCAGCCGGCCGTCATGCTCGACCTGCACGGCTACGTCAACGGCACCCTCATCGAGCCCACCACTCCCCCGCACGGCGAGAACTACGAGTACGACCTGTTCCTGAAGAACACCTACGCCAACGCCCTCGGCATGGAGGCGGCGGTCAACGCACTCGGCCACACCCCGCAGCAGGACGGCGTGCAGCCCGCGCAGATCCCGTTCCGGGACCAGGAGGAGGGCTGGGACGACTGGCCGCCGATCTTCACCCCGCAGTACGCCGCCTTCCACGGCACGGTCGCCGCGCACACGGTGGAGATCCCGCTGCGGGTGAACAACACCGCCTACGACACCCTGCCGGCCGAGGAACTGCGGCGCCGGTCCGCGATCAACGTCGACATCGCCGGTGCCGCGCTGCGCGCCACGCTCGACTTCGCGCAGTCCAGGCGGAGTTCGCTGATCGCCGACCAGATCGAGGTCTTCCGCCGGGGAGCGGCCGGAGCGGCCCAGGTGCCGGTCTCGGCGGAGACGGTTCCGGGCGTCCCCGGCATCGGGCCCGAGGACGTCTACACGACCGCCTTCCCCCGCGCCTACGTCATCCCCGGCGCCACCACCGCCGCCGCCCGCCTGGTCGACCACCTGATCGCCAACGACGTCCGTGTCACCCGCGCCACCCGCCCGTTCCGGCTGGACGGCAGGACGTACCCGAAGGGCGCGTACGTCGTCGACCTGCGCCAGCCCAAGCGCGGCATGGCCAACGTCCTGCTGGCCGACGGGCGGGACATCAGCGACAAGGTGTCGGTGATGTACGACATCTCCGGCTGGAGCCTCGGCAGGCTGTGGGGCGCCGAGGTGCGCCCGGTGACCTCCGGAAGCCTCAAGGGGCTGCCCCTGCGGGCCGTGGGCGAGGCCGCGCCCGTCGGCCGGGTCGCCCCGCGCGGCGACCTGCGGCTGCGGCTGACCGACCCGAACGAGGTGGCCGCGCTCAACCACCTGCTCCAGCAGGGCGTTCCGGTACGGCGGGCCGCTGACGGCAGTGCGCTGGTGCCGGGGTCGGCGCGGACGCCGGCGGCGCAGGCGGCACGCCGGTACGACGTCGTCCTCGACGCCACCCGGCTCGGCGGCGGTGCCGAGCTGCGCCCGGTGCGGGTGGCGGCGGCCGTGACGGCGGGCGAGCTGTTCGCGCTGCGGGAGATGAACTTCGAGGTCGTGCCGGTCTCCACGGCCGTGCTCAACGCGGGGTTCGACTGGTCCTCGGTGGACGTGCTGTTCGTGTCGGCGGGCCTGGACCACGGCGGCCTCACCCCGGCCGCCCGCACCGCCCTGGACGCCTTCCTCGCCGGGCACGGGCTCGTCGGGCGGGGCACCGCGGGCGCCGCGCTCAACACGGCGGCCGGGCTGCCGGCGGCGACGGCCGTGGCGGGCAACCGGAACGCCAACGGCGTGGTGCGGCTGGTGGATTCGGGCGGCGCCACGGACCATGGGTTCGTGTACGCGCCGGTGTGGTTCACCGGCCTCGGGCCCGGCATGCGGGTCGAGCAGTCGTACGCGGCCGGGAATCCGCTGCTGTCCGGGCACTGGCGGCCGGACGAGGACGGCTCGGGCGGGCCGGCGGACGCGGCGGGCCGGGCGGCGGTGGTCAGCGGGGAGCGGGCCGTGCTGTTCGGCACCGAGCCGCTGTTCCGGGATCATCCCAAGGGAGAATTCGCCCAGCTGGGAAGGGCGCTGTTCACCATGGCACACGCGCACAGCGGTTAGTCGAGTACGAGGAGAGCGGATGACGCTGGAGATCCACGGCACCGTCGCGGACGGGTTCGAGGCGGTGCGCGAGGCGTTCACCGCGTTCGTCGCGGAGGAACGGCCGGACTACGAGGGGCAGTTGTGCGCGTACGTGCACGGCCGCAGGGTGGTCGACCTGTGGGCCGGGGGCGGCGCGGACGGGGAGTCGCTGTACGGCGTGTTCTCCTCCACCAAGGGGGCCGCCCATCTGGTGGTAGCTCTCCTCGTCCAGGACGGCACCCTCGAACTGGACCGCGAGGTCACCTACTACTGGCCCGAGTTCGCCGCCGAGGGCAAGGGCGGTCTCACCCTGCGTGGGCTGCTCGCGCACCGGGCGGGTCTGGTGGGCCTGGACGCCGGGTTCACCGCGGAGGAGCTGGCGGACGACCGGGTCATCGCGGAACGGCTCGCCGACCAGCGGCCGTTCTGGCGTCCGGGCACCGCCTTCGGCTACCACGCCCTGGTCATCGGGGCGCTGACCGGCGAGGTCGTCCGCCGGGCCACGGGCCGTACGCTCCAGGAGGTGTACGAGGAGCGGGTGCGCGCGCCGTACGGGCTGGACTTCTTCCTGGGGCTGCCCGCCGCCCTGGAGCCCCGTTTCCGTCCGGTCCAGCCGATGGCGCCGACGCCGAAGCAGCAGGCGCTGCTGGACGCGACGCCGACCGGCCCGCACACGCTCTCCTCGATCGCCTTCAACACCCATGTGCCGGAGCCGGGTCAGCTGGTCGACCACGCCAACTCCCGTACCGTGCGCGCCAAGGGCCCGGCCTCGGCGGGCGGAGTGGCCGCCGCCCGGGGACTCGCCGGGATGTACGCGGCGGCGATCAGCGCGGTGGACGGCCGTCCCCCGCTGCTGAAGCCGGACACGGTCGCCGAGGTCGGCCAGATCCACTCCGTCGGCTACGACCTGGTCGCCCGCGCGCACAAGGCGTTCGGCCTGGGTTTCCAGGCCACCGCGGACGTCTGGTACCCCTTCCTGGGCGCCGGTGCCTTCGGCCACAGCGGGGCGGGCGGCTCCCAGGGCTTCGCCGACCCCCGCAGCGGCCTGGCCTACGGCTACGCCAGGCGCCGCTGCGCCTTCCCGGGCGGCGCGGCCCCGGAGAACGCCCGGCTGGTGCGGGCGGCCCACACGGCGGCGCTGGCGGTCTGACACAGGCGAAGGCCGCACCCCGCGTCCAAGGGTGCGGCCTTCGTCGTACGCGACGACCTGCGTCAGCCCAGCGTCACGGTGATGTTCCCGCGCGTCGCCTTGGAGTACGGGCACACCTCGTGGGCCTTCTTCAGCAGGCTCTGCGCCGTCTCCGCGTCCACGTTCGGGATGCTGGCGGAGATCTCGACGATCAGCCCGAAGCCGTCGTCGTTCTTGCCGATGCCGACCTTCGCGGTGACGGTCGAGCCGGAGATGTCGGCCTTCTCCTGGCGGGCGACGACGCCGAGCGCGCCCTGGAAGCAGGCGCTGTACCCGGCGGCGAACAGCTGCTCCGGGTTGGTTCCGGCGCCGCTGCCGCCCATCTCCTTCGGCGGGTTCACCACGACGTCGAGCTTGCCGTCATCGGTGGCGACCCGGCCGTCGCGGCCGTTCTCGGCGGTGGCGACGGCTGTGTACAGGACATCGGTCTGCTGGATGGACATGCGGTGTCTTCTCCTCCTCGGTCCGCCGCGACTCGCGCCCACGATCGACGGCGGTTTCGGAAAGAAGTTACCGCATACCGGAAAGTCGTAGAAGGGGTGGCGGCCGGGGAGGGGCTCAGAGCTTGACGATCATCTTCCCGGTGTTGTCGCCGCGCAGGACCCCGAGGAACGCCTCCAGGTTGTTCTCGATGCCCTCGACGACCGTCTCGCGGTACTTCAGCGCGCCCGAGGCGACCCAGGGGCCGACCTCCTGGACGAACCGCGGCTGGAGGTCGTAGTGGTCGCCGACCAGGAACCCCTCGATGCGGCCGCGGGTCTGGATGAGCCGGGCGAGGTTGCGGGGGCCGGGGGCGGCCTCGGTGTTGTTGTAGACGGAGATCATTCCGCAGACCGCGATACGGCCGTCGCGGTTGAGCCGGCCGATGGCGGCCTCCAGGTGGTCGCCGCCGACGTTGTCGAAGTAGACGTCGATCCCGTCCGGGGCGGCCTCCCGCAGCTGCTCGCCGACCGGGCCGTTCTTGTAGTTGAAGGCGGCGTCGAAGCCGTACTCCTCGACGAGCAGCTTGACCTTCTCGTCGGAGCCGGCCGAGCCGATGACCCGGGAGGCGCCCTTGAGCCTGGCGATCTGGCCGACCTGGCTGCCCACGGCACCCGCGGCGCCGGAGACGAAGACCGCGTCGCCCTCCTTGAAGGAGGCGGTGCGCAGCAGGCCCGCGTAGGCGGTCAGGCCGGTCATGCCGAGGACGCCGAGGTAGGCCGACAGCGGCGCGGCGTCCGCGTCGACCTTGACCGTCTGGGCGGCGCCGACGGTGGCGTACTCGCGCCAGCCGCCGAAGTGCAGGACGTGGTCGCCGGGGGCGATGCCGTCGACGGTCGAGGCGACGACCTCGCCGACGGCGCCGCCCTGCATGGCCTTGCCTAGCTCGAAGGGGGCGACGTAGGACTTGGCGGCGCTCATCCGGCCGCGCATGTACGGGTCGACCGAGAGGTACGCGTTGCGCACCAGCACCTCGTCCGGTCCGGGCTGCCGGATCTCCGCCTCCACGAGGGCGAAGTCCTCGGGCTTGGGCCAGCCGACCGGGCGGCTGAGCAGGTGCCACTCACGGCTGACGGCGGGGAGGGCGGGGGATTCGGGCATGGCGGGTGACCTTCCTGAATACTTCATTACCTGAAACAACCATGCGCCTGAATATTTCATGATGTCAAGTAACGGGTTACGCTGGACGCCATGGCCACCCCGCACCCGCCCCACCGCCCCGATGAGCTGACCATGGAGGTCGTCGACCTGATCGGGTCCGTGGTGGCGCGGTACCACGAGGAGTACGAAGAGGCCGCCGGCACGCACGCGCTGACCGGGGCGCAGGCCCGGCTGCTGGGGCTGCTGTCGCTGGAGCCCCTGCCCATGCGGAAGCTGGCGCAGCGGCTCAAGTGCGAGCCGTCGAACGTGACCGGGATCGTCGACCGGCTGGAGGCACGGGGGCTGGTGGAGCGGCGGCCCGATCCGGCGGACCGGCGGGTGAAGGTCGCGGCGGCGACTCAGGAGGGGCGGCTGGTCGCCCGGAGCCTGCGGGAGTCGCTCCGGTTCGCCCGGGAGCCGCTCGCGGGGCTCTCCGAGGACGAGCGGCTGGCGCTGCGGGACCTGCTGCGGCGGATGCTGGAGTCCTGAGCCGGCCGCACGCCGGTCACGTCAGCCGCACCACCACAGGAAGCGTGTGCAGGTCTCCACCGGGTCCGGCTCGGGCTCCGGTGTCGTCGGGTCCGCCGTCGGGGTGGGCTCCGGGTCCTGCGTGGTGGGCTCCGGGGCCTGGGACGTCTCGGGGACCGCCGCTCCCCCTGTCGCCGACGACTGGGCGTCCTTCGTCGGCCTGTCCTCCGGCTGTTCCGACTCCGTGTCCTGCGCGGACTCCGACTCCGACTGAGACGGTGACGGGGAGGCGGAGGTGCTCGGGGACGCCGTGGCCGGTGTGTCCTGGGTGTCGCTGATCGGCTCCGCCGTCTCGACCGCCTCCTCCTCGGCGCCGCCGTCCGTGGAGGCGTCGCCCGCCGCGGCCGGGGCGGGCGACGAGCCCGGCGCGTCCAGGCCCAGCTCGGCGAGGCTCAGGCCGCCGCCGGCGAGCAGGAAGCCCGCGGTGACCAGCAGGGTGCGGCGGCGCCGGCGGCGGTGCGCCGCCGCCTTGCGGTCGCGGCGGCTGGCGCCCTCGGGCGCGTCCTCGCCGGGCTCATGGATGTCCGCACCACGTCCGCCCCGGGCCGACCGGCGGGCCGCCGCCCGGCCCCCGGCCCTCGCACCCCCCGCGACCGGCTCCGGCGCGCGCTCGGCCTCCTCGTACACGGCGTACGCGGCCGGCCGCGGGTCCTCCTCGCTCGGGTACGCGGGGAGCTGTTCGGCCGGTGCGCCGCAGCCCGGGCAGGCGAGGGCGCCATTCAGGTGCCGTCGGCACGGGTGGCAGTAGTCCATGACGCGGGAAGACTAAGTTCCGGGGAGATCACGTTCATAGGGCAGCCTGTGAAGGTTGTGTGCGGAACTACCCCCTCCGCCGCGCCCGTTGAGGTATACGCCCCATCCGTCACCGATGCCGTCCCGAAAGGCGTGTCGAAAGCGGTGTCGAAACCGTTATGCGTGCGACCCATTGACACCCCCGCCGCCCCCTCCCTACTGTCACGTCAGCATTTCGAACGTGTGTCGAAATATCGAACACACGCTAATGAACCGACGACGCAGCAAGGGACAACTGCCGTGCGCATCACCGGAATCAGCACACACGTGGTCGGAACGCCGTGGCGCAACCTGACCTATGTACAGGTGCACACCGACGAGGGCATCACGGGAGTCGGTGAGACCCGGATGCTGGGTCACACCGACGCGCTGATCGGCTATCTGCGAGAGGCCGAGACCAACCACATTCTCGGCTCCGACCCGTTCGCCACGGAAGACCTCGTGCGCCGCATGAAGTACGGCGACTACGGCCGCGCGGGCGAGATCGTGATGTCCGGGATCGCCGTCATCGAGATGGCCTGCTGGGACATCAAGGGCAAGGCGCTCGGGGTGCCGGTCTGGCAGCTCCTGGGCGGCAAGGTCACCGACCGGGTCAAGGCGTACGCCAACGGCTGGTACACCACCGAGCGGACGCCCGAGGCGTACCACAAGGCGGCCCAGGGGGTCATGGAGCGCGGGTACAAGGCGCTCAAGATCGACCCCTTCGGCACCGGGCAGTTCGAGCTCGACCACGAGCAGAGCCTGTACGCCGTCTCCCTCATCGAGGCGGTCCGGGACGCCATCGGCCCGGACGCGGAGCTGATGCTGGAGATGCACGGCCGGTTCTCCCCGGCCACCGCGGTCCGGCTCGCCCACGAGCTCGCGCCCTTCAAGCCGGCCTGGCTGGAGGAGCCCTGCCCGCCGGAGAACCTGAAGGCGCTGGAGAAGGTGGCCGCCAAGGTGGACATCCCGGTCGCCACCGGGGAGCGGATCCACGACCGGATCGAGTTCCGGGAGCTCTTCGAGAGCCAGGCCGTCGACATCATCCAGCCCGACGTCGGTCACATCGGCGGCATCTGGGAGACCCGCAAGCTCGCCGCCACCGCCGAGACCCACTACATGCTGGTCGCCCCGCACAACGTGGGCGGCTCCGTGCTGACCGCGGCCTCCCTCCAGGTCGGCTTCAGCTCCCCCAACTTCAAGATCCTCGAGCACTTCAACGACTTCGCGGACTCCGAGATCAAGAAGGTCGTCAAGGGCGCGCCACAGGTCGTGGACGGCTACTTCCACCTCTCCGACGCCCCCGGTCTCGGCGTCGAGCTGGACGTGGACGCCGCCGCCGAGTTCCCGCAGCAGCAGGCCCGCTTCGACCTGTGGGCCGAGGGCTGGGAGCGGCGCCGGCCGAAGGGCACCCAGAAGTGAGCAGCGCCGTCGTCGTCGAGGCGCCCGGCGAGCACCGGCTGGCCGAGCACACGCCGCGCGAGCCCGGTCCCGGGGAGGCGCTGGTGCGCGTCCACGCGGTCGGCATCTGCGGCAGCGACCGCGAGGTGTACCAGGGCAACCGGCCCGAGGGGTACGTGCGGTACCCGCTCACCCCGGGCCACGAGTGGTCCGGGACCGTGCAGGGGGTCGGCGCCGGGGTGCCCGAGTCCCTCGTCGGCCGCAAGGTCGTCGGGGAGGGCTTCCGCAACTGCCAGGTCTGCGACCGCTGCCACGCCGGCGAGACCACCCTGTGCACCGCCGGGTACGAGGAGACCGGGTTCACCCAGCCCGGGGCGATGGCGGCCACGCTCACCCTGCCGGCCCGGCTGCTGCACGTGCTGCCGGACGACTGCGATCTGACGGCCGCCGCCCTGCTGGAGCCCGCCGCCTGTATCGCCGCCGCGGCGATCAAGGCGAACGCCCGCCCCGGTGAGCGGGTCGCGGTGGTCGGCACCGGGACGCTCGGCATGTTCGCCGTGCAGTTCCTGCGGGCCGGATCACCGGGCGAGCTGCTGGTGGTGGGCACCCGGCGGGACCGGGAGGCGCTGTCCCGGGAGTTCGGCGCCACCGGCTTCCGCACCCGGGACGAGGAGCTGCCCGACACCTTCGACGTGGTCATCGAGACCGCCGGGTCCGCGTCCGCCGCGCGCACCGCGGCCTCCCTGCTCAGGCGCGGCGGACGCCTGGTCCTGACCGGCATCCCGGCGCCGGGCGCCGCGGGTCTGGACCCGACGGACCTGGTCGTACGGCAGCTGGAGGTGCACACCGTCTTCGGGGCCCCGCCGGATGCCTGGGCGCACACGGCGCGGGTGTTCGCGGCCGGGCTGCTCGATCCGCTGCCGCTGGTCACGCACGAGCTGCCGCTGGACGGGTTCGCGCGCGCCATCGAGCTGGTCGGGTCGGGCGATCCGAAGGTCGGGAAAGTCCTGCTGCGCCCCTAGCCGTGCGCCGGTGCGGGGGCGACCTGACGGCCCCCGCACCGGCGTACCACCAAGCCTTTGTCGTACCCAGAGCCGCGAACTTCGTCCGAGATAACGAACAAGAAGGACAGCTTGTGACCGACGCTTCCGCCACGGCAGCCCGTCGACCCGGCGAGCAGGCGCTCGCCGCCCTCGGCCTGGGCGCGCCCGACCTCTCCCCCGCCGACGCCTCGCCCCACTCGTTCCCGGGCGGCGGCCGCTGGCGCACCGAGATTCCCTCGTGCGAGGGTCCCGAAGCGCTGGCCGTTGTCCTGAAGGAAGCCTCGCGGCTCGATGTGCCGATCCACCGGATCAGCCAGGGCAGCGGCGTCTGGATGCTGACCGACGCCGAGATCACCGAGATGGTCGAGGCCACCGGCGAGCGCGACATCGAGCTCTGCCTGTTCACCGGCCCGCGCGGCACCTGGGACATCGGCGGTTCCACCCGTACCGACTCCCGGGGCGCGGGGCTGCGGGCCCGCGGCCACGACGCGGTGGCCGGCTGCGTCGAGGACGCCGTGCGCGCCACCGAGCTGGGTGTGAAGTGCCTGCTCGTCGCCGACGAGGGCGTGCTGTGGACCCTGCACCGGGCGCGCGGGGCCGGGATCATCCCGGCCGACACCACGCTCAAGGTGAGCGCGCTGATCGGCCCGGTCAACCCGGCCGCCTACGCGGTCTACGAGCGGCTCGGCGCGGACTCGGTCAACGTGCCCAGCGATCTGACGCTGGACCACCTCACCGAGATCCGGCGGGTCTCCGCCGCCCCCATGGACATGTACATCGAGGCCCCCGACGACCTCGGCGGCTATGTCCGGATGTACGAGGTCGCCGAGCTCATCCGGCGCGGCGCTCCGCTGTATCTGAAGTTCGGTCTGTCCAAGGCGCCCGGACTCTACCCCTACGGCCACCACCTGCGGGAACTCACGCTGTCCACCGCCAAGGAGCGGGTGCGGCGGGGCCGGCTGGCGCTGGATCTGCTCGCCCGGCACGGGGCCGACGGGCAGATGGCTCCGCTGGGCTCTCGACTGCCGGGGGATCTCCGACGTTTCGAAACATATTCATAAAGGTTTCGGCGCCCCCTTCACAGAAGCCGACGCAGCCAAACAGAATCCCACACACCCAGCCGTGCTGAGACATCAAGGAAGATGACCATGCGCAACCGCAGAGCCGCTCTCGCCGCGATAGCCACCGCCGCCTCCCTCGCCCTCACCCTGACCGCCTGCGGCCAGGACGGCGAAGGCGGCAGCGAGGAGGGCAAGGGGTCCACCGAAGGTGCCACCATCGGCATCGCGATGCCGACCAAGTCCTCCGAGCGCTGGATCGCCGACGGAAAGAACGTCGAGACGCACCTCAAGGACATGGGCTACAAGACCAAGCTGGTCTACGGGGAGGACGACCCCGACCAGCAGGTCTCGCAGATCGAGAACCTGATCACGCAGGGTGTGAAGGCGCTGATCGTGGCGGCCATCGACAACAAGTCGATGAACAACGTGCTGCAGCAGGCCAAGGAAGCCGACATCCCGGTCATCTCCTACGACCGCCTGATCCTCGGCACCGAGAACGTCGACTACTACGCCTCCTTCGACAACGAGAAGGTCGGCGAGCTCCAGGCCACCTACATCGTCGAGAAGCTCGGCCTGAAGGACGGCTCGGAGAAGGGCCCCTTCAACATCGAGCTGTTCGCCGGCTCCAACGACGACAACAACACCCGCTACTTCTTCCAGGGCGCAATGAACGTCCTGCAGCCCTACATCGACAAGAAGCAGCTCGTCGTCCGCTCCGGCCAGACCAACATGACCCAGGTCACCACCCTGCGCTGGGACGGCGGCACCGCCCAGAAGCGCATGGACGACATCCTCACCTCGGCCTACAAGTCCGAGCGGGTCGACGCGGTGCTCTCGCCGTACGACGGCATCTCCATCGGCATCCTGTCGGCGCTGAAGTCGGACGACTACGGCTCCAAGTCCAAGCCGCTGCCGATCGTCACCGGCCAGGACGCCGAGGTCGCCTCGGTGAAGTCGATCATCGCCGACGAGCAGTCGATGACCGTCTACAAGGACACCCGCGAACTCGCCAAGGTCGCCTCCGACATGGTCGACGCGGTGCTCAACGACAAGAAGCCCGAGGTCAACGACGAGGAGACCTACGACAACGGCTCCAAGGTCGTGCCCGCCTACCTGCTGGAGCCGGTCAGCGTGGACAAGGAGAACTACCAGAAGGTCGTCGTCGACTCCGGCTACATCAAGGAAAGCGACCTCAAGTAACCTCCGGCACCCACTGATTGGAAGGCACGACCATGGCGGGACCCGTCCTGGAAATGCGCTCGATCGTCAAGACCTTTCCCGGCGTCAAGGCGCTGTCGGACGTCACGCTGACCGTCCGGCAGGGCGAGGTCCACGCCATCTGCGGGGAGAACGGCGCCGGCAAGTCGACCCTGATGAAGGTCCTCTCCGGCGTCCACCCGCACGGCACGTACGAGGGCGAGATCCTCTTCGAGGGAACGGCCTGCGAGTTCAAGGACATCCGGGCCAGCGAGCAGCACGGCATCGTGATCATCCACCAGGAACTGGCGCTGATCCCCTACCTCTCCATCGCCGAGAACATCTTCCTCGGCAACGAGCACGCCACCCGCGGGATCATCAGCTGGACCGAGACGCTCCGGCACGCCACCGAGCTGCTGCGCCGGGTCGGGCTGAGCGATCACCCCGACACCCGCGTCGCCGACATCGGCGTGGGCAAGCAGCAGCTGGTGGAGATCGCCAAGGCGCTCTCGAAGAAGGTGAAGCTGCTCATCCTGGACGAGCCGACCGCGGCCCTGAACGACGAGGACAGCGGTAAACTCCTCGATCTCATCCTGGAGTTGAAGAAGCAGGGCATCACCGCGATCATCATCTCGCACAAGCTGAACGAGATCCGCAAGGTCGCGGACTCGGTGACGATCCTGCGCGACGGCCGGACCATCGAGACCCTGGATGTGAAGGCCGAGGGGACCACCGAGGACCGGATCATCAGCGGGATGGTCGGCCGCGACCTGGAGCACCGCTTCCCCGAGCGGACACCGCACCAGCCGGAGGAGGGCGCGGCGCCGGCCCTGGAGATCCGCAACTGGACCGTGCACCACCCGATCGACCAGCAGCGCAAGGTCGTCGACGATGTGTCGATCGCGGTGCGGCGCGGCGAGATCGTCGGGATCGCGGGCCTGATGGGCGCGGGCCGCACCGAACTCGCGATGAGCGTCTTCGGGCGGACCTACGGCCGGTACGCGGGCGGCACGGTCCTCAAGGACGGCACGGAGATCCGTACCAAGTCCGTCCCCGAGGCGGTCAAGCACGGCATCGCCTACGTCACCGAGGACCGCAAGCACTACGGCCTCAACCTCATCGACACCATCAACCGCAACATCTCGCTCAGCGCGCTGGGCAAGGTCGCCAAGCGGGGCGTGGTGGACGAGCACGAGGAGCGGCAGGTCGCCGAGGGCTTCCGCAAGTCCATGAACATCAAGGCGCCCACCGTCTTCGAACCGGTGGGCAAGCTGTCCGGCGGCAACCAGCAGAAGGTCGTCCTCAGCAAGTGGATCTTCGCGGGTCCCGATGTGCTGATCCTGGACGAGCCGACGCGCGGTATCGACGTCGGCGCCAAGTACGAGATCTACACCGTCATCGACCAGCTGGCCGCCCAGGGCAAGGCGGTCGTCTTCATCTCGTCCGAGCTGCCGGAACTGCTCGGCATGTGCGACCGCATCTACACGATGGCCGCGGGGCGGCTGACCGGTGAGTTCTCGCGGGCCGAGGCCTCGCAGGAATCGCTGATGCGCCAGATGACCAAGGACAAAGAGGTATCCCGATGAGCACGGATGTGACCGCGAAGACGCCGGCCCCGGCGCCGCCCGGCAAGGGCGGTTCGGCCACCGGCGACGGACTGCTCCAGCTGATGCTGGACGGCATGCGCCGCAACATGCGGCAGTACGGCATGCTGTTCGCGCTCGGGCTGATCGTGGTGCTGTTCGCCGTATGGACCGACGGTGACCTGCTGCTGCCCCGCAACGTCTCCAACCTGGTGCTCCAGAACAGCTACATCCTGATCCTCGCGATCGGCATGATGCTGGTGATCATCGCGGGCCATATCGACCTGTCGGTGGGGTCACTGACGGCGTTCATCGGTTCCATGGCCGCCGTGTTCATGGTCAGGAACGATCTGCCCTGGCCGGTCGCCGTCATCCTCTGCCTGGCCATGGGCGCGATCGCGGGCGCGGTCCAAGGGTTCTTCATCGCCTACGGCGGCATACCCTCGTTCATCGTCACGCTCGCGGGCATGCTGATCTTCCGCGGTCTGACCGAGATCTTCCTGGAGGGCCAGACCCTCGGCCCGTTCCCGGAGGGGCTGCAGAAGGTCTCCAACGGCTTCATGCCCGAGGTCGGCCCGGACACCAACTACCACAACCTCACCCTGTTGCTCGGGTTCGCGCTGATCGCCTTCGTGATCTTCCAGGAGTACCGCGACCGGCGCCGCCAGCAGGAGTTCGCGCTGGAGGTCGCGCCGCGCAACCTGTTCCTGCTGAAGCTGGTCGCGCTCGGCGCCGCCATCCTCACGCTGACGATGCTGCTCGCCAGCTACAAGGGCGCCCCGTACGTCCTGCTGGTCCTCGGGGTGCTGCTGGTCGGCTTCGGCTACCTGATGCGCAACGCGATCATCGGCCGCCACATCTACGCCATCGGCGGCAACCTGCCCGCGGCCAAACTGTCGGGTGTGAAGGACAAGAAGGTCACCTTCCTGGTCTTCCTGAACATGGGCATGCTCGCGGCCCTGGCGGGTCTGGTCTTCGCCGCCCGCTTCAACGCGGCCTCGCCCAAGGCCGGCCTCAACTTCGAACTGGAGGCGATCGCCGCCGCGTTCATCGGCGGCGCGTCGATGAGCGGCGGTGTCGGCACGGTGCTCGGCGCCATCATCGGCGGTCTGGTCCTGGGCGTGCTGAACAACGGTATGAACCTCGTCGGCATCGGCACCGACTGGCAGCAGGTCATCAAGGGCCTGGTCCTGCTGGCGGCGGTCGGGTTCGACGTGTGGAACAAGCGCAAGGTCGGTTCGTAAGTCGCTCGGGCCCCGCCGGAAGGCGGGGCCCGCTTCCTTTGCAGGAGCCGCAACATGGAACTGAGCAGACGTACCGTCATCGCCGGGGCCGCAGCCGCCGGTGTCACCGCCGCGATGAGCGGCACGGCCCATGCCACAGGGGGGCACAAGCCGGTGAAGTCGCTCTTCGGCAAGCTCGCCGACGGCACGAAGATCCACCGCTGGTCGCTGGAGAACGGAGGGACCCGGCTGAAGGTCCTCTCCTACGGCGGCATCGTCCAGTCCCTGGAGATCCCCGACCGGCGGGGCCGCCGGACCAACGTCTCGCTGGGCTTCGACACCATCGAGGAGTACGTCGCCTCCAGCCCCTACTTCGGCGCCCTGATCGGCCGCTACGGCAACCGCATCGGCAAGGGCCGCTTCACCCTGGACGGCAAGACCCACCAGCTCTCCGTCAACGACGGCGAGAACAGCCTGCACGGCGGGGCCAAGGGCTTCGACAAGGTCGTCTGGGACGTCGAGCCGTTCACCAAGGGCTCGGACGTCGGCCTGTACCTCTACTACACCTCCGTCGACGGCGAGATGGGCTACCCCGGCACGCTGCGCACGAAGGTGACGTACACCCTCACCCGCTCCGGCGACTGGCGCATCGACTACGAGGCCACCACCGACAAGGCCACCGTCGTCAACCTCACCAGCCACGTCTACTGGAACCTGGCCGGCGAGTCCAGCGGCACCATCTACGACCACGAGCTGTCCATCGCCGCCTCCCGTTACACGCCGGTCGACTCGGGGCTGATCCCCACGGGCGAGCTGGCCGAGGTGGCGGGCACCCCCTTCGACTTCCGCCGCACCAAGACCGTCGGCGAGGACATCCGCGTCGCGCACCAGCAGCTGCTGTACGGCAAGGGCATCGACCACAACTGGGTGCTGGACAAGGGCATCACCGCCAGGCCGGAATGGGTGGCGACGCTGCGGGACCCCTCCTCCGGCCGCACCCTGAAGATCGCCACCACCGAGCCGGGGCTGCAGTTCTACTCGGGCAACTTCCTCGACGGCACCCTGGTCGGCAGCGGCGGCTCGGTCTACCGCCAGGGCGACGCCCTGTGCCTGGAGACGCAGCACTTCCCGGACTCGCCGAACCAGCCGTCGTTCCCGTCCACCACCCTGCGCCCCGGCCAGACGTACCGGACGACGACGGTGCACTCCTTCAGCGCCTGAGCCGCACAGCGCCTGAAACCTCACAAGGTGTTCACAACTTCCCGGCAAATTCACACAGGTTGAACAGCGCCACACCGGCATCCGTATCCCAGGGTGGCCCGCGCTCCCCCGCGCGGGCCACCCGGACCCGGAGGTTGCCTTGGCTGAGAACGTCACCTCGCTGTTCCGCAGCACGGCGGCGCACAGCCCCTCGATGGCCGCGCTGACCCGTGAAGGCGGTGAGGGCGCCGGGCCGATCGACTTCTGCATCCCGTGCAACCCGTACTTCCCCACGCCCGCCATGTTCGACGACCTGGCGGGCCGGCTGCGCGACATCATCACGTACTACCCGAGCAGCGCCGACACCATCACGGCCGAGCTGTGCAACCTCCTCCGACTCCCCCCGCAGGCCGTCGCCATGGGCAACGGCTCGACCGAGCTGATCACCTGGATCGACCACCTGCTGGTGCGGGAGTCCCTCGCCGTCCCCGTCCCCACCTTCGGCCGCTGGACCGACCAGCCCATGGAGACCGGCAAGCGGGTCGACATGTTCCCCCTCCAGGAGTCCAGCGGCTTCGCCCTCGACCTCGCGCAGTACGCCGAGTTCATCCGGGTCCGCGGCACGCGTGTCGCGGTGATCTGCAACCCCAACAACCCCGACGGCGGCTTTCTGCACCGGCACGCCATCGTGCAGTTCATGGACGCCATGGCCGACCTCGACCTCGTCGTCATCGACGAGTCGTTCCTGGAGTTCGCCGACGCGGAGGCCGAACCGTCGGTCGTGCAGGAGGCGATGCTGCGGCCCAACGTGGTCGTGCTGCGCAGCCTCGGCAAGAACTTCGGTCTGCACGGCATACGGTTCGGATACCTGGTCGCGAACCCGGCGCTCGCCGGGCGCGTCCGCTCGATGCTCCCCAAGTGGAACCTCAACGCCTTCGCCGAGCACGTGGTGTTCATGCTCAAGCACCACGGGCCCGAGTACGCCGAGAGCCTGCACCAGGTGCGCCGGGACCGGCTGGACATGGCGAGCCAGCTGGCCGCGCTCCCCGGACTCACGGTCTACCCCTCGCAGGGCAACTTCCTCTTCGTACGGCTGCCCGTCGGCGCCGAGGGCACGGTCGTGCGGGACCGGCTGCTCACCGAGCACCGGATCCTGGTCCGTGAGTGCGGCAACAAGATCGGTTCGTCCAGCCGCTTCCTGAGACTCGTGGTGCGCCCCCAGGTGGACGTGCGTCGCCTGGTGTCCGGCCTGGAACAGGTGCTCTACGGGACCAGGAGGGGAGCGGCCGCCGTACCCGAGCCGGCTACCGGGACCAGCTACAGCTCGGGTACGGCGGCCGTGGACCGGTTGGTGGGGTCGACCAACGGGGCGGGGATGGCTATGCCGATGCCTGTGCCTCCGGCGGTTGTGCCGGCTCCAGTTCCGGCGCCTGTTCCCGCGCCGATGCCTATGCCTGCGCCGATGCCCATGCCTGCGCCCATGCCTGCTGCGGCGGCTTTTGAGCCTACGCCGCCTGGGGTTCCGGCCCGGGGTGGGCTTACGGCGGCGCAGGTTCGGGGGACGACGGGGCCGGGGTTGGCCCCTGCTCCGGCTACGGGGTGGCCCAACGCGGCAGGAATGGGGTGAGCCTGTTGTTCGGCGGGTGCGGGGTGCGTTGTGGTTGATCGCGCAGTTCCCCGCGCCCCTGGGGGGTTTCTCTTACACCGGGTTCAGGCGCCACTGTTGGCAGTTGTTGTTCAGCCATGCCCATTGGCGTACGTCCGCTCCGTCTGCCGTGCCGCAGTTCGACACGTCCGCCACCTTTCCCGTGGCCTGATTGACGATCCTTGCGTAGCCGTCCGTTGTGGCTATGAAGCGGAAGCGCTGGCAGGTGTTGTTCAGCCAGGGCCACTGGCGCAGATCGGCGCCGTCGGCCGAGGAGCAGTTCTCGGTGTCGAGGACCTTGCCGGTGCCGACGTTCACCAGACGGTGGGTGTCGTCGCCCAGATCCTCCAGGCGCCAGCGCTGGTTGGTGCCGCCGTTGCACGTCCACTGCTGGACATTGGCCCCGTCCGCCGTCGAACCGCCCGCCACCTCAAGGCACTTGCCGCTGTTGCGGTTGCTGAGCGTGTACGTGGTCGACGCCGACGCCGGTTCCCCCGAGGGCCCCGCCAGGCTCGCGCCCAGGGCCACCGGTGTGCCGAGGTTCGGCGAACCGTCCGCGCTCCAGGTGAACTTCTGCGCCCTGGTCGTACGGCCGTTGTCGCAGCCCTCGGACGCGGAGTCGTTGGCGTGGTAGACGATCCAGTTCTCCGTGCCGTCCGGCGAGGTGAAGAAGCCGTGGTGGCCGGGGCCGTACACGCCCGCCGAGTCGTTGCGCTGGAAGACCGGCGTGGACTTCTTCGTCCAGGCGGCGGCGGACAGCGGGTCGGAGCCGGTGAGGCGCAGCTGGCCCAGCTTGTAGTCGGGGGTCCAGCAGCCGCTCGCCGAGTAGACCAGGTAGGTCTGGCCGCCCCGCTGGAGGAGCTCGGGGCCCTCGTTCACGGTGCCGCCGGACCGCTCCCAGTCGTAGGTCGGCGTCGAGATGGTGGAGAAGCCCGTGGCCAGGGTGTACGGGTTGGACATCCGGGCCGCCACCAGGTTCTGGGTGCCTCCGCTGGCGCTGCCGAAGAGGTAGAGCTGACCGTTGATCGTGCCGACGGTCGGGTCCAGCATCCAGGACGAGTTGAGCTGGTTGCGGTAGGTGTACGGGCCCATGGGGTCGGAGCCCGCGCTCTCCAGGACATGGGTGCGCTGGGTCGGCACGTAGTCGGAGACGTTCTGTCCGGCCACGTAGTAGAGGTACCAGCGGCCGTTGAGGTAGTGCAGCTCCGGCGCCCAGATGTTGCAGCAGCGGGAGGCCGCGTCGCCCTGCCAGACCTGCACGCTGGGGGCGGTGGCCAGGCCGGCCAGCGTGGCGGACTTGCGGATGGTGATCCGGTCGGTCCAACTGGTCGTCACCAGGTAGTAGTTGCCGTTGTGGTACGAGATCCACGGGTCGGCGCCCTTGACCGACTTCACGGGGTTGCTGAACGAGGCGGCACTGGCGGGGGTCTGCCCCAGGGCGAGCAGGAAGACCAGCGCGGCCAGCAGGGTCAGTACGCGACGGGCCATCCGCTGCTCCAGTTCAGGAGGTTGATGCCGAGCTTGGGCGTGCCGTTGTCCTGGCCGTCGTAGTAGTGGTAGACGATCAGGTCGCCGTCGACGTCGTTCATGATCGACTGCCCGCCGGGGCCGATGTAGCGGCCGTGGGACTCCAGCACGGGCGTCCCGCCGTTGTTCATCATCGACACGCCGTTCCTGTCGTAGTACGGCCCGGTGACGCTGGTGGCGCGGCCGACCTTGACCTTGTACGTGGAGCTGGTGCCGGCACAGCAGGTGTCGTACGAGGCGAACAGGTAGTAGTAGCCGTTGCGCTTGACGATGTAGGGCGCTTCCACGGCCTTGGTGCCGGTCGGGCGGGAGGCCAGGGAGTAGCGGGTGGTGTTGGTGGCGAGCTGCTTGCCGGTGGCGGGGTTGATCTGGATCATCTTCAGGCCCGTCCACCAACTGCCGAAGGACAGCCACCACTTGCCGTCGCTGTCGACGAAGAGGTTCGGGTCGATGGCGTTGTAGTCGCTGGCCGAGCCGGAGGTGTAGACGGTTCCCTGGTCCGTCCAGCTGCCCGGCCGGCCGGTGCTGGAGGTGGCGAGCCCGATCGCCGAGGTGTTGGAGCCGAACTTCGAGACGGAGTAGTACAGCAGGTACTTGCCGCCGTGGTACGAGATGTCCGGCGCCCAGGCCTCCGGTACGGAGGAGTACGCCGACCACCAGCCCGGGCGGGCGGAGAAGGCGTCGGCGCCGGCGGTGAAGGCGATGCGGTTGCCGGACGTCTTGCCGGCGATGCCGCCGCCGGTGGCGTACAGCAGGTACTGGCCGGAGGCGGTGCGGATCATCGTGGGGTCGTGGACGACGGTGGAACCGGTGACCGTGCCGGGGTTGGGGTAGGCCGACGCGCTGGACGGGATCAAGGCCAGCAGGAAGGCGGCGGGGAGGGCGAGGAGAGCGGTTCTGGTGCGGCTCACGTGAACGCTCCTGTTCTGTATGTCGAACATCGATCGTCACTTCGGACGGACCGTAGAATCGAACCCCTTGCGCGTCAATGGTTCGCGCAGCAACTAAACAGCCGCGGCTACGGAGTTGCGCTGGACGGCAGGCGCCTTCTACACGCTCGCGGGTGACGGCTCCTCAGTCACCGCCGGCTCCGCCTGCTCCCTGCGGTAAGCGCGGATCGACCAGGTCAGTGCGGCCGTCCAGGCGGTGAAGAGGGTGACGTGGACGAGAGTGGTCACCCACGGTGGGGCCGTGAGCCAGGTGCTGTTCAGGAGGGTGCGGGTGTTCGTCGTGACGATGACGCCGCCTACCGCCGCGCCGAGGACGCGGAGCGGGACCAGGCGGACCAGCCAGGCGGCCACCGGCGCGGCGATCAGGCCGCCGAGCAGGAACGCCGTCACCCAGACGACGTCGATGCCCTGCGAGCCGAGCGAGAAGAGGAAGCCGAGGCTGGCGGCGACGGCCACCAGGAACTCGCTGGTGTCGATCGAGCCGATCACCTTGCGCGGCTCCAGCCGGCCGCTCGCCAGCAGCGCGGGCGTGCCGACCGGGCCCCAGCCGCCTCCGCCGGTCGCGTCCAGGAACCCGGCGACCAGGCCGAGCGGGGACAGGAACCGCTTGCGCAGCGGCTTGCCGAGCCGCCCTTTCGGGAGGCCGCGGAAGGTGAAGCGGGACATGACGTAGACGCCGAGGCTCAGCAGGATCAGGGACATCAGCGGCTCGGCGAGCTGGGTCGACAGCCTCGACAGGACCGTCGCGCCCAGGAAGGCGCCCACCGCCCCCGGTACGCCGATCCTCGCGACGACCCTCCAGTCCACGTTCCCGAACCGCCAGTGCGCGGCGCCCGACATCAGGGTGGTGCCGATCTCGGCGAGGTGGACGGTGGCCGAGGCGGCGGCCGGGTTGGTGCCCAGGGCCAGCAGCAGCGTGGTCGAGGTGACGCCGTAGGCCATGCCGAGGCTGCCGTCCACGAGCTGGGCGCCCAGGCCCGCGAGGGCGAGCAGTATCAGCGTGCGCATGGGTCGGGACGCTAGGGGATCCAGCTGAGGGAGAGCTGAGAGGGCTTCTAAGGGTTTTCCCAGGCGGCCGGTTCCGCGGCCAGCAGCTGGACGTGCTCGGGCAGCGCGCCGGTGGCGATGTCCGCGACGGTGACGCCCTCCAGGATCCGGCGGACATTGGCGCGCAGCGCGATCCACAGCGGCAGCAGCGGCTCGGCCGACCCGGCGTAGGACAGCCCGGTCGGGCGGACCCCGCGCACGGAGACGATGGGGCCGTCGACGGCCCGGATCACATCGGCGACCGTGATCGCCGACGCGTCCCGGGCCAGCCGGTACCCGCCGTTGCCGCCGCGCCGGCTGTCGACCAGACCGGCGCGGCGGAGGTCGCCGAGGATGCCCTCCAGGAACTTGTGCGGAATGTCCTGCTCGGTGGCGATGGCCTCCGCCTTCACCGGGCCGTCGTCCTGGCGCACGGCGAGCTCCAATACCGCTCGTACCGCGTAGTCCGCCCGTGCCGAGATCCTCATACGACCATTGTCACCGCTGTCCCAGGTGTCCGTGTCAGCCCAGCCGGATCACGTTCCAGGACAGCGGTTCCAGTACGGCGGTCAGGACGCCGTCCGTCAGCGCCGTGCCCTCGCCCGGGTGCGGGGCGACCCGCTCCGGCTCGTCGAGCGTGTTGCGGGCATCGGGGTCGGCGTCGGCGAGCGCGCTGTGCTCGACGACCCGGGTCAGGTCCAGGCCGTTCAGGGCGACTTCGAGCGGCAGCGACTCGGTGCGGCTGCGGTTCACCGCGAACACGGTGACCGTCCCGTCCTCGGCGCGCACGGCGGTGGCGTGCAGCAGGTCGGCCTCGCCGTACTTCTTCGTCTCGTACGTCGGCGAGTCGACCCGGACGTCCAGGACCTGGCCGCGGCCGTACCGCGACGCCTGGGCGAACGGGAAGAACGTCGTCTGCCGCCACGCCGGGCCGCCGGGCTCGGTCATGATCGGGGCGATGACGTTCACGAGCTGCGCGAGGCAGGCGACCGTGACGCGGTCGGCGTGCCGGAGCAGGGCGATGAGCAGCGAGCCGAAGACGACGGCGTCGGTGACGCTGTAGTTGTCCTCCAGCAGCCGGGGCGCCTCCGGCCAGTCCAGGGCGCTGACCTGGGCCTCGGTGCGGGACAGATACCAGACGTTCCACTCGTCGAAGGAGAGGTTGATCTTCTTCTTCGACTTCAGGCGGGCGCCGATGTGGTCGCAGGTGGCCACGACGTTGTCGATGAAGGACTCCATGTCGACGGCCGAGGCCAGGAAGGAGTCGACGTCACCGTCGAGCGGCTCGTAGTAGGCGTGCAGGGAGATGTAGTCGACGAGGTCGTACGTCTCCTTGAGGACCGTCGCCTCCCACTCGGCGAAGGTCTCCATGGACTGGCCGGAGCTGCCGCAGGCGACGAGTTCGACGGACGGGTCGATCTGGCGCATGGCGCGGGCCGTCTCGGCGGCGACCCGGCCGTACTCCTCGGCCGTCTTGTGGCCGGTCTGCCAGGGGCCGTCCATCTCGTTGCCCAGGCACCACAGCTTGATGCCGAAGGGGTCCTTGTCGCCGTGGCCGCGGCGCAGCTCGGAGAGTGCGGTGCCGGAGGGGTGGTTGGCGTACTCCTGCAGCTCGATGGCCTCCGCGACGCCCCGGGTGCCGAGGTTGACGGCCATCATGGGCTCGGCCTGGGGGCCGACCTTCTTGAGGAAGGCGATGTACTCGGAGAGGCCGAAGCGGTTGGACTCCGTCGTGCGCCAGGCGAGGTCGAGGCGGCGGGGGCGGTCCTCGACCGGGCCGACCGAGTCCTCCCACTTGTAGCCCGAGACGAAGTTGCCGCCGGGGTAGCGGATGGCGGTGACGCCGAGTTCCCTGACGAGGTCGAGGACGTCCTGGCGGAGGCCGGCCTCGTCGGCGGTGGGGTGGTCGGGTTCGAAGATGCCGGTGTATACGCAGCGGCCGAGGTGTTCTACGAAGGATCCGAAGAGCCGGGGGTTGACCTCACCGACGGTGAACGCGGGGTCGAGGGTGAAGCGGGCGGTGTGCATTTTCGCCTTTCGAAGGGGGTGGTTCCGTGTGGATGGCGTCTGCGGGTCGTGGGGGCTGATCGCGCCCACGCGGCGGAGCCGCAAATAGACACAGCCCCGCGCCCCTAGCGGACGTTCGGCCAGCCGTTCTTTTGCCAGCTGAGCTTGTTCAGGCCCAGCTTCGGCGTGCCCTCGTCCTCCGCGTCGTAGTAGTGGTACGCCAGCCAGTCCTCGCCTCGGTCCTCGAAGACCGACTGGCCGCCCGTGCCGATGAAGCGGCCGTGGCCCTCCAGGACCAGGTCGCCGCCGCCCTCCAGCATCGGCTTGCCCGTGCTGTCGACGTACGGGCCCTTGATGTCCGTCGAGCGGCCCACCTTGATCTTGTAGGTGGAGTTCACTCCCGAGCAGCAGGCGTCGTAGGAGGCGAAGAGGTAGTAGTGGCGGCCGTGTTTGACGATGTACGGGCCCTCGACGGCGTACGGGACGTCGGGGCGGGTCGCCAGGTGGTGGACCGTGGCTCCCGGGACCGCCTTGCCGGTGCGCTCGTCGAGTTCGACCATGCGGATGCCGGTCCAGTACGAGCCGAAGGACATCCAGAGCCTGCCGTCCGCCTTGATCAGGGCGGGGTCGATGGCGTTCCAGTGGTCGGTCGTCCCGGAGCTGAACACCTTGCCGTGGTCGGTCCACGTGCCGGGCAGGCCGGAGCGGGAGGTGGCGACGCCGATCGCGGAGTGGTTGGTGCCCCAGGACGAGACCGCGTAGTACAGCCAGTACCTGCCGTCGCGGTAGGAGATGTCCGGGGCCCACGGATCACCGGTGTCGTTGTACTCGTACCACCAACTCGGCGGCTCGGCGAAGGCGTTGCCCGCGTCGTCCCAGTGCTTGCCGTCCTTCGACAGGCGGGCGCCGATCACGCCGCCGGTCGAATAGGCCGCGTAGCCGCCGGACTTGAGGCGGATGACGGTGGGGTCGTGGATGATCTGCTGGCCGGTGACGGGGCGGGGGTCGGGGTAGGTCCCGGCCGCCTGCGCCGTGTGGGGCAGCAGGGCGATGAGGGCCGCCGCCGTCACGGCGGTCAGGGTGCTGCGCAGGGTCACTGTCCCGCCAATCCCGTGTGGGCGACGCCCGCCACGATCTGCCGCTGGAAGAAGACGAACACGACGATCAGGGGCAGGCCCGCCATCAGGCCGCCGGCCATGAGCTGGGCCCACTGGATGCCGTAGGAGTTCATGACGGTCGCGATGCCGTTCGGCATGGTCATCAGGTCGGGGTTGTTGGTCACCATGTACGGCCACAGGAAGTTGTTCCAGGAGGCGATGAAGGTGAAGATGCCGACCGCCGCGAGGGAGGGGCGGGCCAGCGGGACGACGATGGTGAAGAAGACCCGCCAGCGGCCCGCGCCGTCGATGAACGCGGCCTCCTCCAGCTCGCGCGGGATGCCCTGGAAGAACTTGTAGAGGATGTAGACCATCGCGGCCGGCGCGCACTGCGGCAGGATCATGCCCCAGTAGGTGTCGACCATCCCCATCTGCTGGACCGTCGTGAACAGCGGCACGCCGAGCACCGCCGGGGAGACCATCAGGCCCGTCATCACCAGGCCCAGCAGGGCGTTCTTGCCGCGGAACTCGGTGCGGGCGAAGCCGTACCCGGCGAGGGCGCTGACGACCAGCACGACGGCCGTGACGCAGACGGAGACGACCAGGGAGTTCACGAACCAGTTGGTGACGTTGCCGGTCTCCCACAGCGACCGCCACGCCTGGCCCGTCCAGACCTCCGGCAGCCAGTGCGGCGGGATCTCGGCCGCCTCGGCCTCGGACTTCAGCGAGGTGAGCAGGGCCGCGGCCATCGGCGCCATGAAGACGGCGGAGACGGCGGCGCCGATCAGGGTGAGCACGATCTGGCTGGGGGTCCAGGTACTGCGGGGCTTGAGCCGTATCGGTGCGCCGCTCATCGGGTGCCCTCCTCACGGGTGCGCAGCAGCCACATCCGCGTCAGGGCGACGGCTGCGATGAGCACGAAGAAGATGATGGACATCGCGGAGGCGTAGCCCACGCGGTAGCTGGTGAAGCCCTGTTCGAGGGTGTACTGGACGAAGGAGCGGGTGGACAGCTCCGGTCCGGGGCCGAAGTCCATCATCACGACGGCCTGGTCGAAGAGCTGGAGCGAGGCGAGGATCTGCAGCGCGATCACCAGGCCGGTGATGTTGCGCAGCAGCGGCAGCGTGATGTGGACCATGCGGTGCCAGGCGTTGGCGCCGTCCAGTTTGGCGGCCTCGTAGAGGTGGCCGGGGATGCCCTGGAGGGCGGCGAGGTAGAGCAGGAAGGAGAAGCCGACGGTCCACCACAGGGTGGTGATGACGATGGCGAACATCGCGTACGACTTGTCGGTCAGCCAGGGCGTCTGCAGCCCGAAGGTCTCGTTGAACAGGCCGATGCCCTGGGTGAACAGCCACTGCCACATGTTGGCCGCGACCGTGGAGGGCAGGAGGAAGGGCGCGAAGAAGCACAGCCGCCACAGCCATTTGGCGCGCTCGATGTGGTGGGCGAGCATCGCGAGCAGGAAGGCGAGGACGGTGATGCAGGGCACGACGAGCAGCGTGAAGTAGGCGCTGTGGCCCAGCGCGTCCCACATCGCGGCGTCGTTCAGGGCTTCGCGGTAGTTGTCGAGGCCGACGAAGCTCGCGCCCTCGCCGGAGATGTTGGCGTCGGTGAAGCTGAGGTAGACGCCCCGCAGCAGCGGCCAGATCACGAACAGGGCGAACAGGGCCAGGAAGGGGGCGACGAACCAGCCCCCGTGCTGGAAGCCCTGCTTGCGGCGGACGGTGGCACTCGCGGCGGCGGTCCTCGCCCGCGCCGGTGCGACGGCGGTCTGAGCGCTGGTCGCCATCATGCGGCCGCACCTCCCTCGGCGGCGGTCCGGCCGTCCATCGGGTTCTTCGAGGCGAGCAGCCGGGTGAGCCGGCTCTTCATCGTCCGGGCGACGGCGGCCGGCTGGGCGGAGCCCATCGTGGAGGAGACGACGACCGGGCCGAGGTCCTGGGCGAGCACGCCGGTGGAGCCCGCGAACCACACCTTCGGCTCGGTGGCCTGGTGGTCCATGGCGCTGACGTACTCGTTCTGCGGGGTGAGCTTCCGGTACGCGTCCGTGCTGAGCGTCGGCGTGTACGCGGGGATGTGGCCGCCGGCCGCCCACTGCTGGGCGTGCTGGACGACGTACGCGGCCAGTCGGTGCGCGGCCTCGTTGGCGGCGCCGCCGCGGCCGGCCTGGTGGGGCAGGACGAAGGCGTGCGACTCGGCGTGGGTGGCCTGCTTGCCGAAGACGGGCGGGAGCGGGGTGGCGCCGTAGTCGAGTTCGGCACCGGAGAAGACCGGCACCGACCAGTTGCCCTCCCAGGTGAAGGGGGCGCCGTTGACGAACTGCTCGCCGGTGGGGGCGCCGGGGATGACATAGCCGTCGGTGACGTGCTGCCGCAGGAACTCCAGGACCTGGGTGGCCTTGTCGGCGTCGAAGAGGACCTCCGTGTGGTCGTCGTTGAACCACTCGCCGCCGAGCTGGGTGTAGAAGGCGACGAAGAACCACCACTGGAAGTTCTGGTCGTTGGTCCACAGGCCGATGGTCTGCAGGCCCTTCTTCTGGACCGCCTTGGCCCGCTTCAGGACGTCGAACCACTCGGCGGTGGAGCCGACCGGGATCATCCGGCCGTCGTCGCCGAGCAGATCGGCCTGCTTGAGCACGTCCTTGCGGTAGAAGCAGAGCTGGACGTGGATGTCGAGCGGCAGGGCGTAGAGCTTGCCGTCGATGACGCCGCGGCTCCACAGCGCGGGGTTGAAGTCCTGCTCCTTCACGCCGTACTCGGCGAGCAGGCCGACGTCCCACGGGTCGAGGAGGCGGCCCGGGGAGAAGCCGGCGACCCGGCCCACGTGCATGACGCCGAGTTCGGGGGCGCGGTCGCCCGCGGCGGCCATGGCCAGCTTGGTGTAGAAGGGGTTGCCCCACTGGAGCGTGGAGTCCTTGACCGCGATGTCCGGGTACTGCTTACGGAAGGCGTCCAGCATCGCGATCATGTTGGAGCCGTCGCCGCCACTGAAGAGGTTCCAGTAGCGCACCCGGGTGTCGGCGCCGGAGGCGAGCGCGTCGGCCCCGGTCCCGAGCGCCGCGAAGCCGAAGCTTCCGGCGACCGTCAACCCGCCCATTCCGGCGAGGAGTTGCCTGCGACTCAGGCCAGGTCGTCCCATGCCCTGCCCTTACTGTTCGGGATTTCGAATGGTGCTCGTAACTTCGAACGGGACCGTAGGGTCGAAGCGCTTGCGCGTCAATGGGTTGCGCAGGAATTTCAAGGTGCTTTCAGGCCGCGGGCCGTCGCACCCGGTGGTCCCTGATGGTTCCCGGTTGAACAACGGCCCCCGGACCGCATGACGCGGACAGCGCCGTCCGCGTACTCTCGAACGGCCTGCCGTACGGCACCGGGACGGCGGCGAGACGAAGGGGGACGGATGGACATCGCGGGCGCGCGCGAAAGGGCGGCCCGGGTCGCGGCAGCGCTGCGGCGGCGCCCACGCGGCGGCCCCGCGATGCGTGCGCTGGCGGCCGAACTGGCCACCGCGGCACGGGCGAACGGCCGCCGCCCGGCCGATGTGCGCGAGCTGTGCGCGGACCTGTGCGCGGCGATGAGCGCCCGTCGCGGCGGACGCCCCGTGGAGCTGCGCTTCGAGCGGTTCCCCGACGAGATCGAAGTCACCGGACTGTGGGTGGAGTTCCAGGACTTCGACCTGGTCATCGTCGAGGAGCGGGCCGAGGCCATGCAGCAACTGGTCATCCTGGGCCATGAGTTGTGGCACCTGCACGCGGGGCACCGGCACCACCACATCGCCGGCGCCGCGGCCGTGGACGCCCTGGCGGAGCGGCCCGGCTGGCAGGACGTCGCGCTCGGGGTCGCCGCCCGCAACGGCTCCCGGGAGCGGGACGAGGCCGACGCCGACGACTTCGGCCACCGGCTGGCGGCGGCCTTCCGGCCGTACCTGACGGACGCCCCCGGCTCCCGGCCGCCGCTCGACCCGCTCCAGCGGTCCCTCGGCTACCGCGGACGAGGAGGTCCGACGGGATGACCACGACGTTGGCCCTGGACCCCGCCGCCCTGCTCAGCGACTTCTACATCTCCTTCTGGATCCCCGCCGCGGTACTCGCCGCCGCCCTGGCGATCAAGCTGCCCAGCATCATCCGGCTCTGGCGCGACCCGCTGCTGCGCGCGGTCGGCGGACTGCTGCTGCTCGCCTGCGCGGTGTTCGTCTTCTGCACGCCCTCGACCATCGCCCGGGTGAACCGGCTGGCCGGCGTGCCCAACATCTCGGCGCCCTGGTGCTATTCGCTCCTGACGGCCTTCTGCGGCGCCTGTCTGCTGCTGATCATCGCCTGGCGCAACGGCCTGTCCGACCGCAACGCCGCCACCCGCCGCGCCATGCGCTGGCTGGTCTCCGTCTACTCGGGGGTGATCGTCGCGCTGTGGGTGCTGTTCGCCCTCGCGGACGCCCCCGTGGAGCGGCTGCGGGACCTGGACACCTACTACGCCACCACCCCGTTCATGCGCGAGGAGATCGTCCTCTACCTCCTGGCGCACACCGTGGCCGTACTGATCACGTCCCGGCTGATCTGGAACTGGGTGCGCACCGACGGCCTCGACGCCTGGCTGCGCTGGGGACTGAAGCTGCTGGGCGCCGGCTATGTGGTGAACCTCGTCTTCGACGGGGCCAAGATCACCGCCGTGGTGGCCCGGTGGACCGGCCACGACCTGGACTGGCTCAGCACCGACCTGGCGCCGCCGGTGGCCGCGGTGTCGGCCATCCTGATCGCGGTCGGCTTCATCCTCCCGCACGCCGGGCAGTTCCTGCACGACCGCTGGCGGGTCCGGCTCGCCCACCGCGAACTGCGGCCGCTGTACCTGCTGATGCGCACGGTCAGCGGCAACCGCCTCCCCTACGTGCTGCGCGCCACCCCCGAACTGCGCCTGGTCCGCCGGGAGACGTTCATCCGCGACGCCCTGCTCCCGCTCGCCCGCCACCTCGACGAGGACCAGCGGCAGCGCGCCCACGACCGGGGACTCGCCCTCGGCTTCAGCCCGGAACGCTCCCGGGCGCTGGCCGCCGCGGTGGCCATCCAGGACGCCGTCGAGGCCAGGCGGCGGGCCCCGGACAGCGAGGGCACGGGCGACCCCGACACCACCGAGCTGCTCCGGGAGATCCGGGCGGTGTCCCGGGCCCTGCGCCGCCCGGATCTGCTGGAAACGGTGCGGGGCGGGACGGCGGAGTCGCCCTCCATGGCGCGCTCGTCCCGCTAGTCACCGACGCCGCCCCGTCACCGGTGCCGCTGAACTCCTCCCTGCCGATGGGTGTCCCATGCCGTGTTCTCGTGCTGTAGTTCGAGCTGTATTCGCGCCGAAGTGGCGAAGAACCAGTCGTCCATGACTGACCGATCAGGAGCAAGCCGTCCATGAGTGATCGCAGTGCCACCGCCGTCGTGCTCGGCGGCTCCGTCGCCGGGATGCTCACCGCCCGCTCGCTGGCCTCCGTCGGCGTCCGTGTCACGGTCGTAGAGCGCGACGCCCTCCCGGCGGGCCCCGAACCGCGCAAGGGCCTCCCCCAGGCCCGCCATGTCCACCAGCTGTGGTCCGGCGGCGCCCACGCCATGGAGGAACTCCTGCCGGGCGTCACGGCGGGGCTCACGGAGGCGGGCGCACGGCGGCTTCCGGTCACCACGGACATGGTCGGCCTCTCGCCCCGCGGCTGGTACCGGCGCTGGGCGGAGTCCCACTTCATGCTGCTGTGCAGCCGCGACCTGCTGGACGCGACCGTACGCGCCCAGGTCCTCGCCGACGAGCGGATCGAGCTGATCGAGCGCGCGGAGGTGCTGGGCCTGGAGGGTACGGCCGCCGCCGTCACCGGCGTCCATCTGCGGGCCCACGATGCCGCCCGGCGCACCCTGCGAGCCGATCTGGTGGTCGACGCCACGGGGCGCGGATCCCGTACCCCGAAGTGGCTGTCGGCGCTCGGACTGCCGCGGCCGCAGGTGCGGGAGGTGGACTCGGGGGTGGCGTACGCGAGCCGCCTGTTCCGGGCGCCGGAGGCGGCCCGCGAGGGCTTCCCGGTGGTCAACATCCAGCCGGAGCCGCGCGCGGGCGGTCCCGGCCGGGGCGGTGTGCTGCTGCCGATCGAGGACGGGCGCTGGCTGGTCACCCTGTTCGGCACCCGGGGAGGCGAACCGTCGTCCTCCACCGCCGACTTCGACGCGCACGCCCGCAAGGAGCAGCGGCATCCGATCCTGGCGGACCTGATCGCGCGGGCGGAGCCCCTCTCCGAGGTCGCCTTCACCCGTACGACGGCGAACCGCCGCCACTTCTACGAGCGGATGGCGGTGTGGCCGGAGAACTTCGTCGTCGTCGGCGACGCGCTCGCCGCGTTCAACCCCGTCTACGGGCACGGCATGTCGGTGGCCGCCCAGGCGGCGGTCACCCTGCGCGCCACGGTGCAGGACCACGGCTGGGGCACGCCCGGGCTGTCCCGGCGCCTGCAGAGGGCGGCGGCCCGGCCGGCGCGGGCGGCCTGGGACCTCGCCATCGGGCAGGACGTGTTCTATCCCGGGGCGACCGGGGCGACCGGAGCGGCCGGGGCCGGGCCCACGCGGGCGGAACGGCTGGTGGCCGCCTACGTGGACCGTCTGACGTACACCGCCACGGGGAACGGCCGGGTGGCGCGGGCGTTGACGGACGTGATGGCGCTGGAGAAGAGCGCGGGCCTGCTGCTCACGCCGCGGATCCTGGTGGCGGCCGCGGTCGGTCCGCTCAAGCCGGCGTTGAGCGGACCGCCGCTGACGGACGACGAGCTGAAGCGGGCCGGGCTGCAGTAGTCAGCCCGCGAAGGCCGGTTGCGGCAGGCCCTTCCCCGCCCCCGGCACCACCAGCAGCGAGCCCGCCACCGGATGCGGAGCGGCCAGGCCCACCCGGGCCGTGGTGATGTACAGGTCGGTCAGGTCCGCGCCGCCGAAGGCGCAGGCCGTGATCCGCGGGGTGGGCAGGACGATCTCCCGGTCCAGCTCGCCCGCGGGCGTGTAGCGCCGTACCGCCCCGCCGTCCCACAGGGCCACCCACACGCAGCCGTCGGCGTCCACGGTGAGACCGTCGGGGAACCCGGCGCCGGCCTCGATCTCGACCAGGGGACGCCGGTGCGAGACGGTCCCGTCGCCGGCGTGGTCGAGGACGTCGACGCGGCGGGTGGGCGAGTCGATGTAGTACAGGAGCCGGCCGTCGGGGCTCCAGCCGGTGCCGTTGCTGACGGTGACGTCGTCCAGGACCGGGACGACCTCCCCCGCCCCGGTGATCCGGGACAGCGTGCCGCCGCCCGGCGCCTCGTCGTAGCGCATGGTGCCCGCCCAGAGGGAACCGTCGGGGGCGACGGCGGCGTCGTTGCCGCGGCGGCCCGGGACGGGCTCGCGACGCAGCCAGCGCACCGAGTCGTCGGGGTCGAGGAGAGCCACGCCGTCCCGGAGGTTCAGCACCAGCCCGCCTCCCGCGCGCGGCTTCACGGCGCCGATGTGCTGGCCGGTGGTACGGCTGGTGCGGCGGCCGGAGACCGGGTCGTAGGAGTGGATGCGCGACCCGAGGATGTCGATCCACAGGAGCCGGCCGGTGACCGGATCCCAGGTCGGCCCTTCCCCGAGGGTGGCCTCGGCGCGTACCGCGACGTCGTACCTCATGCCGCGGTCCGGTGGCCGAGCCGCTCGGACAGCTCGGCGGCACCCTTGGCGGCGAGCTGCTCCAGCTCCGCCTTGCGCTCCTCGCTCCAGCGGATCATCGGCACGGAGATGGACAGCGCGGCCACGACCCGGCCGGTGCGGTCCCGTACCGGCGCGGCGACGCAGGAGACGTCCGGGTTGGACTCGCGGCTCTCCACGGCGATCCCGCGCGTCTGGATCTCGGCAAGGGCCTCGCGCAGAACGGCCGGGTCGGTGATGCTGTTGGGGGTCATCGCGACCAGCTCGGCACCGTCCGGGATGCGCGAGGTGAGTTCCGGCTCCGGCAGGGACGCCAGCAGCATCTTGCCGACGGAGGTGCAGTGGGCGGGCAGGCGGCGGCCGGCCGCCGACACCATGCGCACGGCGTGCGTGGAGTCGACCTTGGCGATGTAGATGACGTCGGTGCCTTCGAGGATCGCCACGTGTACGGTCTCGTCGCAGGTCTCGGCGACCGTCCGGGCCACGTTCTGGCCCTCGGCGGCGAGGTCGAGCTGCTCGGCGTACCGGCTGCCGAGCTGGTACGGCCGGACGCCCAGCCGGTAGCGGCCCGGCTGCCCCGGCACCGGGACGATGTAGGACCGCGCGGCGAGCGTGGTGACGAGTTCGTGCACGGTGGTGCGCGGGAGCTGGAGCTTGCGCACGATGTCGGGGGCGGAGAGTGTGCCGTCCCCGTCGAGAAAGAGCTCGAGGATGTCGAGAGCCCGGGTCACGGCAGGTACGAGGCGTCCCACGTGCGGCCCCCTCCCTAATGTTCGAAATTTCAACGGCTGGTCGGAATGACGAACACAGGCTACTCATGCTGGGTTTGCCTGGGCAATGGGACGGCGGCGACCCGATCTCCGGATTCCGCGCGCTCATGACTCCCGGAGGCAGTCGAACGCGGAGGCCAGCAGCTCGTGCGCCCTGGCGGGCGTGCGTTCCTCCTCCGGCAGACCGGCGTACGCGAACAGCGCGGAACGCATCGCGCCGACGGCGGCCCGGGCCAGCACGGCCGCGCGCAGCGGCGTGGCCGCGTCGGGACGATGCGCGGCGAGCCGCTCCAGCAGGGCGTCGGCGAGACCGTCCTCGAACTGGCTGAGCACCGGCAGGAACTGACGCACCGGCCGGCCGGGAAAGCGCTGCGGCGGCCCGCTGAACATCAGGCCGGGGGTGCCGTCGGCGATGAGGTCGAGGCAGGCGCCGAGGACGGCGGTGTAGGGGTCCTCACCGGCGGGCCGGGCGACGACATGGGCCCGCATGACCGGGATGAGGTCGAGGACCTCGTCGAGGACCAGGTCCTCCTTGGAGGGGAAGTAGCGGAAGAAGGTCCGCTCGGTGACTCCGGCGGCGGCCGCGATGTCCCGCACCGTGGTCTGCGCGTAGCCACGCTCCTCGAACATGCGGTGGGCGGCTTCCTGGAGGGCCTTGCGTGTCGCCGCCTTGTGCGCCTCGCGGCGCCCGCGTGGCTCCGCGGGGGAGGTGTCGAGGGATGCCATGTGCGGAGTATCGCAGGCGGAAAACCGACGGTGCGGAATCTGTCAGTCATGACACCCTCGGTATGGTGTCAGTCATGACACTTTTTCGGAGGGGGCGTGTGCTCCGCGGTCGCATCTCCCGCAGGGCCCGCCTGATCGCCCTGGGCGGGGTCGGCGCCGTGCTGGTCACGGGGGCCGCCGTCGAGGCGGTGGCACGTCATCAGGCGGCCGACCGGCTCGCGGACCGCATGGAGGAACGCCTGCACACCGGCCTCGACGTGGGCTTCGGACCGACACCGGTGATGCTGCAACTGGCCCGCGGGTCCTTCCCCCGCGTGGAGGTCTCCGGCGAGGGCGCGACGTTCCGCCGGTTCTCCGGGGTGGACCTGCACGCCGAACTCGCCGATGTGGTCCGCACCGGCGACGGACTGTCGGTGGCCGACACCCAGGTCAGCGCCGAACTGACGGACACCGCCCTGGCCGGTGCCGTCACCACGATGACCGGGGGCGCGCTGAACATCGCGGCGGTGACCACCGATCAGGAGACGGGCGAGCTGGTGGTGCACGCCGGTCCGGCCGGACGGATCTCCGTCGGTTTCCGGCCTGTCCTGGAGCAGGAGGGCATCCGGTTCGAGCGCACCGCCGTGCACGTCGGCGAACGCGTCCTCCCCGAGGCCCTCGCCCAGCAGCTGCTCGGGGACGCCCCGCGGGAGGTCGACCTGTCGGGGCTGCCGCTCGACCTGGAGCCGGAACGCCTCGACGTCACCGCCGACGGGCTGCGCCTGGAGCTGGCGGGAGGCAGCGCGACCGTGCGGGCCTGACCCTCCCCCCGCGGCCGGCCACCACCGCCCACGCGCCTGTCCGGCTTCACCTCCCCCACTCCCCCCACCGCACTTGCCACTACTGCACGAGGAGCATCTCCGTGGCGACTTGGCTCTACCGGCTCGGTCTCGGCGCCTTCCGCCGTCGGCGGCTCGTCCTGGCGGCCTGGCTCGCCGTGCTGACCGGCAGCGTCTGCGCGCTGCTCGTCGTGGGCGGCCAGCTCGACAACGAGTTCACGATTCCCGGCTCCGAGTCCCAGCGGGCGCAGGACACCATGGCCAAGGACTTCCCGGCCGCCGCGGGCACCAGCGCCCAGATCGTGTTCACCGCGCCCGAGGGCACCAAGGTCACCGATCCAGGGGCCGTACAGGGCATCCAGCGGACCCTGGCCGCCGCGCAGGACGCCCCGCAGGTCGCCGCGGTGATCCCGCCCGACCGGGCCGGCACCGTGACCCCCGACGGCCGCACCGCACTCGCCCAGGTCAACTACGACGCCGCCCGCTCCGACCTGGACGACGGCACGCTCGACACCCTGGAGGAGACCACCTCGGCCGCCGAGGAGGCGGGCCTTGAGGTCTCCGTCGGCGGTCAGGCGTACGGCAACGGCGTCCTCACCCCCAGCGTCATCGAACTGCTCGGCGTCGTGGTCGCGCTGGCGGTGCTCGCCCTGACCTTCGGTTCGCTGCTCGCCGCCGGGATGCCGCTGCTGACCGCCTTCGTCGGCATCGGTACCGGGCTCGCCGGGCTGCTGGCGCTGTCCTCGGGGGTGACGGTGTCGTCGACCGCGCTGAGCCTCGCGCTCATGCTCGGTCTGGCGGTGGGCATCGACTACGCGCTCTTCGTGCTGTCCCGGCACCGGACCCAGCTCGCCCAGGGAATGGAACCGCGCGAGTCGGCGGGGCGGGCGGTCGGGACGGCGGGCAGCGCGGTGGTCTTCGCGGGGACGACGGTCGTCATCGCGCTGGTCGGGCTGGTCGTGGTGCGCATCCCGTTCCTGACGGTCATGGGCCTGAGTGCGGCGGCGACGGTGCTCATCGCCGTGCTGGTCGCGGTGACGCTGCTCCCGGCGCTCTTCGGCTTCGCGGGGGCCCGGCTCACGCCCCGGCCGGGGTCACGGGCCGCGCGGCGGGCGGCGGTTGCCTCCGGGGAGGGCCCTGCGGTGAACACGGGAAAGGCCACGAAGGACGTCACGGAAGACGTCACGGAAGAAGCCGCGCAGGAGGAGGCCGCGGCCAAGGCTTCCGTCCTGGGGCAGCGGTGGGCCCGGCTCGTCACCCGGCGCCCGCTGCTCGTCGTCGCCGGCACCGTCGCCGCCCTGGTGACCCTGGCGCTGCCCGCCGCCGACCTGCGGCTCGCGCTGCCCGACAACGGCACGGCGGCGCACGGGACATCGCAGCGCGAGACGTACGACACCGTCGACGAGGCGTTCGGGCCCGGCTTCAACGGGCCGCTGCTCCTGCTCGCCGAGGCGGACACCCGGGGCCAGGCCGGGCAGCAGCAGGCGGCCGCCGTGGCCGGACGGGTGCGGGAGCTGCCGGGCGTGGTCAAGGTCGGCCCGCCGCAGTACGCGCCGGAGTCCGGGCGGGCGGTGATCCAGGTCGTGCCGGAGGGCGGTCCCCAGGACGAGTCGACGCAGGACCTGGTCGACGCCATCCGCGGCGACGCGGCCGTCATCGAGCGGGAGACCGGCGCCGCCGTCTCCGTCACCGGCACCACGGCGATCGGGATCGACGTCTCCGACCGGCTGACCGCGTCCCTGCTGCCGTTCGCGGCGGTGGTCGTCGGGCTCTGCCTCGTCCTGCTGCTGCTGGTGTTCCGCTCGCTGGTCGTGCCCGTCAAGGCGACCGTCGGCTTCCTGCTGTCGGTCGGGGCGTCCTTCGGCGCGGTCGTGGCCGTGTTCCAGTGGGGCTGGCTCGCCGACGCGCTGGACGTGGCCAGGACCGGGCCCGTCGTCAGCTTCCTGCCGATCGTCCTGATGGCCGTGCTCTTCGGACTCGCCATGGACTACGAGGTCTTCCTGGTGTCCGGCATGCGCGAGGAGTGGGTGCGCACCGGCCGGGCCAGGGACGCGGTGATCGACGGGGCCGGACAGGCCTCGCGGGTGGTGACGGCGGCGGCGCTCATCATGTTCTTCGTCTTCGCCAGCTTCGTGGCGACGGAGGACGCCATCGTCAAACCCATCGCGTTCGCGCTGGCCTTCGGCGTGCTGGTGGACGCCTTCGTCGTACGGATGACCCTGGTGCCGGCGGTCCTGGCGATGGTGGGACGCGGCGCCTGGTGGCTGCCACGCCGTCTGGACCGGCTGCTGCCCGATCTGGACATCGAGGGCGCACGGCTGCACGAGCCGGCCGGCACCGGGCCCGCGCGGCCCCTGACCGAAATCAATGTCGGCTCTGGCTGAATTACCCGGGAATTGATTCCAGACATCAGAACCGGTCGGAATAACGCGATGTCGGCCTGCCTCCCGAGTTTACCGGGAGGCAGGCCGACGTTTTTACGCCGCTTGATGTTACCGGCACGGAAATTTACCCTGGAATATTTGATTCCACCGGAACTCCCGTGTTTGACTGAGGTCACCGGATCGGCATCCGGATCGAACGGGGGAGAGTCTGACCACTCTTCTTTCCATCTTCCATGCGCCCGCCAGCGCATGTTCATTGGAGAGTCTGACCTGCGCAAAGAGGCCCGGGTCGACTTCCATCGGCACGCACGATTCCCTCCTTTACGCCGCCCGAAAGCCAAGGGAAACACGCATGCATCTCGAAGCGAAAATCGCCCCTGCCCGTCATGGGCTGCGCGCCGCCGCGCGCCCCGTCATCACCGGGTCCTCGCATTCCTTCCCGGATACCCGGACCAGCCAGGACGACCTCTGGAAGGAATTCTTCCTGGAGCACTACGACGGCTTCCCGCTGGCACGTCGGATATTCGAGAATTCCGGGATCAGCTCCCGCTCCACGGCCGTGGACCCGCGCGCCGAGCGGGCAGTGTCCGGCTGGAGCACGGGACAGCGCATGGAGCGCTACATCGAGGAGGCCGTGCCGCTGGGCAGGCGCACCGTCTCCGAAGCCCTGGAGTCCGCGGGCCTGGCCCCGTCGGACGTGGGCATGCTGGCCGTCGCCTCCTGCACCGGCTACACCACGCCCGGCCTCGACCTACGGCTCGCGGACGAGCTGGGCATGAGCAGCAAGGTCCAGCGGCTGTTCATCGGCCACATGGGCTGCTACGCCGCCGTCCCCTCACTCGGTGCCGTCTCCGACTTCGTCGCCTCGCGCGGCCGTCCCGCGGTGCTGCTCTGCCTGGAGCTGACCTCGCTGCACGTCCAGCCGCCCACCCAGGACATCGAACAGATCGTGGCGCACGCGCTGTTCGCCGACGCCGCCGCGGCCGTCGTCCTGGAGCCCGACGCCGGTTCCGGCTACGAGGTCCTCGACGTCGTCGCGGTCACCGACCACAGCACCGCCGACCTCATGAGCTGGCAGATCACCGACCTCGGCTTCAAGATGGGCCTCTCGCCGAGGGTGCCCGACGTCCTCGCGCAGCACGTCGGCGAGGTGGTCCGCGACCAGTTGCTCACCCCGCACGGGCTCAAGCCCGAGGAGGTCACCGGCTGGGCCGTGCACCCGGGCGGCAAGCGCATCCTGGAGGTCGTCGGCGAGCGGCTCGAACTGCCCGCCGGCGCACTCGACGCCTCCTACGGCGTCCTCGACGAGTGCGGCAACTGCTCCTCGCCCACCGTCCTGATGGTCCTCGAGCGCCTGCCCCGCACCGAAGGACCGGTGGTCGCCATGGCCTTCGGCCCCGGCCTCACGCTGTACGCGGCACTGCTGCGCCGGACCTGACACCGGCCGGGGCACCGGCGGACCGCACTCCGCCGGCTCGCCCGCAACACCTTCCCGCACGACCCCACGGACACCGCCCCAAGGACGCACGGAAGGAACAGCTGCGCCATGCCCACTCCGACCTCACCGGGCCAGGTCTTCGTCACCGGCACCGGACGCTGCGGCTCGACCCTGGTCTCCGAGCTGCTGCGCGAGCACCCGCAGGCCCTCAGCCTGTCCGAGCTCTTCAACCACCTCACGGACATGTACCGGATCACCGCCCGGGTCTTCCCCGAAGGCCCCCTCACGGCGGCGGAGTTCTGGAACGTCCTGTCCGCCCGCAACACCGTCAACCGGCTGCTGGGCGCCCACGGCCTGGCCCCCAGGGAAGTCCTCTACCGTCCCTCGGCGACCACCCGCTTCCAGGCCGCCACCGGTATACCGGCCGTCCTGATGACCACCCTCCCCCACCTGTCCGACACCCCCGACGAGCTGTACGACGAACTCCGGGCGGCCGTCGCCGGGTTCCCGGACGCCCGGGCCGGTGAGCACTACCGGCGCCTGTTCGCCTGGCTGTGCGCCCGCTTCGGCAAGACCCTGTGGGCCGAGCGCAGCGGCGGCTCGCTGATCCTCGCCGGGCAGTTCCGCGAGCACTTCCCCGACGCCCGCTATCTGCACATCGTGCGCGACGGCCGGGACACCGCGCTGTCGATGAGCCGGCACACCGGCTTCCGGATGGCGGCGGTGGTGATGGCACTGCATCTCACCCTCGGCCACGACCCGTACGCCGAGCCGCCCGCGCCGGACACCGGACGGGACCTGGGCTTCGTACCGGAGGAGCTGCTGCCGTTCCTGCCGGACCGCTTCGACGCGGACGCCGTGCGCGACTACCGGCTCCCGGTGTCGCTGTTCGGCACGTACTGGGCCGACGAGATGAAGCGCGGCATGGAGGCGATGTCGATGGTGCCGCAACAGAACGTGCTGCACCTGTGGTACGAGGACCTGCTCGCCGCGCCCGAGGAGTCCCTGCACCGCATCGGGGAGTTCCTCGGCGCGGACTTCGTGGACGGCGACTGGGAGCGCCGTTGCGCGGCCAAGGTGGGTGCGCCCTCGTCGTCCTGGCGGGACCTGCCCGACGCCGAGCGCGCGGAGCTGGACCAGGCGTGCGCCCCCGGGTTCGCCGTGCTCGCCGCGCACGGTGTCGTCCCCATGGCCGCCACGACGGCGGGGAGCAGCGCATGAGGACCCCTCCGGCTCCGGGCGCCACGGTGTGGCTGACCGGGCTGCCCAGCTCCGGCAAGACCACGCTCGCCCAGGCCCTGGCAAGCCGCCTCACCCGGGAAGGGCGGCGTGTCGAAGTGCTCGACGGCGACGAGATCCGCACCTTCCTCAGCGCCGGCCTCGGCTTCACCCGCGAGGACCGGGACACCAACGTGCAGCGCATCGGCCTGGTCGCCGAGGTGCTGGCACGCAACGGCATCCTGGTGCTGGTCCCGGTCATCGCGCCGTACGCCGACAGCCGGGAGGCGGTCCGCAAGCGGCACGAGGCGAGCGCCACCCCGTACCTGGAGGTGCATGTCGCGACACCGCTCCAGGTGTGTGCCGTACGCGATGTGAAGGGCCTGTACGCGCAGGCCCGCGCGGGGCGGCTGTCCGGCCTCACCGGTGTCGACGACCCCTACGAGCCTCCGCAGCACCCGGACGCGAGGGTGGAGACCCAACTCCAGTCCGTGGCCGAGTCGGTGAACGCCGTGCACGCGCTGATGACCCAACGGGGGGTGCTGTGAGCACGGTTGCCGCCCGGCTCGGACACACCGACGTCCTGGAGGCGGAGGCGGCGTACATCTTCCGGGAGGTGCTCGGCGAGTTCGAGCGGCCGGTGCTGCTCTTCTCCGGCGGCAAGGACTCCGTGGTGATGCTGCATCTGGCGCTGAAGGCGTTCGCACCGGCGCGGCTGCCGTTCGCGCTGCTGCACGTGGACACCGGGCACAACTTCCCGGAGGTGCTCGCCTACCGGGACCGGGTGGTGGCCGCACAGGAGCTCACCCTCCATGTGGCGTCCGTACAGGACTACATCGACCGGGGTGTGCTGCGCGAACGCCCCGACGGCACCCGCAATCCGCTCCAGACGCTGCCGCTGCTGGAGGCGATCAGCGGCGGCGGGTTCGACGCGGTGTTCGGCGGCGGGCGGCGCGACGAGGAGAAGGCACGGGCCAAGGAGCGGGTCTTCTCCCTGCGGGACGAGTTCGGTACGTGGGACCCGCGCCGCCAGCGGCCCGAGCTGTGGCAGCTGTACAACGGCCGTCACCTGCCCGGCGAGCATGTGCGCGTCTTTCCGCTGTCGAACTGGACCGAGCTGGACGTGTGGCAGTACATAGCCCGCGAGGGCATCGAGCTGCCGTCCATCTACTTCGCGCACGAGCGTGAGGTGTTCCTGCGGTCCGGGATGTGGCTGGCGCCGGGCGACTGGGGCGGCCCGCGGGACGGCGAGCCGGTGGAGAAGCGCCGGGTGCGCTACCGCACCGTGGGCGACATGTCCTGCACCGGCGCCGTGCTCTCCGAGGCGTCCGGGGTCGACGACGTGATCGTCGAGATCACCGCCTCCCGGCTCACCGAGCGCGGCGCCACCCGGGCCGACGACCGGCTGTCGGAGGCCGCGATGGAGGACCGCAAACGCGAGGGGTACTTCTGACGTGAGCGCCGACCTGACAGCCCCCGGCCACCCCCCTCATTCCACCGCCGCACTGCTGGTGCGCGGCATCTTCCAGGAAGCCAGGTCCCGGCTGAGCGCCGGCTCCGGCACACCGAAAGGACGCGTGAACCCCATGGCCACCGCCCAGCCGACCGAGCCGGACCTGCTCCGCTGGGCCACCGCCGGCTCGGTGGACGACGGCAAGTCCACCCTCGTGGGACGCCTGCTGCACGACTCGAAGTCCGTCCTCGCCGACCAGTTGGAGGCCGTCGCCCGCGCGTCCTCCGGCGAGGGCCCCGACCTGGCCCTGCTCACCGACGGGCTGCGCGCCGAGCGCGAGCAGGGCATCACCATCGACGTCGCCTACCGCTACTTCGCCACGCCCCGGCGCCGGTTCATCCTGGCCGACACCCCCGGACACGTGCAGTACACCCGCAACATGGTCACCGGCGCCTCGACGGCCACGCTGACCGTGATCCTCGTCGACGCCCGCAAGGGCGTGGTCGAGCAGACCCGGCGGCACGCGGCCGTCGCGGCGCTGCTGCGGGTGCCGCACGTGGTCCTCGCCGTCAACAAGATGGACCTCGTCGGCTACGAGCGGTCCGTGTTCCTGGGCATCGCCGAGGAGTTCGGGCGGATCGTCGCCGAACTCGGCATTCCCGAGGTCACCGCCGTCCCGATCTCCGCGCTCGCCGGTGACAACGTCGTCGAGAAGTCCCCGCGCATGGACTGGTACGAAGGCCCGACCGTCCTCGCGCACCTGGAGAGCGTCCCGGTCGCGGACGAGGTGACCGACGGACCCGCCCGGTTCCCGGTCCAGTACGTCATCCGCTCCGGGGACGTCCGGCTCTACGCCGGTCAGGTCGCCGCCGGTGCGCTACGGGCCGGCGACCGGGTCACCGTGCTGCCGTCCGGGCGCACCACCACGGTCACCGGCATCGACGTGCTGGGCGCCCCGGCCGAGCTGCTCCGCTCGCCGCAGTCCGGCGCGCTGCGGCTCGCCGACGACCTGGACGTCTCCCGAGGCGACCTGATCGTCCCGGCGTCGGCGCTCCCGACGGTGTCCCGGGACGTCGAAGCGGCCGTGTGCCATCTGCACGAGCGGCCGTTGAAACCCGGGGACCACGTGCTCCTCAAGCACACCTCGCGCACCGTGCGCGCGGTGGTCCGCCGGATCCCCGGGCCGGGACGGCTCGACCTGAACGAGATCGGCCAGGTCTCCCTGCGCACCGCCGAGCGGCTGGCGTTCGACCGGTACGAGGACAGCCGGCGCACCGGCTGCTTCGTGCTGATCGACCCGGCCGACGGCGCCACGCTGACCGCGGGCATGGTCGGCGCGACCGCTCCGGGATCCCCCGATGCGGCTGCCTGAGCGCAGCCCGGCGTCCCCCCGCTCCCGGCGTCCGCTGCACGCGGTCCTCGCGCTGCTCCTGCTGCTGTTCCTGGCGGCGGGCTGCGGCTACGGGTCCCGGGCGCCGGGGGCGGCGGCGGCACCGGCCGTGGGCACCGGACCACCGCTGTCGGCGGACGAGGTCTCCGTCGGCTACTTCGCCAACGTCAGCCACGCCACCGCGCTGGCCGGTGTCCAGCAGGGCTCCTTCACCCGCGAGCTGGGCGGCACCCGGCTGCGCACGCAGGTCTTCAACGGCGGCCCGTCCGCGCTGGAGGCGCTCAACGCGGGCGCCGTGGACATCGCGTGGATGGGACCGTCGCCTGCCGTCAACGGCTACCTGCGGTCCGGGGGGCGCGGACTGCGGATCGTCTCGGGTGCCGCCTCGGGAGGGGTCGCTCTGGTCGTCGACGGCGACGCGAAGGTGCGCGGCACCGACGTCCGGGGGCTCAGGATCGCGACGCCGGAGGCGGGCAACACCCAGGACGTCGCGCTGCTGCACTGGATCCGCGAGCAGGGCTGGGAGGTGGACCCGCGCACCGGGCGCGGTGACGTCACGGTGGTACGGCAGTCGCCCAAGGAGATCCCGACCAGCTTCCGGCGGGGCACGATCGACGGGGCGTGGGTGCCGGAGCCGGTGGCCGCGCAGCTCGTCGCCGCCGGCGGACGCGTGCTCCTCGACGAGTCGGACCTGTGGGACGGCGGCGCCTTCGTCACCGCCCTGGTGGTGGTTTCCCCGTCGTTCCTGGCCGACCATCCGGACGTCGTGGAGGCCGTGCTGCGCGGTTCGGTACGCACCAACGCCTGGCTGAAGAGCCGCCCCGCCGAAGGCAAGGCGGCCGTCAACGACGCCATCGAGGCGGTGACCGGCCGGCCACTGGAGTCCGGCGTCCTCGACGCGGCGTGGCGTCATGTGCGCCTCACCGACGATCCGCTCGCCGCGACGCTCCTGGAGGAGGCGGACCGGGCCGACCGGCTCGGGCTGCTCCACGGCAGCCGTGCGGCCCTGGACGGAATCTTCGATCTGCGCCTGCTCAACCGGGTCCTCGCCCAGCGGGGCGAACCGGCCGTGGACGACGCCGACCTGGGTGTCGCGGCCACTCCGACCACCTGAACCCGAAGGATCTGATCACATGTCAGAAACAGCGCTGCGGGCCGTATCACCGGCCCGCCCGATCGCCCTGGCCGAGGTGGAGGAGCCGGCCGTACGGCTCACCGGGGTCTCCAAGTGGTTCGACACCGCGGGGCGGCGCCAGACGGTCCTGGACGACATCAGCCTGACCGTCGGCCGGGGGGACTTCGTCTGTGTGCTCGGCGCCTCGGGCTGCGGCAAGTCCACCCTGCTCAACCTGGTGGCGGGACTCGACCGGCCGTCCGCCGGCGCCATCGAGGTCACCGGCGGCCGACGGCCCGCGCTGATGTTCCAGGACCACGCTCTGTTCCCCTGGCTGACCGCGGGCCGGAACGTCGAACTCGCCCTGCGGCTGCGCGGGGTGCCCCGGCGCGAGCGGCCGGACGAGGCCCGCCGGCTCCTCGAACTGGTCCGGCTGAAGGACGCCTACGGCAAGCGCGTCCACGAGTTGTCCGGCGGTATGCGCCAACGCGTCGCCCTGGCCCGCGCGCTCGCCCAGGAGGGCGATGTGCTGCTGATGGACGAGCCGTTCGCCGCACTCGACGCCATCACCCGGGACGTGCTCCACGAGGAGCTCACCCGCATCTGGTCGCAGAACAAGCTCTCCGTCGTCTTCGTCACCCACAACGTCCGCGAGGCGGTCCGGCTCGGGCAGCGGGTCGTGCTGCTGTCCTCCCGGCCGGGCCGGATCGCCCGCGAGTGGGCCGCCACCGGCACTCCCGAAGCCGCCCTGACGTCCCGGGTCACCGACGCGCTGCGGGAGGAGATCCGCCGCCATGGCCGCCGGTGAGACGGTCGCTCCCCGCAAGGTGAACGAGTCCGCGGCCGTCGAGGCCGGTCTCGACGCGCTGGACAGCGCACCCGCCCGGCCCGCCCGGACGCCCGTGCGGCGGATCCTGCGGGAACGGGTGCTGCCACCCGTGGCCGCCGTCGTCCTCGTCCTGCTCGCCTGGCAGGTCGCCTACGAAGCCGAGGTCAAGCCGGACTACCTGCTGCCGTCCCCGGCCGACGTGTGGCGGGTGCTGTCGGACCAGTGGTACGAGGGCACGCTGTTCTCCACGGTGTGGACGAGCATGCAGCGCGGCGCCCTCGGGTTCGCGGCGGCCGTCGTCATCGGCACGGCGCTGGGACTGCTGCTCGGCGCGGTGCGGCCGCTGCGGACCGGGATCGGTCCCGTGCTGTCGGGGCTCCAGTCGCTGCCGTCGGTGGCGTGGGTACCGGCGGCGGTCGTGTGGTTCGGGCTCACCGACGCCACCATCTACGCGGTCGTCCTGCTGGGCGCCGTACCCTCCATCGCGAACGGGCTGCTGGCGGGCGTGGGCCAGGTGCCGCCCCTGTATCTGCGGGCCGGACGGGTGCTGGGCGCCACCGGGGCCGCCCGGGTCCGGTACATCCTGCTGCCCGCCGCGCTGCCCGGCTACCTGGCCGGGCTCAAACAGGGCTGGGCGTTCTCCTGGCGGTCCCTGATGGCGGCCGAACTCATCGCCAGCTCACCCGAGTTGGGCCTCGGGCTCGGCCAGCTGCTGGAGAACGCCCGCACCTACCAGGACATGGCCCTGGTGCTCGCCACCATCGGGGAGATCCTGGTGGTCGGCATCGCCGTGGACCTGCTGCTGTTCGCGCCGCTGGAGCGGAGGGTGCTGCGGTCGCGCGGGCTGGCGGGGGCGCGGCCGTGACGAGGGGGACGCGGGTCCGGGCGCCGTCTGCTGTACTGGCCCGGTGAGCGTGACCGCCGGTTCGGGATCCTCGTGGCTGCTGCGTCTGGCGCCGTCCGCGGTGCCGCCGGAACCGGCGTGTCCACCGGAGACGCTGGCCGTGGCCGAACAGCCCCTGGGTCCGGGGCCGGTCGGCTGGGCCGTCGAGGTGGCCCGGGACATGGCGGCGCACATCGTGCGGCAGGTGCCCGAGCACGGCACCCCCGGCGCGTACCCGCCGTTCCAGCGGGCGGTGGAGGCCACCGTACTGACGGCCCTGCGGGGACTGGCCACCGAACCCGAGCCGACCGAGGCGCTGGTGGCACCGGAGGCGGTGGCGGGCAACGCCGAACTGGCCCGCCGCAACATCCCGCTGGACCGGGTGCTTCGCGGCGTCCGGCTCGGCCACGCCTATCTGCACGCCCGGCTGATGGAGGCGCTCGACAAGGAGCCCGTGGAGACCCGCGCCGAGGAGACCCACCGGATCAGCAGGCTGCTCTTCGTCTACGCCGACGTCCAGGCCAGCCGGCTCGCCGAGGAGTACGTCGCCGAACGCGACCGGTGGCGGCGCAGCACCGAAGCGGCCCGCCGCCGCACGGTGGACGACCTGCTGGCCGGACGGCTGATCGGCGGTGCCGTCGCCGCGCGCACCCTCGGCTACGAACTGGCCCGGCACCACGTGGCGTTCATCCTCACCTCCGCCTCCCAGGACACCTCGGCCGACGAACTGCGGTACCTGGCAGCGGAGTTGTGCCGTGCGGTCGGCGGGGAGAGCCTGCTGGCCGTGTCGGCGGGCGCCACCGAGCTGTGGGCGTGGGCCTGCTGGCCGGCCGCACCGGCCCCCGGCGTGCTGGCCGGGCTGCCCGCGCTGGTCCCCGAGCGCAGACCACTGCGGGCGGCGCTGGGGCCCGTGGGATACGGCGTCGAGGGCTTCCGGCGCAGCCACCGCGGCGCCCGGGAAGCCGAGCGGGTGGCGCGCCTGGGCCGTACGGGGTGGCTGTGCGACTACGCCGACATCAGCACGGCGGCGCTGCTCACGGCCGACGCGGAGCACGCGCGGTGGTTCGCGGCACGGGTGCTGGGAGCGTTGGGGGCCGATGATCCGCGGGTGCGGGAGCTGCGGGAGACGCTGCGGGTGTATCTCGCCGAGGGGCGGAGCCCGCAGGGGGCGGCCGAGCGGCTGTTCGTGGCGCGCAACACGGTGACGTACCGGGTGCGGCGGGCCATGGAGCTGCTGGGGCGGCCGTTGGAGCAGGACGCGCTGGAACTGCGGATGGCGCTGGAAGTCGCCCGGCTGCTGGGGCCGGGGTAGAGGGCTCCCGGCTCCCCGTCCCAAACAGCGGCCGGAGTTTGGGCTGTCGGCCCAAAGCCCTGAACGCGTCACCGCCGTTCACTGCAACGGAAGACGAACAGCACCTGACACGCGCCCCCACCGCGTACCCCCAGCCGTACCCCCTCTCCACCCGGGATCCGTCATGCCCTCATCTCCCGCCTCCCCGACCCGCCGCGCCCTGCTGCGCACCGCCGCGGCCGCCTCCACCCTCACCACGGCCGCCGCCCTGACCCCGCACCCCGCGCACGCCGCACCCGGCCCGAGCCGTGGCACCGAGCTGATCCTGCTCGGCACCAGCGGCGGCCCCGTCCCCATGCACGGTCGCGCCGGTATCGCGTCCGCGCTGGTCGTCGACGGCCGGGCCTACCTCGTCGACTGCGGCCCCGGCACGTTCGGCCGGTACGCGCAGTCCTGGCTGACGGCCGGGCAGCTCGCGGCGGTCTTCGTCACGCACCTGCACTCCGACCATCTGTCCGACCTGTACGCCCTGTTGTGGCTGCGCTTCGGCGGGTTCCAGCCGCTGGAGGGCGCGGTGGACGTCTACGGGCCGGGTTCCGCGGGGAACCTGCCCGCCGTCTGGCCGAAGGGCCGGCCGGTGGGGACCGTCTGCCCGTCGGAGCCCGCGCCCGGCATCGAGGACCTGATCGCCGGGCACATCGCGGCCACCGCCTACGACATCAACGTACGGATGCGCAGCGAGGGCTGGCCCGACATCCGCACCCTGATCCGGCCGCACGACGTGCGCTTCCCGCTGCCGAGGGGCGCGGGGCCGCGCAAGCTGATGGCGCCCGCGATGGAGCCGTTCGAGGTGATGCGGGACGACCGGGTCCGGGTGACCGCGGTGCTCGTCGACCATCCGCCGGTGTTCCCCTCCTTCGCCTACCGCTTCGACACCGCCGACGGCTCCGTGGTGTTCAGCGGGGACACCGCGCCGTGCGCGAACGTGGCGCGGCTGGCCCGGGGCGCGGACGTGCTGGTGCACGAGGTGATGGACCTGGACACACTGGCCCTGGGCGGGCTGAGACCGGCGCAGCTGCGGCACATGGAGATCAGCCACACGGACGCGACACGGGTGGGGCCGATCGCCGAACGCGCCGGCGTGGACACGCTGGTGCTGAGCCACCTGGTCCCGGGCGCCACGAACGTCGTCTCCGACGCGACCTGGCACACCAAGGCGAGCAAGGGCTACTCGGGCCGCGTGATCGTGGGCACCGACCTCGCCCGGCTGCCCGTGGGGTCCCGGCGGACGTGACGGGCGGGCCGCCGCCGGCGTCAGCCGCGCCGGAACTCGCCGAGACGGCCCCGCAACCGCTGCGCCCGCAGCACCAGTTCCAGCTCGAAGCGGCGGTCGGGGTCGTCTATCTCGTCGCCCCACAGTTCGCGGATCTGGCGCAGCCGGTAGCGGACCGTCTGGGGGTGGACGCCGAGGCGGGCCGCCACCTCGGGGGCGCCGCCCCTCGTCTCCAGCCAGGCCAGCAGGGTCTCGGCGAGGCGGCGGCCGTGGCTGGGGCCGCAGTGGGTCAGCGGCGCGAGGCAGCGCAGGGCCAGGTCGTCGATCAGCTCCTCCGGCTGGAGCAGGACCAGCGCCTCGGTGTGCTCGGTGCAGTACAGCACCTCGCCCGCCGGCAACAGGCCGCGTTCCATCAGCGCCACCGCCGCCTCCGCCCAGCGCAGCGACTTCGCCGCGTCCGGCAGCGGCACCGGTGGGCCGATCGCGCCCGACCAGCCGGTCAGCGCCCGGTGCAGCAGCTCCGAGCGGCCCGCGGCGTCCGGTTCGGGGACGACCATCCGGGGCTGTTCGTACTCCATGTCCAGCAGCACACCCTGGCCCACCGCCGGGGCCACCGCCTCCCGCGCCGGGCGCAGCAGGACGCCCACCGCGACCTTCTGGGGCAGCGGCCAGCCGATCCGTGCGGCCCGTTCGGTCAGGGCCTCGGCCGGGTCGCCCCGGTGGTGTTCGACCAGCAGCAGTTCCATCAGGCGGCGTTGCAGGCGCAGCCGTTCCCCGGCCTGGCGCGCCGCGGCTTCGGCGTAGCCGCGCACCGACTGGTCCACCAGGCCGTCGAGGTACTCGTAGCCCGCGTCGACCAGTTCGTACATCGCCGGTGGCGGGATCTCCACGCGCTGGCCGATGTCGGCGAAGCGGCGCCAGGCCAGCCGTACCCCCATGCGGTAGATCGCCTGGAGGGAGTCCAGGCTGCGGCCGTTGAGGCCCTCGCCCCTGCCGAACTCCTGGAAGACACCGGGCGGGACCCTGGGGCGGCCCTCCGCGGTCTCCAGGTGCTGGACGAAGACCTCGATCGCCCGGCGGATGCCGATCAGGGCCATCGGCTCGCCCGACTCGTCGAGGACGACCGGGAGATGGGGGTACTCGCGGCGGATCTCGTGCATGATCTGCTCGGCCAGCTCCGGTGCCTCCGCCATGGCGATGGCCGCGAAGCGGCGCACCTTCAGGCGGGGGACGTCGTGCCAGGCCGAGCGGGTCGAGGCGGCGTCGGTGCGGGCGGCGGGCGGCACGGGTCAACTCCCCTGGCCGGCATGCTCGTACGTGATCAGCGGGTTGTTCGGCTGGTCGGGGGTGGCCTCCAGCAGGGCGACCACGCCGAGCGCGGCTCCCACCGCCAGGGCGGCGGCGAGCGCTACGGTCAGCGCGGCGGCGAGCAGTCTGGACATCGCGGGGTCAGCCTCTCTGTACGGCCGCATCGGTCAGCGGCTCGTGGCGGCCGCTGTCGGTTCGCCCCACCCGGGCTTCCCGTCCCTGACTGTCCGCCCCAGTGTCGACACGACATTGACACTCCGTCAAGGGGCGCCTACGGTTCCCGGCCCATAGAGCGGCCCGAACTCCGCCACCACACCTCCCTGGAGTGCCCGGATGCGCCGAACCGCCTCACCCCTGTCGCTGATCCTGCTGGGTCTCGGCACGTTTCTGCTGGTCCTGGCACCCATGCTCGCCTGGTACGTCGAGCCACGGGCTGCCGTGAATCCCATCGACATCGACACCACCGCCGTCTACAAGGGCACCGGCAGCGTCTTCGACACCGAGAAGATCGAGACCGTGCCGGACCGGACCATCACCGTCACCCAGCGGGTGCGGGGAAATGTCGCGGAGAGTGAGCAGAGCGGGAACGCCGTCTGGGATGTGATCACGACGGTGGACACCGACAAGTCGCTGCCCGCGGAGGACCCGCACGACGCGCTGGACTACGTACCGCACCGCTGGGTGATGGACCGGAAGACCACCAGGCCGGTGCACTGCTGCGAGGAGAAGCCGTACATCGAGGGCGAGGCCTATCTGAAGTTCCCCTTCGACGTGCAGAAGCGGGACTACCGGTGGTGGGACAACACCCTCGGTGAGACGATCACGATGAGTTACCGGGGTACCAAGAAGGTTCAGGGGTACACCGGTTACCGGTTCACCGGTTCGGTGCCGGCCACCAAGACCGGGACGCGGCTGGTGCCCGGACGGCTCGTCGACCTGGACACCCCCCAGGTGCTGGCCGAGGAGTGGTACGCCAACCACGGCGTCGAGCTGGTGGTCGACCAGGCCACGGGCCGGGTGCTGTATGCCCGGACGGGTCCGCGCCGCACCCTGCGCGCGCCGGGCGGCGAGAAGGACGCGGCGGTCCTGCTCGACAGCAGGAAGATCGCGTTCACCACCGAGACGCAGAAGGAGGCGGTGTCGCAGGCGGAGGACGACAGCGGCCGACTGCGCCTGGTGGGGCGGACGTTGCCGATCGGGGCGGGTGTGGTGGGATTCGTCCTCGCCGCGGCCGGGGGCGTTTTGGTGGTACGAGGGAGGCGTGATCCCGGTTCATCCGGGTTGCCCCAGCCTCCGCTCACGATGTGACTTAACGTCAGTTCTAATAAAGCCCGAAATTGTCACTTCGGTGAGTAGCCGTGGCGAACGGTGAAGCGAAAACTGTCCAACCCACCCGAGCACAACCCGTCCACAGCCGTCACCCAGGAAGCTCCCGGTTCCCCCACAGCACCATCCAGCTCGCCCCAGCCGTATTCATTCGGCGCACTCTTCCCCCACGCTGAGTTCCGCACCCCGAGACATGTTGGAGCACCGATGCCCCAGCACGTGCCGTCCCCGCTGCGCGCCGCGTTCCCCACGGTGCCGCAGCACCCTCCGGCGCTCCCCCCACAGCCGCGCCGAATCGTTTTCCTCGCCCATCGAGACCTCGGCAACCGGTCCGCCGGAGGCTCCGAACTTCTCGTGGACCGCCTCGCCGACGGTCTGACCCGCCTCGGCCACCAGGTCACCCTGCTCTGCGGCGGCCCCGCGGCCCACCGCGACTACCGGGTCGTCTCCGCGGGCGGCACCTACGGCCACTACCTGCGCGCCCGCTCCGCCTTCACCCGCCAGGTCGGCGAGACCGACCTGCTGGTCGAGGTCTGCAACGGAGTGCCCTACCTGGCACCCCTGTGGCACCGCGGCCCCACGCTCTGCCTGGTCAACCACGTCCACACCGACCTGTGGCGGATGCGGTTCGGCGGGCCCCTGGCCCCGGCCGCCCGCATCGGGCGAAAGCTGGAGCACTGGGCACTGACCGGCGCGCAGCAGCGCGGCCTGCTGGTCGCGGTCTCCCCGTCCACGGCCCACGCGCTGCGCGCGATAGGCGTCGAGCGAGAACGGATACGGGTCGTCCACAACGGTGTGGAGGAACCGGGTCCGCGCGCCGACCGCTCCCCCGAGCCGCTGTTCGTGGCCGTGGGGCGGCTCGTCGAGTACAAGCGGATCGATCTGCTCCTGCGGTTGTGGGAGCGGGTGCGGCCGGTCACCGGCGGCCGGCTGGTCATCGTCGGGGACGGCCCCGAGCGGCAGCGGCTGGAACAGCTCGCCGGTCCCGGCGTCGAGTTCACCGGCCATGTCACCGAGGCCGAGAAGCACCGGCTGCTGTGCGCGGCCTGGCTGCTGCTGCACCCCTCCGCCGTGGAGGGGTGGGGCCTGGTGGTGACCGAGGCGGCCGCCCGGGAGACTCCCACCATCGCCTTCGACGTACCCGGACTGCGGGACTCCGTGATCGACGGGGAGACCGGCCTGCTCGCCTCCGGCGAGTCCTCGTTCGCCGCCGCCTGGTGCACCCTGGCGCTGTCCGGACACCGGCGGGAACTGATGGGCAAGGCGGCGCGGGACCATGCCGCCGGGTACCGGTGGGACCGGACCGTCCGGCAGTTCCGGGCGGTCGCCGCGGAGGCGGTGCGGGGTTGGGCATCGTGACACGGCCACAGGCCGGTGCGGGCCGGTCGCGCCCACGCGGCGGTGGCCGCACCTCGGACACAGCCCCGCGCCCCTATGCCAAGGACCCCTCGTTCCGCAGATCGCTGACGCTGTTCCGGGCCTTCCTCCGGGAACAGCAGGACCCCGGGGCCTGCTACTCCCTGCTCGCCCGGGACGCCGTCGACCAGGTCGAGGCCTACGACGGATCCGTCGCCGGGCGGATCGTCGTCGACGTCGGCGGCGGCAGCGGGTACTTCACCGAGGAGTTCCGGCGGCGCGGCGCGCACGCCTACCTCTTCGAGCCGGACCTGAACGAGCTGGGCGAGAAACCGCCCGAGGGAAGCGTCGTCGCCGACGGCTATCTGCTCCCCCTGTACGACCGGGTCGCCGATGTCACCTTCTCCTCCAATGTGCTGGAGCACGTGGCCGACCCCGGCACCTTCCTCAGCGAGCTGATCCGGGTGACCCGGCCCGGCGGGCTGATCTACGTGTCGTTCACCAACTGGCTGTCGCCGTGGGGCGGGCACGAATGGGCCCCCTGGCACTACCTGGGTGCCGAGCGGGCCCGCGCCCGCTACCGGCGCCGTACCGGCAGGCCCGCCAAGCACACCCTCGGCGAGAACCTCTTCGCCGTGCACATCGGGCCCACCCTGCGGCAGGTCCGCGCCCGCGACGACGTCACGGTCGTCTCGGCGCGCTCCCGCTACTGGCCCTTTCTCGCGGAGACCGTCGTCAAGGCGCCCGGCATCCGTGAGATAGCCACCTGGAACCTCCTCCTCATCCTCCGGCGGTGTCACCCATGACGAGCACGGTCCAGGCTCCTCCCCCGGCAGCCGTCCCCACCACCGCGATCATGGCGGGCCCCCCGGAGGGTCCGCGGTCGCGGCGCTGGCTGCTGGGGTTCTGGGCCGTGGTGTTCGTGCTCCTCCTCGCGGTGCAGCCGGGCCGGCAGACCTTCGACACCAAGCTCGGAGTGACCGTCGACCCCGGCCGGTTCCTGTCCGACCTGGGGCAGCTCTGGCAGGACCAGGGCAGCTTCGGCGGCATCTCCAACCAGTACTCCGGCTACCTCTGGCCGATGCTGCCGTTCTACTGGCTGGCCGATCTCGTCCAGCTGCCGGTGTGGCTGGCGGAACGGCTGTGGCTGTCGCTGATCGTGTCCGTCGCCTTCTGGGGCGCCCTGCGCCTGGCCGAGCGGCTGCGGATCGGCAGCGGCGGCTCCCGGCTGCTCGCCGCCGTGACCTACGCGCTGTGGCCGGTGTTCACCATCGTCGTCGGCTCCACCTCGGCGGCCGCGCTGCCCGGCGCCTTCCTGCCGTGGGTGCTGCTGCCGCTGGTCGACGAGCGGCACAGCGCCCGGGTCGCCGCCCTGCGCTCGGCGCTGCTCATCCCGTTCATGGGCGGCGTCAACGCGGCCTCGACCCTCGCCTCGCTGCTCCCGGTCGGCCTGTATCTGCTGACCCGCCCGCCCGGACCGCGGCAGCGCAAGCTGATCGCCTGGTGGGTGCCCGGGGTGATCCTGGCCACCGCCTGGTGGTGGATCCCGCTGCTGCTGCTCGGCGTCTACGGCGAGAACTTCCTCCCCTACGTGGAGAGTTCGCACACCACCACCGAGACCATGGCGGCCACCGAGGCGCTGCGCGGCGCCGGGAACTGGGTGGCCTACCTGCACTTCGGGGACGCCTGGCTGCCGGCCGGCTGGGCGGTCGCCTCCTCGGTGCTGGTGATCGTCTGCTCGGCGCTGGCGGCCGGCCTGGGCCTGGCGGGCCTGGCGAGACGGGACCTGCCCGAGCGGCGCTGGCTGGTGCTGACCGTGCTCACGACGGCGCTGATCCTGCTCGCCGGGTACGGCGGCGCGTTCGGCGCCCCCTTCCACGGGGTGGTGCAGGACTGGCTGGACGGCGGCCTCGTCCCCTTCCGCAACATCTACAAGTTCCAGACCGGCCTCGCCCTCGCGCTCGTCCTCGGCCTGGCCCACCTGGTCGCGGCGGCGGCCGAGGCGCCCGGCACCCGCCCGCTGCCGGGCCGGCGGTTCGCCCCGCTGATCGCGGCCGTCCTCGTGCTTCCGGGCCTGATGTGGCCGTATCTCAACGGCTCGATCCTGCAACCGGGTTCGTTCAAGGAGATCCCCGACTACTGGTCGGCCACGGCCGACTGGATGGAGAAGTACTCCCCGGACGCCCGGGTCCTGGTCGTCCCGGCGACCGCGCACGGCATCTACACCTGGGGCTCCCCCATCGACCAGCCGCTCGACGTGCTCGCCGAATCCCGCTGGGCGCAGCGCGACTACGTGCCCTTCGGCACCCCCGGCAACCGGCGCGCCATGGACGCCGTACAGCAGGCGCTGACCAGCGGAGCGGAAGTCCCGGGCCTGGCCGACTACTTGAGCCGGGCGGGCATCCACTACGTCATCGTCCGCAACGACCTCGACCCCGACCAGGTCGGCAACCTGCCGACGACGATCGTCAAGCGCACCCTCGAACAGTCCGGCTACGAGCGGGTGAAGGGCTACGGGCCCGTCATGACCGGCGGGGTGATCGCCCCCGACACCCCCCTCCAGGTGGAGGGCCTGTACCCGAGGCAGCGGGCGGTGGAGATCTACCAGCCGCCCCAGGACGTGCCCCGGGCCCGGCAGGCGGGCTTGAGTCCGGTCGCGGACACCGCCGTGGTCTCCGGCGGCCCGGAGTCGCTGCTGCCGGTCGCCGGGCAGCTGCGCGGCCGGGCGAGCGTGCTGACCGGGGACCACCACCCCGGGCTCGGCACCCCGCCGGTGCAGGTGATCGGCGACGGACTGCGGCGCGCGGACACCCGGTTCGGCCTGGTCAACGCCAACACGTCGTACACGTACACCCGCGACGAACGCAACGCGCCGGACGCGACGCAGGACGCGGGCGAGAAACCGCACCAGATCCTGCCCGCCGAGGGCCTGGACCATCAGACGGTCGCCGAACTGCGCGGCGCCCGCTCGGTGTCGGCCTCCTCGTACGGCAGCTGGCTGTTCCACCTGCCGCAGTACGACCCGGTGAACGCCTTCGACGGCAACCCGGACACCGCGTGGGCCGACGGGGCCCACGGCTCGCCGGACGGGCAGTGGCTGCGGATCGGGTTCACCGAGGAGTACGAGATGCCGGCCGCCTTCAAGGTGACCCCGCTGCCGCAGGAGGGCGTGCGGTCGGCGCCGACGCGGGTGCGGGTGGAGACCGAGAAGGGCACCAGGACCAGCTATCTGGAGCCCAGCGGCAGGCGGCAGAGCATCAAGGCGCCGGCCGGGGCGACGGACTGGATGAAGCTGACGATCGTCGACTCCGTGGAGCGCAGCACCGGCCTGAGCGGCGCGGGCTTCTCCGAGGTCACCCTGCCGGACGTCCAGGTGACCCGGCTGCTCCGGCTGCCCACCGACGCCGGGAACTCCTCCGCCGGCGCCGAGATCATCTCCCTGTCCCGCCCGGCCGACCCCACGGGCCTGTCCGCGACGGGCACCGAGGCGGGGCTGCACCGGCGCTTCTCCACGGCGACGGCGGGGACGTACGAGATCGACGCGAGCGCGGTGGCGGTGCCGGGTGAGGCGCTGGACCGGCTGCTGTACGAGGTGGCGCCCGAGCAGCGGGACCGGATCGTGGCGACGGCCGACTCCACGGCCCGGCTGGGCGCGGGGCTGTCGGCCCGCAATCTGACCGACGGCGATCTGACCACGGCCTGGATCGCGGGCGACCGGCCCACCATCCATCTGGCCTGGGAGGGCAAGCAGCCGGTGGGCGAGATCGTGCTGCCACCGGCGGGCGGCCTGTCCAGCCGCCCCGCCGAGGTGCACATCAGCTCCCCGGACGGCGCGGTCGTCGCGGGCGTCGACGAGAACGGCAACGTCCGCTTCCCGCCGATCACCACGGACCGGCTCGACATCACCATCACGGAGACGGCCCCGCTGACCCTGTTCAACCCGTTCGCCGACGAGGACGTGCAGCTCCCGGTGGGTCTCACCGAGGCGTACGTCCCGGCGCTCGACCGCTACCGCACCCCGAAGCCGGAAGGCAGCCGGACCTTCTCCCTGCCCTGCGGCGAGGGCCCGGTGCTGGCGGTGGACGGCGAGCTGTACGAGACGAGCGTGCGGGGCACCGTGCGGGACCTGGTGGAACGCCGTCCCGTGGACGTGACCGTGTGCCCGGAGTCGGGCCTCGAACTCGCCTCCGGATCGCACCGGGTCGAGGCCGGTGACGCGGGCCCCCTCACCGTGACCGCGGTGACGCTGACCCGGGGCACGGTCCCGGACTCCCCCGCCGCGGGACGGGAGCTGGGCGTACGGGACTGGCTCGGCGACCGCCGCGAGGTGACCGTCGGCTCCGGCGCGGCGGCCTACCTGACGACGTACCAGAACTTCAACGACGGCTGGCGCGCCGAGCTGGACGGCGAGGAGCTGACGCCGGTCCGCCTCGACGGCTGGCAGCAGGGCTGGCGGATCCCGGCCGGGCAGGGCGGCACCGTGAAGCTGTCGTACGAGCCCGCCGTGACGTACGAGGCCGGGCTGATCGGTGCCGGGGCGGGGCTCGCGGTCCTGGTGGGCCTCGCGCTGTGGCGCCGCCGCGAGCCGAACCCCGACGACCCGCAGCCGCTGCCGCCGCCCCCGGGGCTGTGGCTCGGCACGGTGGCGCTGACGCTGGTCGCGGTCGTGATCGCGGGCTGGTGGGCGCTGCTGGTGCCGGCGCTGGCGCTGCTGGCCCGCCGACGCCATGAACTGCTCGTGCCGATCGCCCTGTCGGCGCTCGCGGTGGCGGGCGTCGTGGCGGCGGTCGGTGCCGGGGAGCCGGTGCGGGAAGGCGCGGGAGCCTTCGGGCACACGGCGCAACTCCTCACCCTGATCGGGCTGTTCGCGGCGCTGGTGAGCGTGGGTGAGCGGGAGGAGGAGACGGCGGAGGCCCGTGCCGCGACGGCGGTGCCGGGCGAGCCCGGTCCGACCGCCGTACTGCCGCCCGCCCCGCCGCCGCCGTACGCCCCCGGACCGGAGGAGGACCCGCCGACCCGGCGCATCCCGTTCCGCAAGACGCAGGGGCCCACCGACAGCACGGGGCGGGGGGAGCCGACATGACGGCGCTGGACCACCGGGCCGACCGGACCCCTGAGCGCGTCCCGTTCCCGGTGGTGGACGAGGTGGCCCGGCACTGTCTCCAGGAGGAGGAGCCGGAGACGGTGCACATCGAGGTGCACCTGCCCGGGCCCCTGGACCCGGCCCGCCTGCGCACGGCGTTCGCCGAGGCGCTGCGGCGCCATCCGCGGATCCTGATGCGGGAGGCTCCGGGACCCTGGTACCGGCGGCGCTACGAGTGGGAGCTGACCGGGGAACCGGACGTGGAGGTGGTCACCTTCCTCCCGCCGGGCCCGGACGCCCTCCGGGACGCCCGCACCCGGGCCCTGACGACGGCCCCGTCCCTGTCCGCGTCACCGCCGATCCGCGTGGAGGTGGTCCAGGGGGCGGGTCCGGCGGAGGGCAGCGAGGCAACGGCCTCGGTCACGGCAGCCGGCCGCGGTCCCTCTGGCTCCGCCCGGCTCCCGGCCGGCGCCGCAGCGCATCCCGCCGTCGGCGGCAGCCCGGACTCACACTCCGCCCACGCGAACAACCCGGCCGCGACCCCGGCCACCGCGGCCGGTCCCGCCGCACATCCCGCCGCGACCGGCCCCGCCGCCCAACCCACCGCCACCGACAGCCCCGCCGCACAGCCGGGCCCCGCGGACAACCCGGCCACGCCCCCCACCGCCGCGGCCGGTCCCGCCACCGGCCCGCCCGCCGCGGCGGCCCCCGCTCCCCGCCTCCCTCACACCGTCCTCTTCCTCACCATCAACCACACCGCCCTGGACGGCCCCGCCTGTCTGCGGGTGCTGGCCACCGCCGCGGAGTTGTACGGCGGGCGGGACAACTCCGCCGCCGCGCCTCCCGTCCGGCCTCCCGAGCCGCCCCATGTCCTCACCGACACGCCCTCCAACTGGGCCCGCCCGGCGCGGGTGGCGCCGGGCAGGCCCGAGCTCTCCCCCGGCAACGGCGTGCTCGTCACCGAGCTGGCGCTGCCCCACCGGCCCAAGGGCTCGCCCTACACGGTCAACGACCAGCTCATGGTCACCACCGCGCTGACCATCGCCCACTGGAACCGCGAGCACGGCGCCCCGCCCCGTCCCCTGCGCATCACCATGCCGGTGGACGACCGGCCCCGGGACATGACCATGCCCATCGGCAACGGCACCCGGCTCGTCGAAGTGCCGTTCAGCCCCGACGAGTTGCGCCCCGCCGACATGCGGGCCCTGCTCAGCCGTACCGCGACGCGGACCCGTGCCCTGAAGTCCCTGTCCCGCCCCCAGCTGGGCCGGGGCGCGGCGCTGCTCACCGCCCCGGTCACCCCCGTGACATGGCGGGCCGCCCTCACCCGGGGCCTGCGCCGGGCCGCCGCCCCGTGGACGTCGACCACCCTGCTCAGCAACATCGGCCGTATCCCGTACCCGCTCGACTTCGGCGAGGACGCCGGCCGCGCCGACGCGGTCTGGTTCTCGGCCCCCGCCAGAATGCCCCGCGGCCTCACCGTCACCACCGCGTCCACGGCGGGCCGGCTGCACCTGGCCCTGCGCTGGTCCCGCGCGCTGCTCGGCCCCGGCGACGGCGCCCATCTGCGGGACCTGTTCGAGCACTACCTGCACACCACGGAGGTGACCGAGTGACCACCACCGCACCCCCCAAGGACCTGCGGGACTTCTACGAGAACCCCGCCGTCCCCGTCTCCTCCGGCACCCCGCGCAGTCTGCGCCAGGCCCGCATGCTCGCCGCGGCCCTCGGCACCACGCCCCCCGCCACCGTCCTGGACATCGGCTGCGGCGACGGCACCGCGGCCGCCGTGGCCGCCCCCCTCCTGCCCGGCCACCGCATCATCGGCGTCGACTGGTCCCAGGACGCCCTGCGCCGGGCCCGTACCCGCCTCGCCTGCGACCCGGTCCGCGGCGAACTCACCGGCGGCGGACTGCCGTTCCGGTCCGAGTCCGCCGACGCGGTCCTGTTCAGCGAGGTGATCGAGCACCTGGTGGACCCGGACGCCGCGCTCGACGAGATCCGCCGCGTCCTGCGCCCCGGCGGCCATCTGATGCTGTCCACCCCGAACCTGGCCGCCTGGTACAACCGCGCCCTGGTCCTCGCCGGCGTCCAGCCCGTCTTCTCCGAGGTCAGCCTGCGCGCGATCCACGGCCGCCCGGGCAAGGAGGTGGTGGGCCATCTGCGCCTGTACACCGCCCGCGCCCTGAAGGAGTTCATCGCCGCCTCCGGCTTCGAGGTCGTCCGCCTGGCGGGCGCCCCCTTCCACGGCGTACCGCGCCCCCTGCGCCCGCTCGACCGGCTGGCCTGCTCCAGACCCCCGCTCGCCTCGATCCTCCTGCTGCACGCCCAGAAGACACCCGCGCGCAAGACCTAGGAAGGGGACGGGGACCATGTGGTGGGGAGTGGCCGCGGCCCTGTTGGCGAACGTCCTGTACAGCACCGGATTCGTCCTGGAGAAGCGGGCCCTGGCCGCCCTCCCCGAGGTGACGGTCCGGCAACCCGCCCGGCTGCTGCGGCTGGTGCTGGGCAGCCCGCTGTGGATCGGCGGCTCCCTCGCGCTCGCCGCCGGATTCGCCGCCCAGCTCGCCGTCTACCGCACGCTGCCGATCGCCGCCGCCCAGGGCCTGTTCGTCTCCGGCCTGGTCCTGCTCGTGCTGCTCTCCGCCCGGCTGCTCGGCGAGGAGACCAGCGGCCGGGAGCGGTACGCCCTCGCCGCGATCCTCGCCGCGCTGCTGATGGTCGTGCTGTCGCTGCGCGAAGGCTCGGAGACGGTCAGCCAGGACGCGCCGTACCCGCTGATCCTGCTGGTGTGCGTGCCCTCGCTGGCCGGCGGGGTGTGGCTGTACAGCTCCGCCGAGCGGCGCGCCCGGCACCGGCACCGGCTGCCGACCACCGGCGTGGAGTACGGCGTGGCGGTGGGCCTGCTGTACGGGGTCAGCTCGCTGGCCATCAAGGGGGTGTCCAGCCGTCTGACGGACGACGGGATCGGCGGCGCGCTCGTCGGTCTGCTGCGGTCGCCGTACCCGTATCTGCTGCTGTTCACCGGCGCGTTCGGCCTGGTGATGTCGCAGGCCGCGCTCCAGCGCTGCCGGGCCTCGCTGATCGTGCCGGTGTGCACGACCGTGACCTGCCTGTACACGGCGGTGCTCGGCACGCTCTCGTTCGGCGAGGCGCTGCCCGAGGACCCGCTGCGGCTCGCGCTGCGCCTCGCGGGCATCGCGCTGGCCATCGCCGTACTGCTGTCCATGCCCCGGCACGACCGGCCGGCGCGCACCGAACCCCCCATGGGCGCCAAGGAGTTGACCCCACCATGAAACCGGACGACCCGTTGCTGCAGATCCTGGCCTGTCCGCTCGACAAGGGCCCACTGCATCTGCTCCCGCCGGACGGTCCCGCCGATCCGGGCGAGGCGCTGTACAACCCGAGACTGCGCCGCCGCTACCCGGTGATCGACGGCATCCCGCAACTGCTGCCGTCCTCCGGGGAGCAGGTCGGCGACGACGAGCACGAGGCGCTCCTCAAACGGATGCGGCCATGACCACGACCCTGGCGGCCCGTGTGGCCCCCTTCCTTCCGGTCCGGTTGGTCGCCGCGACCGCTCGTGCGGTGTACCCCCGCTTCGAACCCGAGCTGGCCCGGCTCGCCGAGATGTGCCCGCCGTCCTGCGGTACGGCGGTGGACGTCGGCGGCTGGTACGGCCCCTGGACGCGGCGGCTGTCGCGGCGGGCCCGCCAGGTGGTGACCGTCGAGCCGGTCCCCCGGCTGGCCCGGCTCCTCGCCGCCGGCGCCCCGCCGAACGTCCGGGTGGTCCAGGCCGCCGCCTCCGACCGCCCCGGCACCGCCCGGCTCTGGCTGCCGTCCGGCGACGCGGGCGACCGCGGGGTCTCCTCCCTGGTCCGCCGGGACATCCACGGCCGCGCCCTGGACGTCCGCTGCGTCACCCTCGACGAACTCGGGCTGCGGGACGTCGGGTTCATCAAGATCGACGTGGACGGCAACGAACTGGCGGTGCTGCGCGGCGCGACCGGCATCCTGGCCCGCGACCGCCCGGCCCTGTTCGTGGAACTGGAGTGCCGGATCCAGCCGATCGCCCCGGTGGTCACCTACCTGTCCCTGCTGCGCTACGCCGGCTGGGTGCTGCCCGGCGACAGCTGGGTCCCGCTGGCCGGCTTCCCGCTCCAGGCCCACCAGGAGCAGGCCGAGCACGTCGTCACCCGGGGTCTGCTGCGCCGGGTGCTGCCCGGGGGCGGTCCGCGGTACGTCAACTCGGTGCTGTTCCTGCCGGACGGCCGCCGCCCAGGCGGCTCCGTGCGCGACCATGGATCGCATGCCGTCCACTAGTACGGGGCCCGGCCCCTTCGGCCCGCTTCAGTTCCAGCTCGTCCTGCTGCGCCGGATGGCCGACCACAACCCGGACCTGGTGGAGGAGGCCCGGCAGGAACTGGGCGTCTCGATCAGCGAGATGCGGGAGGCGAACAAGAAGTGGCAGGCGATGATCCGCTCGCCCCGCTCCCGCGCCGCCGCCTCCCGGTACCGCTCGGTCCTCGGCCCGCCGGAGACGGTGGTGACGCGCACCGTGGGCGACCTGGAGTGCGAGGCCCGGCTGTGGCCGGTCCCGCTCTGGCCCACCCTGCGCTTCGAGGTGCTGCTGGCCCCGACCGGCGCCGTGTGGAACGAATGGCTGGTCCGGGCCCCGGGCGCCGAGCCGCCTCCGCTGCGCACCCTGGACGACCTGACCCCCTGGTCGTGCACGGTCGACGAGGCGGCCCGGGCCTTCGCCCCGGCCCGCCCGCTGGAGGGCTCGGCACCCACCCGCTGGGGCCTGGCCTTCACCGCCCCGGACACCGGCGGCGCCCGGCACGCGTGCGTGGCCGAGTTCACATGGGGGCTGCTGCAGCGGCTGGCGGTGGATCCGGCGGTCGTTCCCAGTACGGAGTCGGACCCAACCGATCGGATCTGACGCCCCTTCTCCCACAATGCGGCGCCGGAACCGGTCATCGGTGATCATCCGGGGGGCCGTGATCCCCCGGTGCCTAGGGTCGCGGTCATGGAGCTTCCCGAGCGGACCGTCCCCGTCGAGCGGCTGCGACTGGGCGACCACGCCTGCCTGGAGACGGAGGACGGCGAGTCGGCGTGGGCGGTGTTCACCGCCTACACCCGCACCAGCCTCGCCCGCCGCGAGAAGGTCCTGCTGGTGCTGGACCCCGGCGACCTCCAGGACGACGAGGTGGTCGCCCTGCTCGACCAGGACGGCACCGGGGCCGCCGAGGCCGCCCGGTCCCGCGGCCAGCTGTCCCTGAAGCGCGCCCCGCAGATGTACCTCCCGGACGGCGGCTTCCACCAGGAGCGCACGATCGAGGCGTACCGGACCGAGGTCGAACACGCCCACGCGGAGGGGTGGGCCGGGCTGCGGGTGGCGGCGGACATGGGCTGGGCCGCGCAGGCGGGCGTCGACAGCGGCAGCCTGCTGGACTACGAGGCGTCGGTGGCCCCCCTCTTCGCGGACCCGCTGTTCACGGCGATCTGCTGGTACGACCGCCGCCGCTTCGGCGAGACCCTGCTGGACGGCATGGCCCGCACCCACCCCCTGCGCGTGACGGAGAGCCCCGGCACCCGCACGGACTACGTGGAGATCCTGCGGGAGGCGGTGTCCCGCAAGCCCCCTACCGGACCTGCCCGCATCGCCCTCGACCTGCGCGACCTGTGCTTCATGGAGGCGCACTGCGCCTGGCAGCTGATCGGCCTCGCCGGGTCCCTGCCGCCCGGCAGCGAGGTCACCGTCCGCTGCGGAGAGCTGCTCGCGCTGCTGCTGCGGCAGCTCGGAGCGGACCGGGCTCCGCAGCTGGTACTGGAGGAGGCGGCCCGGTGAGGCTCAGACCGCCGTCTCCACCACGTCCGCGACGACACAGCTGACGTTGTCCGGGCCGCCCGCCTCGTGCGCCGCGGCGATCAGCGACCGGACCGCGGTGTCCGGGTCGGGGGCCGTGGTCAGGACGTCGCGGATCCGGGCGTCGGGGACCACCGTGGACAGACCGTCCGAGCAGAGCAGGTAGCGGTCGCCGGCCGCGGCGTCCTGGAGGCGGAGGTCCGCGGGCTCCGTCGCCGTCGCGGACAGGGCCTTCAGCAGCAGGGCGCGCTGCGGATGGGCCGCCGCCTCCTCCGGGGTCAGCCGGCCCTCGTCGATCAGGGACTGGACCACCGTGTGGTCGTGGGTGATGCGGAACAGGCCCCCGCCGCGCAGCAGATAGGCGCGCGAGTCGCCGATGTGCACCAGGGCCAGCCGGGAGCCCGTCCACAGCAGCGCCGTCAGCGTCGTGCCGGCGTCCTCCGTCATCCCGTGCGCGGCGTCCCGGAGCGCCTCCTCCAGGAGGTTCAGCACGTTCCCGGCGGGCAGGTCCGCCGCCTCCAGTCGGCGCAGCGCGGCCACCGCCGCGTCGCTCGCCGGGCCGCCCTCGGGGCCGTAGCCGTCGGCCACCGCGAGCAGCCGGGTGCCCGCGTACGCCGTGTCCTGGTTGGCCGGGCGGACCAGGCCGCGGTCCGAGTGGGCCGAGTGACGCAGTTCCAGCATGGTGGTGTCCTTCCTCGACGTCGTCGTCAGCTGGTCGATCAGGAACGCGGCCAGGTCCCGTCGTACGGCCGTCTCCGCCTCCACGCCCGCCCAGTACGCCCGGATCTCCGCCGCCGCCTCCCGCGGGTCCAGCGCGCAGACCTCCCGGATGCGGGCCAGCGGCATGCCGATGCGGCGCAGCCAGGCCACCAGGCGGGCCCGTTCGAGCTGGGCGGGGGCGTAGCGGCGGTAGCCCGTCTCCGGGTCCACGCGCGCGGGGCGCAGCAGGCCGAGCCCGTCGTACAGGCGCAGCGCCTTGGGCGACAGCCGGCAGGCCCGCGCGAAGGCCCCGATCGTCAGCATCTCCTCCATGGGTCGATGCTGGGGCTTCACCGAGGGGGAAGGTCAATCCGGTTGTCCCGGTCGCGGGCGCTGTGGTTAGCCTGCGGGCGTCCTGCCGTACGAGTCTGGAGCCCGCCGTGTCCCGAATAGCCCTGGTCACCTACGACCCCCGGCCCGAGCCGAGCCACGACCGTGACCTGCCGGTGCTGCGCGAGGCGCTGGCCGCCGCCGGGGCCGCGGCGGACATCGCGTACTGGGACGACGAGGGCGTCGACTGGGGGGCGTACGACCTCGTGCTGATCCGGTCGACCTGGGACTACAGCTGGCGCACCGCCGAGTTCCTGGCGTGGGTCGAGCGGTGCGGCAAGGTGACGCGGCTGGCGAACCCGCCGGCCGTCGTGCGGTGGAACGTCGACAAGCGGTACCTCGGGGACCTCGCCGAGGCGGGCGTGCCCGTGGTGCCCACGCGGTATCTCGCGCCGGGCGCCGCGCCGGACCTCCCCGACGACCACGAGTACGTGGTCAAGCCCACCTCCGGGGCCGGCGCCCGCTATGCCGCCCGCTACACGCCCGACCAGCACGCCACGGCCGTACGGCATCTCGCGCGGATGCACGAGGAGGGGTTCACCGCGATGGTGCAGCCCTATGTGCGCAGCATCGACAGCCGGGGTGAGCGGGCGCTGCAGTTCTTCGGCGGGCGGTTGCTGCACGCCAGCCGCAAGCAGGCCGTGCTGGCGCCGGGGACGGCCTTCGACGCGAAGAAGGTGGCGCACCCGGGGCTGGAGCCGTGGACGCCGGGCGCGGCCGAACTCGCCGTCGCCGAGCGCGCCCTGGCCGCCGTACCGGACGCGCGGGGGCTGCTGTACGCGCGCGTGGACCTCGTCGACGGGGAGGACGGGCAGCCGCGGGTGATGGAGCTGGAACTGGTCGAGCCGAACCTGTTCCTGTTCCTGCATCCCGGGTCGACCGAGCGGGTGGTGGCGGCGGTGCTGGCGGCGGCCCGGGCCGGTCACCCGTAGCGGCGGGAAATCCGCGAACCCGCCGTGCCGTGCGGACCTTCTGCCTACGCTGCGGGGAAGAGCACGCGTGCGTGACCACAGCAGAGGGCGTGACCGGCTCGTGGGCGGATCCCTTTCGCGGCGCACCTCCGGCTTCCCCGCGGAGCTGACCAGCTTCGTGGGGCGACGGGACGAGTCGGCGGACGTCAGACGGCTGCTGGCCGAGGGCCGGCTGGTGACGCTGACCGGGCCCGGCGGGGTCGGCAAGACCCGGCTGGCCTCGCACGTGGCGGAGCGGACCGCGCGCGCCTTCCCCGACGGGGTGTGGCTGGTGCCCCTGGCCGCGCTGACCGACGAGGCGTTCGTGCCGCATGCCGTGGCCGACGCGCTGGGGGTGCGCAACGAATCCGGGCGGCCGCCGCTGGACGTCCTGGCGGAACATCTGCGGGGCCGCGGTCTGCTGCTGGTCCTGGACAACTGCGAGCATCTGCCGCGCGGTTGCGCCCGCGTCGCGCGGACCCTGCTGGCCGCCACCGAGGGTGTGCGCATCCTGGCCACCAGCCGGCACCGGCTCGGGCTCGCCGGTGAGCGGCTCTACGAGGTGCCGCCGCTGCCCACACCCGAGCCGGCGCAGCTCGGTGCCTCGGCCGCCGAGCACTTCCCCGCGCTGCGGCTGTTCGCGGACCGGGCGGCGGCCGTGCTGCCCGGGTTCACGGTCGACGAGGGCAACCAGCAGGCGGTGGCCCGGCTGTGCCGTCGGCTCGACGGGCTGCCGCTCGCCATCGAGCTGGCGGCGGTCCGGGTGCGCGCGCTGGGCGTGGACCAGCTCGTCCAACGGCTCGACGACCGCTACCAGTTGCTCACCGGCGGCGACCCCGCCGCGGCGCCCCGGCATCGCACCCTGCGCTCGGCCGTCGACTGGAGCCATGAACTGTGCACCCCGCAGGAGCAGTTGGTGTGGGCACGGCTGTCGGTGTTCGTCGGCGGCTTCGACCTGCCCGCGGCGGAGGCCGTGTGCACGGGCGAGGGACCGGGCGAGGGACTGGGCGAGGGCGCGGGACCAGGCGCGGGCACGGGACCGGGCGCGGGCACGGGACCGGGCGCGGGCACGGGACCGGGCGCGGGCACGGGACCGGGCGCGGGCACGGGACCGGGCGC